>JBMYWR010000131.1:0-8853 GCA_049607625.1 Colwellia sp.
GTCAACTGTCGCATAGTTTGCTAATAAATATTCCCCGAGTGATAGCTGTGAAAGAACGCCTTGTTCATCCTTGGTTCCCATGGTCATTGGTCCATAGTAAAGTACATTCATATTCATGCCTTCACTGTTCAAGCCATCATGAACTAAACCACCATATGCTAATACACCCGCGATGGCATATTTAGTTTGATAGGTTTGCCCTGAGGATTTAACGCCATGAAGGTAGCGCTTTGTTCCGGCAAGGATAGTACCGATATAAGGCTTGGTGCTCTCGCTCCAGTCGTTATTGCGCGCAGTGATGACACCAAACTTTTCGGTATGCCATGCTATCGACGTACAGGCCTCTGCCGCAATGGAGATAGTAAGGGTAAAGACTGTACTGATAGAAAGTGCGGTTAATTTTTTCATTGAATTTCTCTCTTTAAGATTTGTTGATATAAAACTTAAAATGAGCCTGCCGGTGCCTTTCAATTGGCCTATCAGCTACGTTGTGTAATCTAAACGTAGCTGATAGGAGAGCTCAAATGTTAAAGTTAAAAGTTAAACTTAGTTTCAATACCAAAGGTTCTCGGCTTAGCATAACCTGCCAACACAGTGCCGAAGAAGTCTCTAAAGCTTTCTACCATATGGTCACTTTCCGTTAAGTTCTGTCCCCATAGTGATACTTCCCATGTGCCATTATCGCTCAACAGACTAATACGTGCGTTCACCGTGCTAAAGCTATCGGCTTTATCAAAATCGACTGTCTCACCATTTGCAAACTCATGATTTTCATCATTGTTGACCATAAAGTATTGCTCTGCTGTGTAATTGTAATCTACGCGATACATAATGCTTGATGATAATACCGGTACTTCTTGATAGTATTGAAGTCCAAATCCTAAGGTTACTTTAGGCGCATTAGGCAACTCATTGCCTGAGGCATCACTGCCGCCAGCACCACCGCCAGGAAAGCTGTCAAAGGTCGCATCGAGTAAACCGAGTGCCGCATTAATTTTAAAGTCACTGGTCATTTGATAATCTAGCTCAACCTCTAGACCTTGGGTGATTACTTCTGCTGCATTGGTAATGGAAAGCGCGGTACGTCCTTCACCTAAGTCGATATATTGGTTAACCTGATAATCATCATATTGGGCATAAAACAAGGCCGTATTTAATCGTAGACTATAATCCATTAACTCAGCTTTATAACCAATTTCAAAACTCGTTACTGTTTCTTCATTAAATTCAATGCCTTCTTGTAAAACTTCTTCGGTAACAAAATCTAAGTTATAACCACCACTTTTAAAGCCCGTTGATACCCGTGCGTAAGTTTGGCTATTTTCTGATAAAGCGTAATTAAGGTTTAGTGAAGGTGAAACATTGGTGTCTGTGCGTTCATCAATAACAGTGCCCGTGGCAATATTAAAAAAACCTGAGTTTGAACCATCAATAGTCCAATCAACGTTTTTTGTTTCTGACGAGTAACGTACACCAAAACCTAAGACAAAATCTTCATTAAAATCATAACTGCCACTTGCAAACAGGGCATGGCTACGGGTTTCAACCGCGCCATCAATGGCTACTGCTGGACGTCCAGGTTGCAAGCGTGGGTCGCCAAAAACCACAATATCATCACCACCATGAGCATCTCGTACAGTCGTACTGTCTAAGCTAAATAGATAAGCACCTAAAATATATTTAAAGGCTGAGTTATCTGGAGAAATTAATTGCAACTCTTGACTGGTTTGCTGATAAGCATCGGTGTAAAAAGTATTAAGAATATCAAGAGGACCATGGTCAACATCAATACCAATACTCATTTCGGTATCACGGTAAGCTGTGATTGATTTTACTGAAAAGTCATTATCAAAAGTATAATCTAACGTGATTGAGCTGCCCCACACGGTCTTATCTTCACTCATATCTTCATTTTCAAACGTTTTATATTTATCAGTAGCCGTGCCCTGATAAATATCGCCAAATGGGCCATCCGTAGGATGACCACCAAAGGGGTCCGATAGGGCCAAACTTGAAAAAGCCAAACGGTCTTGGCTGGCATAATCGGCACTAAAGCTTAATTCAAGCTTATCCGTTAATTCTGACAATAGATTAATTCGGCCGGAGGTTTCATCTTTCCCACCCGACTTAGTGTTGTTCATTTTATTTTCAATATGGCCTTCTTGCTCGACTTTGTTTAAAAAGACTTTTGCGAAAGTAGTCTCACCAAGCGGAAGATTTACTTGAACATTATAATCACGAGTATCATAGTTACCCAAATTAACACTTACCGAGCCTTCAAATTCATCGGTTGGCTCTTGAGAGATTAAGTTTATCGCCCCGGCAATGGTATTTTTACCAAAGAGGGTACCTTGTGGGCCTCTAAGTACTTCAACCCGTTCTAAATCAACTAGGCCTTGGTTAATTGCCGGTGATTGCCCTAGATAAACACCATCGATGTAAACCCCTACTCGGCTATCAAACCCGATATTGCGACTATTGGCACCTACACCACGAATACTAATTTTAGAATTAAAGTCACTACCTTGGCTAATGGTTAAGTTAGGAGCAGTGTCGCCAATATCTATCAGCTTTTTAATGCCTCGTTGAGCTAACTCTTCCTTGCCGACATTGGTCACTGAAATTGGCACATCAATTAAACGTTCAATTCTTTTTTGTGAGGTGACCGTAATGGTTTCTATTTTTTCTTTCTTTTGAGCTTGCTCTATTGCTTCATCTTGTGCAAAAGCAGTTTGAGATTGCAATGCTAATAATACTGCACCACTAATTAATGATAGTTTTACAGCTTTAATAGATTTAACTTTCATAGTTTTCCCCAATGTGTTGTAAGTGTAATTATTATTTTTGTTTTAAACACTATGCATAATTTTTGGTTATACAAACGGGGATATCATGCCACAAAAGTATGAAAATCACGCCAAATTGCTGATTGAAACTTAAGTGAGCAATTAAAAACATCAAAACAAATAAAAATATAAGCACCTATTTTCAACTGGATACAACAAAACACATAACCAAAGAATCATGTGGACGTGACAAATAAGAAATTCAGGAATCCATTGGCATTTATCACTTCGTTTCTATATTTAATAAAAACCAAACCAAGTTATCAATACATATGTTTAAGTACACAATAAAAACCATTGCTTAACTAGATCTATATGCCAATGGCAGGAGGGAGAGTTAGTATTGTGGCATTAATGGATAACTGTTTTATGCTGCTTAAATCGTTTTCTATACTCTGAAGGGCAAGCATCAAACCAATTTCTAAAGGCAACATTTAAACTGTTACTATCACTGTAACCAAGTAACAGAGCAATTTCTAAAATAGATTGCTCTGTTTCAACCAAATAATATTCAACTTGCTCTTTGCGGTATCCTTCAAGCACAAAACCAAAACTAGTTTGCTCTGTCTTCAACTTACGTTGCAAAGTACGTTTACTTAACCCAATAGCTTGCGCCACACAAGCCAAGTTGCCTTCCCCTTTAGGTAATAGCGTAGAAAACGCTATGCGTACTTTTGATTCACATGTAGATTGGTGGGATAAACTTTTTAATATTGGAGCAGCGAGAGTTTTTAACATACCATTCAATTCTGCATTCCCCTGATTTAAGGGCAGTTCAAGCATCGAAGGCTCTATAAATATTTTAGTTGTAGGATGGGAGAAACTAATGTTTTCGCCAAACTCTCTAATGTATTCTGCTAGGTCTAGAGGTTTAGGAAAACAAAACTCTATTTTTATCGCTGAAAATTTATCATCACTGAGCTGTTTAAGCATTCTAATCCAAGTCAAAAATGTAACCCGTTGCAAATAATGAGTATTTTGATAAGTTTCAGTAATAGGTGACCACTCATAGATAAAACATCCATTTTGATAATAAGTGGCACTATGACCAAAGCAAGCAATTAGCTTTCGATATTGCATTTGCATCCTTAACAAGTTTAAAACTGTTGTACTTGTTAATGCTAATAAGCCACATAAGCCATAATGAGCAGGTTTGGTGTATTTGACCGTTTGTAATGCAAGATCAACATCTCCTGCCATATACTCAGCAGCATGAATAAGGCGAACAACATCTCTTATTGGATAATATTCATTAGGGCTACACTCTCCAAGAATAGGCCATTGAGCTAATTGATATAATTTTTCTCTAGAGCCACAACCAAGTTTTAAGGTCGAATTGACAATAATGTTCACGATACTACCTAAAGCAGGCCAAGAGTTTTTAACATCTAAGGCAAATGCTTTGTCTTGAAAATACATACCTTCTAAATTTTTAGACATTTACAATTAACCTGCATTGAATAAGCGTGTAAGAATTAGTGACTAACATACTGACATGATTTGGTGGACCCCACCAGCCTAGTTATGCCACAGTACAATACCGCTTAAGACTTTGTTAGTTGCCGTCAACCCAATTATCTGAAAATATTAATGGATCAGAATGAGCAAGTAGAGGATTGCCTTTATTCACTAAAAACCAGTCCGCTATGTTTATTTCTGTCAGCTAAATGAGGGATTGTGTATCATCAGTGTCATGATGCTAATCTATTCAGAACCACCGTCTGCATTCATCACTTAATAAAATTCTATTATTTATAATAACTCGTTGCAATTATTTTCTATATTCTCACCGCACAAAATAGGTTAAGGAAAGTAATAGTATTAGTTGCTTATTATGAATTTTCAATGATTAAAGCTGGTATTACTAGAACATGTAGATTTAAATTTATAGAGTGCGGCTTTGTAATTTAATGATGACTGCATTGAAGGAAATCATGCTATTCAGAATATTGAAACTTTATTATTCCTCTGTGTCTTACACATTTCTAGAACATAAAATCTAACTCGGTTTGTGCCCCAAAGCGCCATAGAAAATCAAATTTAAGTATTGATTTCTCACATTTCAAGATAAAAATTTAGAACAACTTCATTGCCTGCTTTAAAGTAGCTTTGGCCGGAAAAACTATCTTTAGTAAGATGATGGTTAGTGTCTGCGCATGATAAAGGTATAAAAACAAATACCGTAAAGTAGAAACAGCAATTGGCAGAAACAAAAAGCCCGAATATTACTATTCGAGCTTTCGTTTAAATAATTATACTTTATGGTAATGGAGTCACAATACAGAAGCCTTAATACATTGATTTTATTAGGTTTTTACATCTCACTACTCATCTAGAGATTGACCACTTGTTTTAATTGAATTATCTAAACGGGCATTACCATAGATACCCCATATTATACCCCTGACTTTTAAGCACTTGAATTATCGGCATTAATTAATTACGCATAACTAATTTTATTATAATGTTTTAAGTTAATTTTTTCTTGATTGTTTCCCAAGCTACATTCAATTGCTTGGTTTTTTGTTCTGCTTTATCTTTTTTTTCTTTAGACCCAGTTTTAGCGTAAACCTTGTCAGGGTGATTTTGATTCATTAGTTTTTTGTAAGTAGCTCTATATTCTTTTAATGAACAGCCCTGTCCTTTTCCAAAAATTTTACAAGCATCTGCAAAACTTTTAGGATCTAAATGAGATGTATCGCCGTTAGGTGATTGTCTACTTTGATTATTGCCACTTGTCGAGTGTCTATCTTGTGAGTTGCTCTGTCTATTTTGAGAGTGGCTTTGTTGTTTTTCGCTTTGCTGGCTCCGGTTCTGCTGTTGCCGCGAACGCTCTTGTTCATCACGTTTTTTTTGCTCAGCCTTAGCTCTTTCTTGTTCGCGTTTTAGGTTTTCAGCATCCCGACGAATTTTTTCTTCTGCTTCACGGCGTTGTCGAGCTATATCTTCTTCCGCTTGTCGTTTTTGGCGTCGAATTTCTTCTTCCATTTCACGCTTTTGACGATTCAACTCAGCCTCAGCTTCTGCTTTTTGTTGACTTATATTGTCAGCATAATTCGTAGCTAAACGACGTAAACTGATAAAGTTACCAAAATCTGATAACCAGTAACGCATGCGGGTAATTGGTTGATTAAAATTTAATATCACACCAAAACCAAAAACAGCATAGGTTATATATTCGTTCTCAGATTCAGTAAATATTGGAGATATGCCTAATAAAAACAGTAAGCCAATAGCCACTAAAAAAGGATTAAAGCCTTTGAATATCTTTCCTGCTAAATATCCAGCAAAAATGATTAGGGCGTTTGTAAATATTAATTCACTCATAGGCTTTTTAATTTATGGTAAATCGGTTTCCATGTATGAATTAAAAAACCAGCAATAAAACAAAGTGTAAATTGCAATACGTTAATGGTGGATAAAACCTGAATAATTGGATAAACACAGGCTAGAAATATTATGCCAAGAATGGACATGCCATTTCTAAAAAACCAACCTAGAAATAATCCTGCAAATCCAAAAATTAAATAAAAGGCGATATACTGAAATTCAAATCCCATGTCTAAATCCTTAACTTACTATCAAAATCAAGTGTTATTGATTGCTCATTACATTGAGCGGGTTCTTTTTTAGCTAAACGAGCATAACGCGGATGATTAAAAAAGTTAACATAATCTACAACCGCTGGTAGTGAATTACCGGTGATGTATAAAGCTTGGTTACTGCCTAATGTACGCAATTGATCAGCGGGTAATAAATCCAATTCATTGTATTGGGTTACAACATTGGTAAAATTTTCACGTTGGCTGATCACCTTTTTACCAATGGCTTGTGCAAACTCTTGTGTCGTTGTTAAATCTGCACCTCTGTATATAAGCAAACTACCAATGCCAGCTTTAATTGATTCAGCACCGTCTTCTTTGTATTTTTGCTTGAGCTGAGCAATACCTTGAAATACTAAAGATACTGAAACACGGTATTTGCGAACATTATTAATAATGGTGCTGAAATTGTGGATATATGAGTTACCAAACTCATCAAGAAAACAATAAATATCAAGCTCAGTTTTATGGGGTTTAGCCTTCATCACTTCAGAAAATAGCCTTGAATAAAATACGTCAATGATGAATTGATAGTAATCTTGCTGTGCTTCTGGGAAATTCAGGTAGATAATTGTTTTATGTTTGCGAATATTATTAATTTCTAAGGTGTCATCATTTAATAGTTGTTGCACCTGTGGGTTGCCAAGTTGCTTGAGGGCAGTTTTACAAATAGTGATGTAGCTACTCAGCATTTTATCATTGGTGGTTAATAAGCTTATCCATGAATTGACCAAGCTTTTATCGTCTGGATAGAGTGGATTATAGGAGTTTTGGCCTACCCAATCATCTAATCCTGAACCATCACTGCCAAAGCGTTGCACTAACGAATTGAGTTCAACTAAATTTAGATTATGTGGTTGGCTGTAAGCTAAACATTTTGCCAATATCTCAATAATCGAAATAGCACCGTCATTCCAAATTTGCTCTTTATCAGTACTGTATTTAGACATAATAATAGCGGCACAAATTTGTTCAATCTCTATGGTGTGCCGTGCATCTAATCCTGCAAATGGATTAAATTTTGAAGAATTTTCAATATCATCTGGGCTTAACTTCAATACTCTAAACCCGCGCTCTTTTAAATGACCGCTTGTTAGATGAAAAACCTCACCACTAGGATCGTTCACAATCATTGAACAATTGGAATTAGCCAGTTCAAAGATGTTGGGAACAATGAAAGCGGTTGTTTTACCGCTCCCCGGTTTGGCCACCACAGCTAAGTGTTCGTATGAATCTTTCGCTGTAATGCGATTTTCATCACCATCAATTAGCAAACCTTCGTTACAAGGAGAAAACATATTCTCTAGCTCGCGGCCTATAGCAAACCTTGCGCCAGTTTCTTTTACTAACAGCTTATTTTTAGCGAAGAAAGAGCCAATTTTAAATAAGCCTGAAAAGGTATCTTTGATAATTTTTGACACTAGCGCATATCCTTTTCAAATTGCGTGCTTTTAGATTGTTTTTCCCTAGCCTTTTTAATTTTTGCTTTATGTGCTTGAGCAGCTAACGTATTTTCTTGTTTGTTGCTCTGTTCAATTAATGATGATTTTTTATTACGTTCATCATCAATACCTGTGCCCGAACGTGCGGCAGAAAAGGCACTAAATAAACCATCGAAAAAACCTAATATATCCATTTCCCACCTACTTATTTGTTTCAGTTTTTAAATAATTAACGTTCAATGCCTTTATCTTTATTCTTGCTCTTAGCGTTAGCCGGCTTTTGATGAGCAGCCCTAGCTTTCTTAATGTCTGCTTTATTTTGCTCTACTGTTTTTTCCTTTACTGAACCAGCATCATCGCGAGTTTCTTGGTTATCATTTTTTGGTTGTTTTTCTGGTTCATCAGCTTTAGTTTGTTGCTCGGTGCTTGGCTCTTGAGAATCTTTTTTTTCTTCTTTTTGTTGTTGCTTAGTTTTCGATTCTTGCTGAGCTTTATCACTCGGCTGGAGCAAAGCATCAACGTGTTTGAATTGTTCTTCAAGCGCCAATGTTTTTAACCGATACTTTTTGCCATCGGTTTTATTTATAAAGCCGATGGCACTGCCCCGGTTATACATTTCAATATTTTGCTTTTCGAGCTGCGCAAAGTAATCATGCATAGAGCGGCTATTTGCAAAAATACTGTTAAGCGTTTTTACCATGTGCTCTTTTTTCTTTAGGCGGCCACCTTTACGTTTTACTTCAGCTGCTTTATTCGATTCACGCGATTTTTTCTGCTCTTTCTTGGCGTTCATGATGATGTCTTGCTCAAGCTCAGGATGTTTTTCAATAACGTAGCGCTCTAGCTGCTTTTTAGCTTTATCAAAATCGAACTTGGTTAAGCGCTGATTTTTAAATGCATCAAGCTCATTACTACTGATCATTAAATGAAAATGCACGTTAATGTCTTTTTCATCATGCATAT
>JBMYWR010000132.1:0-8762 GCA_049607625.1 Colwellia sp.
TATACGAAATGAACGTTGTTATTTCAGATACCGCTGAATACGGTAACTACTTATTCACACATGCTGCTGTACCTTTACTTGAAGAGTTTGCGTCTAACTTAACTTTAGAAGAGTTAGGTGAAGGATTAAAAGAAACATCTAATAATGTTGATAACGCACGTTTAATAGAAGTAAACGAAGCAATCAGAAGCCATGGTGTTGAAGTAATAGGTAAAGAATTACGTGGCTACATGACAGATATGAAGAAAATCGCGAGTGCTAGCTAACTAACCTGGTCTCGGCTTAACTAGTCATTTCTATATAAAGTTCTGCAAATTTAAAATGGCATTGAGTTTTCCCTCAATGCCATTTTTTTATGCCTTATAGATAAGGGATACAATATCACACGAAAACTGCCCCACACTAACTTAACCTGAACTCGGCTTAACACATACTTCTCTAGCAGCTATTGTTCCTAGCTTCTGCGTTAAATCAATGAACTACCTAAAATTAAGCTATCTCTTAAACCGAGTTCAGGTTAACTTAAACTTTCATCAAAGCTTGCTTTGAGTATCGAAGTCTATTAACGTATCTTTAACATTAGTAATGAATTCAAAACAATTTCATGTTCTTACTAATATCATAAAATTTATATAACTAAAAAAGGACAACTTTTTAATGGACACGCTTTTAACAGAACTTCTAACGAGCCCTATCTTGTGGCTTACAATCGTTATTTTATACACCTTAAAAAAAGGGATTTACTTTGTCCCACAAAACCGTGGTTATGTTGTTTATACCTTAGGTAAATACAGTAAAACTTTATCGGCTGGCTTAAATTTTATTATTCCTTATGTACAATCTATTGCTGCAGATCGTAACCTTAAAGAGCAGTCATTAGACATACTTTCTCAACCTGCCATTACAAGAGATAATATTACCTTAGAAATTGATGGTATTTTGTTTATGAAAGTAACAGATGCTGCGGCCGCAACTAACAACATTACAGACTATAAGTTATCTGTAACACAACTTGCTATGACCACAATGCGTAATGCGATTGGTTCAATGGAGCTTGATGAGTGTTTTCAAAACCGTGATGCGATTAACGCACAAATTCTTGGCGCAATGACCGAGGCGACCGCTCCTTGGGGTGTTATGGTAACTCGTTATGAAATTAAAGATATAACACCGCCACAAACCATTCGTGAAGATATGGAAAAACAAATGACTGCAGAACGTGAGAAGCGCTCTGTCATTTTAACCGCTGAAGGTGTTAAAACAGCTGCTATCACAGAAGCTGAAGGTCAAAAGAAAGCCCGAGTATTAGATGCAGAAGCTGCAAAAGCAGAGCAAGTTCTTGCCGCTGAAGCGACAAAAGAATCACAAATATTAGAGGCAACCGGTAAAGCAGAGGCGATACGCTTAGTAGCAGAAGCTGATGCAAGCGCATTAGAGGTTGTTGGTAATGCGGCGAATACAGAGCAAGGTCAAGCGGCTGTTACTTTAACACTTGCACAAGATGCTATTGGAGCACATCAAGCGATCGCTAAAGATAGTACGGTTGTTCTAACTGATGGAAAAACAGGTGATAATATTGCTAATACAGTTGCACAAGCCATTGCGGTTTCAACTACCTTAAAAGTATAGCCTCTAAAGTAAAAGTAAAGTTACTTAGCAGTAAAAAATAATAACAAAAATAAATTACTTTAAAAATTAACAGGAGAAAACTATGCAGTACCTTTTAGATAATCATGACCATTTATGGTTTTTAATTTCAGGTCTTTCTTTCATTATAGAGTTAAGTATTATGGGGCTTAGCGGGCCACTTTTATTCTTTGCTTTAGCGACTTTAGCAACTGGAATTTTAGTGTCAATGGGAATGATTTCTGGCTGGGAAGCTGAGTTTCTAGCTGTAGGCGTACTAAGTGCACTTATTGCATTGGTACTTTGGAAACCTTTAAAGCGTTTTCAAAATAACAAGCCAGCCACAGACAACTCAAGCGATATGATTGGTCTAAAGCTTGCTGTAAGTACTGAAATCACCTCTTTAACGGGTACCGTTCGCTACTCTGGTATTAATTGGAATGCACGCCTTGTTGATAGTAGTGACCAAGGCAGTTTACCTGTAAATAGCCAATGTGAAATTGTCGCTATTTTAGGAAACACTATGTTAGTAAAGCCTGTCCAATAAGTTATTGTATAAATTTATACCAACTCAATAAGTTGAGTTGGTATTCTTCTTACTTTAGCCCTTTATCGCGCCACTCTTTTTCTTGTGAATAACAACTGAAATCGGATCAGGGTGAATGAACACTTCACAAGGTGAGAATTCTTCACATATTCTCTCTTCTACTTCATCACAAATTTGATGAGCATCTAATAAACATAAATCGTCGTTAAGCTCTAAATGAAACTGTATAAAGCGTTTAGGCCCTGCTTGACGAGTTCGCAGCTCATGAAAGCCTAAAGTCTCACTATGAAGACCTATAAGCTCTTCTATTTTAGCAAGCTCTTCGTCACTTAATTCACTATCCATTAATTGATAAATACTGGTGTAAATAATCTGCCCTGCACTAACCAGTAAAAATATAGCAACCAAAATAGTAAACACACCATCTGCTTGTAACCATATACCTTGGCTTAGGAAAACAGCTAAAAGCACACCAAGATTCAATAAAATATCTGATTGATAATGTAAAGAATCGCCACTTATCACCACCGATCCGGTTTTTTTAATCACTACCTTTTGTAAAACCACCAAACCAATCGTTAAAGCGAGCGCGATAATAGTAACAATAATTGCGACTTCACTACGTACAATAACTTGTGGATTGATAACCCGCTCCACACCAGAAAAGATTAACAATATAGCTGAGCCTAAGACAAAAGCCGCCTGCACTAAGCCTGCTAGACTTTCCGCTTTACCATGGCCGAATTTATGCTCTTCATCAGCGGGAGCTAAAGCGAACCGCAAAATCACTACGCTCATCAAGGAAGCGAATAAATCCAAAAGAGAGTCTGTGGTTGAAGCCAACATAGCGCTAGAGTCTGTAACAAGCCAAGCATAAAACTTTATCACCACTAAAATAAGTGCAACCGAAGAAGCACTGCCAGCGGCAAGTTTTACCAAAAAGGCATATTGCTCTGTTTCTGTCGATTCTTTCTTAGACTTATTAGCTTCTTGAGGGGAGAATTTTTTCTTACTCACAGTTTTTTCCTAGTCAATTCTTTTCGCCGATAAAAAATGCATATTCACTGGTTATTGTTATAATACGCTTAAATTCAAACTAACCCAAATGATACTATGCTTGACGTTGTTTTATTTCAGCCACAAATCCCACCTAATACCGGAAATGTTATTCGATTATGTGCCAATTCTGGATTTCGTTTACATCTTATAGAGCCACTAGGTTTTGACTTTGATGATAAGAAGCTTAGACGTGCTGGTTTAGATTATCATGAATTTACCGCAATAAAGCGTCATAAAAACTATGAAGCCTTTCTCGAGTCTGAACAGCCAAAGCGTGTTTTAGCTATTACCACTAAAACCAATAATTATTATGGTGATGTTACTTTTACACAAGGTGACTATTTATTATTTGGATCTGAAACCAGTGGTTTGCCAGAAGAAGTAAGATGCCAAATACCTGACCATGACAAAATAAGAATACCCATGCTTAAAGATAGCCGTAGTATGAACTTATCAAATGCGGTTTCAGTAATTGTTTATGATGCATGGCGCCAATTAGGATTTATTGACGCCGTATAGTTGCAAGAAATAATGAATGAGAAGGGATAAATGAGACAAAAAATGTGAGGTTATTCAAATTTTTTGTCTCTTGATAGCAAGGCTGCAGCTGCCGCTTTAGCACTTTTATCTTGGTAAAGCACTTGATAAACCTGTTCAACAATAGGCATTTCTACGCCATGTCGTTGGGCCAACATATAAACTTCTTTAGTATTTCGATACCCTTCAACCACCTGACCAATATCGGTCATCGCTTTATCAACACTAACACCTTGACCTAGTGCAAGACCAAAACGTCTGTTTCGAGATTGATTATCAGTACAAGTTAATACTAAATCGCCTAAACCTGCCATTCCCATAAAAGTTGCAGGGTCCGCGTTAAGCGCCAGCCCTAAACGTGTCATTTCAGCTAAACCACGAGTAATTAACGCCGTTCTAGCATTTGCACCAAAACCTATACCGTCACCCATACCCGCACCAATGGCAATAACATTTTTAACTGCCCCGCCTAACTGCACGCCAATAAAGTCTTTATTACTGTAGACACGGAAGCATTTTTCACAATGTAATAAATGCGAAATTTCATCAACGAATTCATCATCTGTAGACGAAAGAGAGATAGCTGTTGGCAATCCCGCTGCCATTTCTTTAGCAAATGTAGGTCCAGATAAAACAGCCAATGAAGTCTCTTCACCTAAAATATCGATGGCTACTTTTTGAAGTAAATCACCTGTATCGGGATCTAAGCCCTTGGTTGCCCATGCAACTTTGGCTTTAGGTAATAAGAAAGGCTTCATTTGCGCCAGCATATGACCAAAGGCATGGCTAGGCACAACAACTAAAATATTTTCGGTAGCGCTTACTGCGTCAGATAAGTTATCAGTAATGCTTAAGGTTTCAGGGAAAGGACAGCCAGATAAATATTTAGCGTTTTCTCTTTCAGTCGAAAGTAAATTTGCCTGCGTTTTATCGCGAGCCCATAAGATTGTTTCATGCCCGTTTCTAGCTAAACAAATAGCAAGTGCTGTTCCATAAGAGCCAGCACCTAGAACCGTAATTTTTGTCGAAGCAGCCATTTTTCCTACTTTTATATGTAAACCAATATGCATTGATTATTATTATAGATCAGCCATAAAGGAAAAAAGTTACGATTTCATTGAAAGTCGTAACTTTTATCTTAGTACTCGTTAACTCATCGAAATTAACACAGATTATCTTCTACCAACCTCTATAAAGACTAGTGAGTTTCTGTGCTTTCTGGTGCGTTAACTTTAGCTTCAGCTGCGCGTTGTTGAACATATGATGCGAATAACGCTTCAAAATTAACTGGCGCTAAATTAAATTGTGGGAAAGAACCTTTATTTACTAAGCTAGCAACCGCTTCGCGAGCGTACGGGAATAAAGTTGTAGGACAAAATGCACCAATAGTATGTGCTAGTTGTGCTTCAGGTAAGTTACCAATATTAAAAATACCTGCTTGTTGTACTTCCGCTAAGAAAGCCACTTGACCTTCAACTGAAGCTGTAACAGTAACAGCTAATACAACTTCATAAGTGTTATCTGCTAATTTGTTTGAACGAGTATCTAAATCTAATTGAATTTCTGGTTTCCATTCTTTTTGAAAGATTTCTGGAGAGTTTGGTGTTTCAAAAGATAAATCTTTTGTGTATACACGTTGAATAGCAAACTGAGGAACGCTCTCTTGTGCTGCACCGTTTGTTGCTTCTACTTGATTTTCTTCCGACATAACTACTTCCTATCTAATTTATTTAACTATTTTTTAATTTAAATTTTAATTTAACTTTTACAATGTTACGGCCAAGCCCTATTCAGCCAGTAAACCATCTAGCTTGCCATCATATTCTAATGCCATAAGCTGGTCACAACCGCCTACATGGTTATCATTAATAAATATTTGAGGGACAGTATAGCCACCATTGCTGCGTTCTATCATGACATTACGAAGCTCTGGATTCGCACCAATATTAATCTCAGTGTAATCAGCAGACTTTTGCTTTAATAAAGCGATGGCTCTTGTACAAAACGGGCAATAAGCACTTGTGTATATTTCTACGGTAGCCATTTGTCTCTCTTATATTTACTTTATTTACTAATCGGTAAACCAGCACTAGTCCAAGCTGTTATACCACCTTTAAGCACACTAACTTTTGCAAAACCTTCTTTGTTAAGCTTATTAGCAACAGCTACAGCTGTAAGGCCTCGCTCACATACTACTATGATGGGATCGTTTTTATGTTTTTCAAGGCTGGCAAAACCATTTTTATTAATTTTATCGTTTGATATATTTATCGCGTCTAAAATGTGACCTTTTTTAAAGTCTTTTTCACTGCGGATATCAAGCGACACACCATTCTCACGATTCATTAAAAACGTAAGTTCTTGTGGGCTAATTTGCTTTACCGGTGACATTTTCATTTTAATTGTTGTCACTATAATCATCACAACAAGTGCAACCCAAATTGCACTTAACATTAAATTATTTGATGCAAATGCATTAAACTCTTCCATACCACTACCTTATTTGTACTTTTAATTGTTATCACTCTTTTTGAAGAGCAAACTGTCCGCCTTAATTGTGTTGGTATTATACCTATCTAGCCATAGCAAGCAACAAAGCAAACGGCTAATAAGTGGGACGATAAAGAATACTAAATAAAGATCCCCCCCCTCATAGCATTCGCTTATTCTATTACTTATACTGTATTCATTACTTCCTATTAAAAAGCACAAAGTATTCTTAAAGGCTGCCCATGATGCAAATAACTGATTTAGCTACAGAAGAAAAAATCCCTGCCTTTTTACGTTTAGGTTTCAGGCCATTTTTTTTAGGGGGCGCCGTTTTTGGTGCCGTAGCCATAATCTTATGGTTACTGATTTACCGAGGTACTTTACAGTTCTCCCCTTTAGGTGGAGGGTACTGGTGGCATATTCATGAAATGGTTTTTGGGTTTGGCGCGGCTATTATTGCAGGCTTCTTACTTACTGCGGTGCAAAATTGGACTGGTATGCGTGGAGTTCAAGGAAATACCTTACTATTACTTTTTTCTGTCTGGTTAATTGCCCGATTGCTAATGCTTTTTCCTCAGTGGTTAGGTGAAGAATTAACTACATTAGTTGATCTTCTTTTTTTACCACTAGTAGCATTTATACTGGCAAAACCCATTCTTGCCATTAAACAATACAGGAACCTCTTTTTTGTTCCTTTGTTAGTTTTATTCACGCTCGTTAACACACAAATGCATGCTGCAATTTATTTTCCACAAATATTTTCACTGACTTTTCCCGGCTATACTGGTGTCTTTCTGGTCATTTTTTTGATGTCTGTGATGATAGGGCGCGTCGTACCAATGTTCACCGCAAACGGCACACAAACAGCTAAAGCCTCACCACTACCTTGGTTAGATAAAGCCACTAATGGCACAATAGGCTTTGCCGTGTTATTACTGCTAGCGGAGCCGTTCTTTGGTTTTTCTGCCACTTTATTTGGCAGCGTACTTATTGCAGCTGGGATACTACAAACAATGCGGTGGATAAGATGGAAACCTTGGATCACGCTAAACGTTCCTCTACTTTGGTCGCTGCACATTGCTATTAAGTTTTTAGCTTTTGGTTTGGTTGTTCTAGGTTTAAGCTACCTCAGTGATAAAATACCAACAAACCATGCTTGGCATTTATTAACAATTGGGGCAATGGGAGGCATTATTTTAGCTATGATTTCACGCGTGTCACTTGGTCATACAGGACGCCCATTATCTCCACCTAAAATCATTGTTATTGCCTATTTTCTTATTACTTTTTCGGCATTAATTCGCTTTTTTGGGCCTTGGCTGATACCAGAAAAAACTATACTTTTTATTGATATAAGTGGTAGCTTTTGGATTGTTGCCTTTTTATTATTTGCTTTGTCTTATGGGCCAATGCTGGTAAAAGCGAGAAAAGATGGAAGGCCGGGCTAAACATTCGAGAAACGAGTATTGAGTATTGAGTATTGAGTATTAAGTATTAAGTATTAAGTATTAAGTATTAAGTATTAAGTATCGAAATAGTAAGGATTATAGATTGAAAGCTGTATTTTTAGATAGAGAAACATTTAACAATAACATTGACTTATCAGCCATTTCTGAACACGTTGATGAGCTAACTTGTTATGACATGACTCGTGCTGACGATATTGTACACCGCTGCAAAGATGCAACAGTCGTTATAGTTAACAAAGTGCTATTAAATAAAGAAATACTAGAGTCTTTGCCTAAGCTTAAATACATAGGTATTACCGCTACAGGCTATAACAATGTTGATATAAAGTCAGCTTCGCGTTTAGGTATCACCGTAACGAATGTTTCAGGTTATGCTGGAGCGTCAGTTTCACAATACGTATTTTCTCAAATTTTAGCCTATTACCAGCAAATCACCCATCACAATGAAAATACTCAAAAAGGCTTGTGGCAACAAAGTCGCACGTTTTGCTACCACGGCAATGCGATTTCTGAATTAGCAGGGAAAACCATTGCTATTATAGGTTACGGTAATTTAGGTAAATCGGTTGAATTGATTGCTCGAGCTTTTGACATGAAAGTCTTAATTAGTGAAAGAGTTGGTAAAACGGTAATAAGAGAAGGTAGGGTTGCTTTAAATGAAGCTTTAGCACAAGCCGATATTATTACTTTACACTGTCCGCAAACACCCGACACTGAAAACCTAATTAACGCACATAGATTAAAAATGATGAAACCTTCTGCCATGTTAATTAATACTGCACGGGGGCCATTAATTGATGAGACTGCTCTGTTATACGCTCTTAAAGCAAACGAAATTGCCTACGCTGCACTTGATGTTTTAAGTGTAGAGCCTCCACCGAAAGACCACCCTCTTTTATCAGCAAACTTGAACAATCTAAAAATTACAGCACATATCGCTTGGGCTAGCAGTGAAGCCCAGCAACGTTTAATCACTTTAGTTGGGCGTAACATTGAAGCTTATAAACAAGGCGAAAAGCTTAATCAATTGAATA
>JBMYWR010000133.1:0-8747 GCA_049607625.1 Colwellia sp.
ATAGGGGGCTTTACTAATCTGCTTTAATCAGCGTCATCTGCGTGTAAAACGGGCTAGTCTCTTGACCTTACCCAAACGGTTTTAATTCGTGTAATCTGCGTAATTCGATGAGATCGCTAGTCTCAAATTTGTTGAGAAAAAAAGATCGCGGCTAAAGCACGCACCTACAAAAGTGATTCGCACCGGTACTTGTTGCTGTTGTAGGTGAGGCTTCAGCCTTACAAGTGCAGCGCAAGAAATAAACACGTGTCACCACAGAGCTCACTGAGGCGCTGCGCTACACAGAGGAGTAGCGATAGAGCTTATCTTCTTTTCTCGGTGAAAGGCGAAGCCTCTGTGGTGACTTGTTCTGTATGCTTACCCTAAAAAGCTCTAGTCACTCATCCGCACTTATCTGCACGTTACAGGGAGGTAACTTATTAGAGAATGCAGGACGCATATTCTCCTGTCATCTGCGGGCAAACGGGCTTATCTCGGACCAGACTAAATAACCTGAACTTACCTTTCTCGTATTTAGCTCTGTGAGTTAGTACTTTAACGAACCCTTAAGGCTCTGAGCCAAATCCTCTGTTATAACATTTGCGTGCACTTTGCCTGCTATTTGATGCATGTAATTTTCATCTTTATCTTTACCTTCATCACTTTCAGCATGATTAGACATAACGACAATGCTATCTACAGGACTTACACTCATAGTGCTATTATCCTTAGTATTTTTGTAAATAAACTGCTTAATAAAATTGATAATATCCTCGACTTTTATCGATGAAATCTCCTCAATTAATTGTTTTTTATGCATGAAGTTTTGATCTTTATTACAAATAGCACCCCAAAATCTCTGACTTTTAATACGTAAACTTTGATCTTTCTCTTCCAACTGACCAGCTAACCCATTTTTAATTTGTAACCACGCATCAGAGGGAATTTCAGATAACTCAGTCAAACAATCAATAACAAACAGGTCCATTGCTTCAACCAGTTGCTCCGATTCAGTATGCGGAGACTGGATATATAGCGCAATACCTGGATAGCGATTTATAGGCACGTAACCAATACCTACAAGATATCCATATTGCTTTTCCGTTCGCATTTTTTGGAAAAATAACGGTGAAAGCAGATGACTCGTCATCATGGCCATTGCGATACTTTTTGTATCTTTATTTTCAAGTGGTAAATAAATAACCCCCGCATGATCATTTTTATCTAGTTTAATACTACGTAATAAACGCCCTTTACCTTTCATATCAACGACAGGACATCGCACAAGGTTTTGAGCCTTATACTTTCCTTTAAAAGCACTTCGTATAACATTTGTCATGATGTCACAGTGCTTTTTTAGCCAATTGCCATGAATTAGCACATCTAAATAAACCTCTTCAAAAAGCTTTTTACAAAATGCCATATATTGTTCATAGGTAATGTATTTCAATGCTTTAGACATCGATAATGAACTTGGGTTATTAGGCTGTAATAAAGTACTCAACGAAGAAAAGAACTTGGGAATGGCTTTACTTTGTTGACTGTTTTCTAATCGAGTAATCAGTTGGCTTTTAAGTAATTCAAATCTAGGTTGTGAAACGCGATGTGTCTGCAGGCTATCGATTAATTGCTTTAATAATGTGGGCTGCATCTCACTTAAACCAGATAGTTGTAAAGTAAATCCACCTTGATGCGCATAGAAATAATAGTTAATACCAGCTAATTCAGCATCGTAATTTTCTTCAATAATGGTATCTGAATATAATTCCGCAAATAGTTTAGTCATAGATATATTGTCAATGCTTTGAATGGCTCTTTTACAGTCTATACCAAGGTAAAGATAGCCTTTAGGCACTTTAAAGGTATTATCTTGCTTATACCAAATGTTCAAACCATCCTCTTCAACCACTTTTTCAGGGATATTTTTTGCACTGTCGTTAACACTACAAGGGGCATTTAGATTCTCATCCGCATAGACTTTAATATCCTCGCTAATATAAGGATTTTTAATTGGTAAGCTTAACTGCTTAGCATAGGGCGGATTTTGCCAACCATTAATAAGCTCTTTTTGAATGAGTTCGACACTATAAGGTGCTTGGTACCAGCGACTAACTTTGTCAAAAGCATTATGCTGACTAATATGAATAATTCTCATATTTTGTGGGGTAAAATATGAAAGTAACTTATTAAATTGCTTAGGATTATGGCCTAACATAGCGTAATCCCCATATATATAGTCGTCACATGGGTAATGCTGCATATTGATCACTAATTGACTTACGTGATCTAATGGCTTCATTTTTTCTTGGTAAGTAAAAGCAAGTTGCGACATTGCTGCCTTTTCTTGATAATAAAAATCAGGAATCGGCTTTGTTTTTAATAAATTAATATAAGAAAAAATAGCGGTGACAATATCTGTTATATGCTCTTCGCCTAACTCTGTTAAGGTAATATTGATATTGAAATCTTTAAAGTTATAACCATTTATCCCCGAACCCGCAGTTAGTGCCATCGCCCATTGTTGCTTTTTCAAATAAGATAAAATACTTCCTGTCCCTTCATGGCCTATTAAATAAGATAAAATCGTTTCGGGCTTATTAAGGTAGTATTTATCTATACTTTCCATCGCGAAATTAACAATTAATTGCCGTTCATTCTTAATGGGTTCAACGTTAATTTTTATGGCTTGGTTTTCATTTAAGTAAAGCGGTGTATTTCTAAAGTGAAATTGGCTATCGGATGCTTTAAGATCAGCAAAGTAATTAACAACTAATTTTTCTAGCAATTCAATTGATTGAGGACCTTCTACACACAAAGTCATGTTTTGAGCATGATAATGTAGCTTAAAAAAATCTACCGCTTCTTTTTGAATGGACACATCCGCTTTATCTTGCAGTGTTTGTGAGTTCCCAACGGAAAACTGAGAAAAAGGGTGATCTGGATTTATAGTCTCTTTGTGAACATCGTACAAGCGACGAATATCATCCTTAAGTTTGAGTTTAAATTCAGCATCAACATTTTTTCGTTCATCATTAATTTGTTCTTTGTTTAAAAGCGGGCTTATGAAAAACTGACTAAATCGATCTAAAGCCTCATCAAAGTGAGCTGGTTGAATATCAAAGAAAAAACAAGTGTGTTCGGTAGCGGTCCAAGCATTATTTTGTCCACCATGCTGGTTAATAAATTTTTGATATTCACTGCCATCAGGATATTTTTTTGTACCTAAAAATAGTAAATGCTCTACAAAGTGTGCCAGACCTTGGCGTGATTTAGGATCGTTAAAATGCCCAGCATTAACCGCTAATGCTGCAGCTGATTTTTTTGCGTGTTCGTTATGGATAAGTAATACACGTAAACCATTATCGAGAGTTATGGCGTGGTATTGATTAAAGTCGTTTGGGCTTTGTTTTAACACATAGCCTCCTTAATTTAGATCTAAACAACTTTAAATAGATGAAATAAATGGATAAAAAATATTATTATATTTATCTTGGGAAAGTAACTTCGAGTTACTTTATAACTATAGCTTCAATCTGAAACGAATACCTACTAAAATTTGTGAATAAATGTAAAGGTTAGTACGTTTGTGGTTTATGAAAAGTTCAATAGAAATATGTGTCAAACTGAAGTACAACAGCGTAAAGTCATGAAATAATTAACTTCAATAGGGGAATCGTGATGAAAATTAAAATCTTTATACTACGCCACGGAGAAGCTGAAGCGGCTAAAACTTTCAGCCAAGAAGCTGACACTGCAAGGCATCTTACCTCTTTTGGTGAAAATTCTGTTCGAGAAGTAGGGCGACGCTTTTTTATGCGTGATATTGAATTGAAGCATATTTTTGTTAGCCCTTATATACGCACGCAACAAACTCTTAAAGCTTTTTTAGCAGGTGAATCTGATAATAAACAAATTGCTTATACCACTACAAACCTCATAACCCCGTCTGGTCATGGTAAAGTGTTTCATGACTTTTTAGATGGTCAGTTCTGCAATATAGAAGAAGATATACAGGGCAATATACTTATTATATCGCATGCCCCTTTTGTAAGTTATTTGGTTGAGTCTTTAACCCAAGGTGAGATTCGACCTTCTTTTTCAACGGCCACAATGGCAGAAATAAGTTATGATATTGAAAAAATGCGAGGAGACTTAATCGCTATTACACCAGCATATTAATATTTCTGAAAAGTATTCCTCATTTCAATTAAAGCTAATATCGCCCCATTGCCTCCCCATTCAAGTGGCGCTTGATGAAATGCCATGACATCGGGGTGTTGAACCAACCAATGTGGTACTTTATTTTTTAAAACATGTGAACCCAATCCATGAACAATACAAATACATTGTGCATGCTCTTTTTGACAAGCAAATAATAAGGCAGCAATCTCTTTTTTTGCTTGGTTTTGGTCAAGTCCATGAAGATCCAAAATTAAGTCTGGTGTATAATGCCCGCGTCTTAAGTTTTTAACTTCAAAACTGTCAACGCCTTCTCTGACATATTTTAGTGGACCTTGCTGGTTTAAAAGCGGTTCGTATTGATCTGAAAAATGAAATTGTGCCAGTGACTTTGAAAGAGACTTATTTTGCTTTGTCTTACTCGCTAGCTGATTTTTGCTTTTTGGACGTTTGCTAACATGTGGTGTTGTATCAACTCGCATCGGTTTAACTTTACCAACACTTTGTTTGAACAGTAAGGTATCTTGGTCTAGGTTTGACTGTATACTTTGAGGGTTTTCAGCAGAGATGAGTTTCTCGTTAAATGCAATAGACGTTTGTTTTGAAGCTTTACTCGCTTCAGCATCAAGTTTTTTGTTGTTTAAAGACGCTTCTTTTTCGGCTCTTAAGTTCGCTTTAACTTGATTAAAAACTTTAGATTTCATTGTAAAAATAACCTATTTGCTTCGGGTGCTTAACTGGCGAAAGAGGCATAGTTTACCATATAAGAGAGTACTTTTTGTGACTAATATCAATTCACCCATCGAATACAGTAACCACGAAAATGTGGTAGAGCAGTTACATACAGTCGCAGATTTTTGTCGATATGGTGCAAGTTTGTTTAATCAAGCTGAACTTTTTTATGGCCATGGCACCGACAATGCTTATAGTGAAGCATTCACATTGGTTATGTATGCCTTATCTTTACCAGATGACTTGCGCGATAAAGCTGAACATTGTCGATTAGTAACTCAAGAAAAGTACGACATTCTCTCTTTATTTGAACGTCGAATTAACGAAGGCGTTCCTGTTGCTTATATTACTAACCTAGCTTATTTTGCGGGTTTACCTTTTTATGTTGACGAACGTGTGCTTGTGCCGCGATCTCCTATTGCAGAGTTAATAGAAAATAAGTTTTCGTTGGCAATTAACTTTAAAGACAATTTACCAAATAAACCTGAACGTATTCTCGATTTGTGTACGGGAAGTGGCTGTATTGCCATTGCTTGTGCAAGTTACTTTCCTCATGCAGAAGTAGATGCCGCAGATTTATCGGTAGATGCGTTAAACGTTGCGCAAATAAATATTGAGAACCATGGCTTAATGGAACAAGTTATTCCAATTCAATCTGATGTTTTTTCTGGGGTTGAAGGGCAAAAGTATGATTTAATAGTAACGAATCCACCTTATGTTGATCAGCAAGATATTGATAGCTTACCAACAGAATATACCTTTGAGCCAGAAATGGGCTTAGGGGCAGGTGAAGACGGATTAGATATCGTAAGAATTATATTGGCGCAAAGCGCACAACATTTAAATGACGATGGACATTTAATTTGTGAGGTAGGTAATTCCCAAGTGCATGTTGAAGCATTGTACCCACAAGTTCCATTTACATGGCTTACCTTTGAAAGAGGTGGCCATGGTGTGTTTTTACTTACAAAAGCACAACTTATAAAGTTTGCACCGTATTTTGAAGCAGCATTGAAACCCGTTTTATAACAACAATTTTAATAGCTAAGCATTCAATTTTTAAATATAGAAGCGAACAGTTAATGAATGAATTTGGTATAAATTCCTAAATTCGAATAATAAAAGCGAGGCGTTGAAGTTTATATGTCAGGTAATACTTTTGGAAAATTATTTACAGTAACCACTTTTGGCGAAAGTCATGGCCTTGGTTTAGGCGCTATCATTGATGGTTGCCCACCAGGAATAGAAATTTGTGAGGCAGACTTACAATTTGACCTTGATAGACGTCGTCCAGGAACCTCGCGTTACACAACAGCGAGACGTGAAGCGGATCAAGTTAAAATTATGTCTGGTGTGTTTGAAGGTAAAACTACGGGAACACCTATAGGGCTTTCTATTGAAAACACCGACCAACGCTCGAAAGACTATGGCAATATTGCGCAAAGCTTTAGACCAGGTCATGCCGATTATACCTATTCGCAAAAGTACGGACTTCGCGACTATCGTGGTGGCGGTCGTTCATCAGCAAGAGAAACGGCGATGCGTGTTGCCGCAGGTGCTGTTGCTAAAAAATACTTAGCACAAAAATTTGGCATGACAATACAGGGTTGTGTTACTCAAATTGGTGATGTAAAAGCAGAGAATGTTAATGAGAATACCGATTTTTCATCTTTCGATTGGAAGTCAGTAGAAGACAATCCCTTTTTCTTTGCTGATAGTACAAAACTTGAAAAATTAGACGAGTTGCTCAGAGGTATTATCCGTCAAAAAGACTCAATAGGGGCTAAGGTAACCGTTATAGCGCAAAATGTACCTGTTGGTTTAGGCGAGCCTATTTTCGACCGATTAGATGCAGAAATTGCTCATGGACTTATGGGAATTAATGCGGTGAAAGGCGTTGAAGTAGGCGATGGGTTTGCTGTTGTTAATCAAAAGGGCTCTGAACACCGTGATGAATTAACACCTACAGGTTTTGCAACGAATCACTCAGGCGGTATTTTAGGGGGTATTTCATCTGGGCAGGCGATAATTGCTCACATGGCCTTTAAACCAACATCGAGCATTGGTGTAAGTGGCAATACGATAGATGAGTTTGGAAAGCCAACAGAAATAATAACCAAAGGTAGACACGATCCGTGCGTTGGGATTCGAGGTGTACCAATAGCCGAGGCGATGATGGCCTTGACTTTTATGGACCACTTTTTACGTCACAGAGCACAAAATGCTGACGTAAGTTGTGTAACACCTATTATCACTGAAAACAGTTAAATTTGATGAGTGGCTAGTTATACTAGCCATTTTTTCGGGTTTTGTTTGGGTTCTATTTTACTTTACGCTTTGCTTTCCTTTTTCTCTTTTTTATGAACTATGCTCAAATCAGTAATTTAAAGGCTTTAACTAAAAGCTATTAATCTAAAACTATTAATCTAAAGTTAGCATATTGAAACTATTCACTCGCTTATCTACTAATTACTTCTTTTACTTCGCTATTATGGGCTTAGTTGTGCCTTACCTTGCCGTTTACCTTGATGGTAAAGGATTTTCTTCATTACATATTGGTGAAATTATTGCGATAGTTACCGCAAGTAAAATAATAGGTCCTTCACTTTGGGCAACTTTGGCAGATAAAAGCGGTAAACATGTTTATTTTATTAAGTTAGGAACAGCACTCGCCGTTGTAAGTTTTATAGCGGTTTTTTGGTTAGATAGTTACTGGGGTCTGACGTTAGCGTTAGCACTATTTAGTTTATTCTGGACAGCTATACTGCCTCAAATTGAAGTACTCACTTTACATTCAATTAGATTGAAAGCACATATTTATGGAAGAATAAGAGTATGGGGAAGCATAGGCTTTATCGTTTTCTCCATCTTTGCAGGCTACTGTATTGATGAATTTGGTAGCAACGCTTTTCCTTATTTAGTACTTATGGCTTTATTAGGGTTACTTTTTTCTCACACACTTATTCAGCAACCTCGAACATCTAAACAGGCAGAGCTTAATCAGTCTGAAAATGAATCGAATGAGGGCAAGCCTACTGCTATTATAAGTAAAATGCTCACTCCGTCATTTCTTGTGTTTTTTATGGCAGGCTTATTACTGCAAATAAGTTTTGGTGCTTATTATAATTTCTTTGTTTTATTGTTATTAGATCATAATTACTCAGGGATTTTTATTGGTATTTTACTTGGGCTAGCTGTACTAGCAGAAATATTTATCTTTATTTTCTCAGGTATGCTATTCAAACATTTCTCATTAAAACTACTACTTATTGTAAGTTTGTTATTTTCAGCTTTAAGATGGTTCCTGATAGCGCATTTCGTTGGTAACCTGTACATACTTATTTTCTCCCAACTTATTCACGCGCTTAGTTTTGGTGTTTACCACAGTGCATCTGTATTGTTTATTAGTCAGCATTTCGATTCCAACCAACAAAATCGTGGGCAAGCGATCTATGTGGGTGGTATTTACGGCCTCGGTGCTGCAATTGGCGCCTATATAGCAGGAGTTATGTGGCAAGAAGGTGCGGGTTCGGTTATGGCGTTTGAGATGTCAGCAGTAATCGCCTTTATTGGTGCTGTGCTGTTGTTATTCCTAAAAGAGAAGCAAAAAGAGAAAGGTTAAGCTATTCACTTTTGTAGGAGCGTGCTTTAGCCACGATTTCTTATGTCTTTTGTAGGAGTGTGCTTCAGCCACGATTTCTTATGTCTTTTGTAGGAGTGTGCTTCAGCCACGATTTCTTATGTCTTTTGTAGGAGTGTGCTTCAGCCACGATCTCTTATGTCTTTTGTAGGAGTGTGCTTCAGCCACGATTTCTTATGTCTTTTGTAGGAGTGTGCTTCAGCCACGATTTCTTATG
>JBMYWR010000134.1:0-8721 GCA_049607625.1 Colwellia sp.
ATAACAGGTTTTATGACTTAAAACAAACCAAAAATAGTTCGCTTTAAAACTCTATTTAGAGGGGAGAAATGTACACTTTAAATTTCAACTAATTTATTTTGGGTAAAAAAAACAGCGATAAATCGCTGTTTTTTTTACTGTTATTTAGAGTTTTTGTTAGTAAACATTTCTAAATGAAAGACCTTTTTCCATCACTGGGAAAATATTCTCTAACGTTTCTAAAGTTAATGGACTACCTGTTGAATTGTATATAGTTACAATTGTGGTTAGACCTTTTTCATCTGCTGGTGATAAAACAAACTGATAATGCTCATCGTTTACATCAATAACTGGCACGTCATCACCCCAAATAGAAGCCCATATGCTGTTATCTGGTTTTACAAAATCAACATAATAAATTTTATCGGTTTCATTCAAATCGGTAACAGTAAAGCCATGCTGTTCGAAAAACACTGGCATATTATCCCACAGGTTATCAAGATCTAACTCAACGATATAAGCCGGTTCAGACGAAGCATTCTCGCCTATAGAAACGAGTTTCTCTTGAGCTCTTAATAAGCGATTTTCTTGTTGTTTTAAGCGATAGTCATAATCAACTTGTGAAATAATTTCATTTACCATTGCCATTTCTATACGATGTTGGTCAATAGGATCCATTTTATTAGAGCCGCCAAATTGATCCGTTTTTAAGTAACGAACTAGGTCAACTTCAAGTGATACACTTCTTCCGTGTGGCTTAACATTTAAGGTGAAACGAAATTTTAAGCTAGTAGAGCTTTCAATTGAGGTGAATAACCAACCTGATTCAACATCTTCATTATACCAGTCAGATTCATAAACAACGGTTTTTGCGTGGCTAAGATTACCATTGTCCTTTTTGCTTTCTGAAGGAGAACTTAAGTCTTCTCTTTTCGTTACTTCATAACCAACATCATCCGACATAAATTGGTTCATGATAGAGTTTTCTATAAAGGCAAGTAAGTCTTCTTCTTCAAGCACTTTATCAAACCATATAATGGCTTTTCCCGAGTCAGATTCAACACGAGAACCACTTGCAACAGGAAGAACAAGAGACGGCGCTCTGATGTCCATTTTCTCGCCCACAGGTCCATTATGATTAATGTTATTATTAACACTAAACTCCCTTTTTTGGGCAGGCTTATCTAAATTATCAGGAATTACTAAAGGCTTTGGCTCTGGTGTATTGGCATAATCAAAATCCCCCGCTGCTCTTTTAGGGTCTCCAGTGCTACACGCTGATAGCGATAAACTTAACAAAACGAAATACAAAAAACGGTGATTCATCAAAACTCCAGAGACTAAATCAAAAAATAGATAAACTAAATATCGCTATATCAAAGCGTACTACTTAAAAATAATACCACATGGTACTTGCCTGTTTTTACAAACACAAGACATTATCTTTATACAAAGAACTATTTTTTAATTCTTTACTTCATATAGGTAAATACTCAGCTTGTTTTAATTCTTATAATTATTCTTTAATCGATAATACAACTAAAATGTATATTAGCTAAAGTGCTTAAATTCTTAAATGCTCATGTTATTATTATTAGTAATTTTTTCATGCTTTTTTAACGCTTTCAGCGTACTATATATTAATATAAATCAAAGCAATTCATATGCATTATATGAATAGACGAACATAAATAGGGAACCTATGAACACATTAACCGTTGGCGATACCGCACCATTATTTGCGTTACTAAATCAAAATGACGAAACGATTAAACTTAGTGATTTTATCCAAGAACAAGGTAAGCAGGTTTTAGTGTACTTTTACCCTAAAGCAATGACACCAGGTTGCACAGTACAAGCGCAAGGTTTAAGAGACATAAAAGCTGAGCTAGAAGCTTTAAACACTGTTGTTTTCGGTATCAGCCCTGATGAAACAAAACGTTTATTAAAATTTTGCCAGCGCGATGAATTAAACTTCGATTTATTATCTGATGTTGATCATGCGGTAGCAGATGAATTTGGTGTTTGGGGGCTTAAGAAGTTTATGGGCAGAGAGTATGACGGTATTCATCGTTTAAGTTTTTTAATTGGCGTTGATGGAAAAATTGCTCACGTATTTAATAAATTTAAAACCAAAGACCATCACCAAGTAGTATTAGATGTTTTAAATGAATTAAGCTAATTTTTTAGCTAGTCATTAAAAGTAATATTATATTACGGATATCAGCAACACAGGACAGTTTATGTTAGAGAAAACTTTACTAAAAATAGCACTAGATTTAAGTCTAAGTTTACCTCAAAAAACACATTACAAACGGTTAATATCTGCCATTAACCAAGTTATGCCCTGTGATGCTATTGCTCTGCTTGAACTTGATGATAAAAAAATGCTTGCTCCTGTGGCTATCGACGGCCTATCTGAGCAAGTACTTAATATGCGCTTTAACCCGAATGAGCATCCTCGTTTAAAAGCCATTTTATCTTCGCAAAAGCCAACACGTTTTGAAGCCGATTCAAAACTTCCAGATCCCTACGACGGTTTATTAGCAAAAGACCCTAAACGCAGACTTTATGTTCATGATTGCATGGGTTGCTGTCTTTACGTAGAAGAGAAACTCGTTGGTGTTTTAACCCTTGATGCGCTGCAAGTTGGCGCATTTCGAGATATTGACGATATTACCATTGCAACAATTGCTGCCCTCGCAGCAGCTACAATGCACAACGCAAAGTTAATTTCGCGTTTAGAACGTCAAAGTGAACAAAGCCTTCATATCGCAAATGAACTTGTAAAAGAAGTACGTAATGCTAAGGGTTCTAACTTTATTGGTGAAAGCCGTAATATGCTTGCGTTGAAAAAGGAAATATCCGTTGTTGCTCAATCTGATTTAACGGTACTTATTACAGGTGAAACAGGTGTTGGTAAAGAAGTTGTTGCACGTACAGTGCATGCCGAATCATTAAGAAAAGAGCAGCCCCTTATACAAATAAATTGTGCGGCTCTTTCTGAAAACATCATAGAAAGTGAGCTGTTTGGCCACGTAAAAGGAGCTTTCACCGGAGCTGATAAAGACCGAATTGGTAAATTTGAATTGGCCAATAATGCGACTTTATTTCTAGATGAAGTGGGTGAATTATCTTTAAATGCGCAAGCTAAATTACTTAGGGCTTTACAAGAAGGTGAAATTCAACGCGTTGGTGTAGACAAAAACATATACGTTGATGTTAGAGTGATTGCTGCTACAAATAGAGACTTAAGTAAAGAAGTTAAAGAAGGTCGGTTTAGAGAAGACTTATATCATAGACTGAGTGTTTTTCCATTGATTATCCCGCCTCTTAGAGACAG
The DNA here is from genome assembly GCA_049607625.1 of Colwellia sp. Taxonomy (GTDB): domain Bacteria; phylum Pseudomonadota; class Gammaproteobacteria; order Enterobacterales; family Alteromonadaceae; genus Colwellia. Next base: position 3,323 of record JBMYWR010000134.1, read on the forward strand.
AACTGAAGACTTACCACAACTTGGTCAGTTTATTTTATCAAGCATTCAAGGCGACTTAAAAGCCACAAATATCGCTATTGATGAAAGTGCTATGCTGTTATTTAAACAATACGATTGGCCTGGCAATGTTCGAGAGTATCAGCATGTACTAATGCGTGCGGCGTTGCGTTCGGTAAGTGAAGGTAATAGTATAAATATGATTGAATCAAAGCATTTAGCTGGTGAGTTTTCACCTAATGTTTTATCCCCCTCTGCATCTAAAGAACAAGCCCCCTATTCTGAAGCTATCACATATCAATTAGATAGTTTGGAAAATAAGTCATTAACTGAAATGGTTAACGACTTTCAACGGTATGTCATTTCTAAAGCGCTTGCTAGCCATAACAATACATGGACTAGAGCTGCAAAAGCGTTACACATGGACCGAGCTAATTTAAACCGTTTGGCTAAAAGACTGGGTATGGTTTCGAGCAAGGGCAAGTGATTAGCCCGTTAGTGATCTCACCGAATAGAAATAAGAGATCTCATCGAATTACGCAGATTACACGAATTTAAGATAAAGACCGTTTTGGGTAAGACACCCCCCCGTTTTAAGGCCTAAGCCCTTACCATAAGATATCTAGTTACTTGACCTTACAACCTACTTTCTTAATCTGTGTACATCAGTGTAATTCGCATGAGATCGCTAGTCTCTAATTCGGTGGATATCCTAGTGTGTGAATCCTAGTTTTTTAATCTTTGTCGAAGACTCCCTTCTAACAAGTCATATAGACCTATTTAAAGTCATATAGACAACAATTGATTTGTCTATATGACTCTTAAAACAGCTTCAAAAAAAACACATAAAGCATAAGTTACTGATATAGATAACTTATTAAAATTGGCACGCGTTGTGTACTCTTTATAGCAATGACAATATACAGCACCATGAACAATATGATGAATAAATCAAAATTCATGGCTTTAATTTTTGATGATAAAGGAAAAAACTATGATTAACTTTTTTAAAAAATCAACAGAGAAAAACACAGTAAAAAAATCACAAACAGAGTCTGCGGTAAATAAATCTGATAACGCTGTAGATAACAGTAAAAAAGAAGCCAAGCCTGTTCACGGCGAAAATGGTGTTTGTTGTGGCGGGTGTGGTGGTCAATAATATTAATGAATTATATTAAGGCAATAAGTCGAACTAAGTCTCATTAAACCTAGTGCTAAAAAAAATGCGTTTCAGCTATTAACTGACACGCATTTTTTACAGATGATTTACTGAATAGGATAAAAGCTATTTTAGCCTTTTAGTTTTGCATCAAGCTCTTCAATTTTTGCTTTCCAAATAACAGGGCCTGTTACATGAGCAGATTCACCTGTTGTATCAACTGCAACGGTTACCGGCATATCTTCAACTTCAAACTCATAAATAGCTTCCATTCCCATATCTTCAAAAGCCACTACACGCGCTTTTTTAATAGCTTTAGATACAAGGTAAGCAGCGCCTCCAACAGCCATTAAATAAACTGATTTATGGTTTTTAATTGTCTCAACGGTAGCTGCTCCACGCTCTGCTTTACCAATCGTACCAAGTAAGCCAGTTTTAGATAACATCATTTCAGTAAATTTATCCATACGTGTCGCTGTTGTAGGGCCTGCTGGGCCTACCGCTTCATCGCCAATGGCATCAACCGGGCCTACGTAATAAATAAATTTATTAGTGAAGTCTACAGGCAACTCTTCACCTGCAGCTAACATATCTTGAATACGTTTATGCGCTGCGTCTCGGCCAGTTAAAATGGTACCACTTAATAAAACCGTTTCACCCGTTTTCCAAGAACTTATATCTTCTTTCTTAAGATTATCTACATTAACACGACGAACATTTTCACCTACTTCCCAAGTGATTTCTGGCCACTCTTCAAGTTTAGGTGGTGTTAAGTCTGCAGGTCCTGAACCGTCAAGATGGAAATGTACATGGCGAGTTGCTGCACAGTTAGGGATCATAACTACAGGCTTTGAAGCAGCATGCGTAGGTACTGAGTTAATTTTCACATCGACTACAGTCGTTAAGCCGCCTAAGCCTTGTGCGCCAATGCCTAATTTATTAACACGCTCAAAAATTTCAAGCCTTAATTCTTCTTCAGCGTTTTGTGGGCCGCGTTCAATTAATTCCTGAATATCAACAGGATCCATTAAGCTTTCTTTTGCTAAAACACCAGCTTTTTCAGCTGTACCGCCAACACCTATGCCTAACATGCCCGGTGGACACCAACCAGCACCCATAGTAGGAAGCGTTTTAACAACCCAGTCAGCAATTGAATCTGACGGATTTAGCATGGCCATTTTAGTTTTATTTTCACTACCGCCACCTTTCGCTGCAATCATGATTTCAACACCATTACCTTCAACCATGTCGATATGAACAACAGATGGCGTATTATCTTTAGTATTTTTTCGTGCTCCAGCTGGGTCTGCCACAATAGAGGCTCTAAGTGGATTATCTGGATTTAAGTAAGCACGTCTTGTACCTTCATCAATCATTTGCTGTACTGTCATATCGGTTTTGTCCCACTGAACCGACATACCGATTTTCACAAAACAGGTAACAATGCCTGTATCTTGGCAAATAGGACGTTTTCCTTGAGCAGACATACGCGAGTTAATTAATATTTGTGCAATAGCGTCTTTCGCTGCGGTGCTTTCTTCTTTGTAATATGCTTTCTCTAATGCTTGTATAAAATCAAGCGGGTGGTAGTAAGAAATATACTGTAGTGCATCTTCGATACTATCTATTAAATCTTGTTGTTTAATAATATTTAATGGTTTACTCGCCATAGTTTTTCTCTTAATTAAGTAAGGTGTTTAGCAGGTGTAAAGTATGTCTAATCATAACGCGAAATGAGGCTGTCAGCTAGTTTCACTCTTAAATAATATCAATGTTTTTAGCTTCACTTGCTTAATTTTTAAAATAAGCCATTCAACGTAAGCTATTTAATTCAAGCTATTTAACTCAAACTATTCAATTAAAGGATATACAAATATATAATGCTTTTAGCTGTATTTATGCTGAAATTGCTTTTACTGGGATAAGTTGACGTTGACTAAAGATAATAACCGCTCCAAAGTACCATTTAATTTAACTGTTAAAAAAATTGCTCTTTGCAGTGATTTAAAAGTGGTTGATATATTTACACCTTTTTCTAGCTTACCTTGGTCTATATGGCTCGATTCATGTGAAAGCAATCATATTGATAGCCGATTTGATATTTTAGTGTTCAACCCTCTTGTTACGCTCTCTACTTTCGGTGAGATTACCGAAATAAAAGCATTGAACGAAGCAGTTAAAAGCATTGTAGGGGTCAACGAGGTTAATCAAAGTTACTCATCAAGCGAAGATCCCCTTCTTTTAATAAATACTTTAACCAAAAGCATATTTGGTCCTGCTGTTACCAAGCATGCTTCTGTCCCATTTATTGGTGGCGCGCTTGGCGCTTTTTCTTACGACTTAGGAAGACGATTTGAAAAGATACCGTCGCAGGCATTAAAAGATATAAACGTTCCTGATATGGCTGTAGGAATTTATCATCAAGCCATTATATTTGACAATAAAACCGATGACTTTTGGCTTGTTTGCCCTGAATCAGATAGAGCGGGGTTAGAGCATAAAATCAAACAAACGTATTCTAACCACAATAATATTGAACAATTTGCTTTAACTTCAAATTGGCAAAGCAATATGAGTAAAGCGGAGTATTCTGAAAAGTTTAATGTGGTTCAGCAATACCTTTTATCAGGAGATTGCTATCAAATAAATTTAGCGCAACGTTTCAAAGCACGTTATCAGGGCAATGAATTTAACGCTTATAAAACATTAAGAGAAGAGAATAAAGCCCCTTTCTCTGGCTTTATTCGCTTAGAGAATAGTGCGATTTTAAGTTTGTCTCCAGAGCGATTTTTACAGTCATCAAATGGACATGTGCAAAGTAAACCTATTAAAGGGACTTTGCCGCGAAATTCAGATGACGATATTGATAAACATAACGCCATCACATTACAAAACTCAACAAAAGACCGTGCAGAAAACCTTATGATTGTTGACTTACTGCGTAATGATATGAGCAAGGTATGTGTTGCTGGTAGTGTAAAAGTGCCTAAACTTTTTGATATTGAAAGCTTTCCCGCTGTTCATCACTTAGTAAGTACCGTTGAAGGCACACTAAGCCATGATAAGAACGCTACCGATCTTTTACGCGGGGCCTTTCCTGGAGGCTCTATTACAGGTGCACCTAAAATTAGAGCAATGGAGATCATTGAATCTCTTGAGCCGCACAGACGAAGTATTTATTGTGGCTCTATTGGCTATATATCTTGCTGTGGTACGATGGACTCTAGCATTACCATTAGAACACTTGTCTGCGAAAACGATAATAAAAGCATTTATTGCTGGGCTGGTGGAGGGCTAGTAGCTGATTCAAATGTAGAAAGTGAATATCAAGAAACATTCGATAAAGTTCAACGTATTTTACCCGTATTATCGAGAAGTAAATGAGTAAAGTTGTATTAACTAAAGATGAGTTTTTAAAGCGGTTTATATTAAATGAGGTGCCAACATCTACCCATAATTATAAGCATACTGTTACAGAAGGATTACCTCTAAAGCCGGCTGCGGTTTTAATTGGGTTACACGAAAGTACGCACATTAATACTGGCTTAAATGTTATTCTGACCAAAAGAGCAAGCCATTTAAAACATCATCCATCACAAATTAGCTTCCCTGGTGGCAAGGCTGAAATATTCGACAAAGATTTAATTGCAACAGCGCTAAGAGAAGCTGAAGAAGAAATTGGTCTTTGCCCTAGTAATGTCGATGTTATTGGGCAGTTTCCCGCTTACCAAACTATCAGTGGTTACCTTGTTACCCCTATTATTGGTATCGTAAAAGATAACCTTACTTTTACTATCGATGAAAATGAAGTTTCTGAAATTTTTCATGTTCCTTTGAGTTTCTATTTATCTACAAAAAATCATCATAGTGTAGATATTTATAAGCAAGGAGAGACATTTAAAGTTCACTACCTCCCCTACCAAGATTATAATATCTGGGGCGCGACAGCTTCCATGTTAAAAGATCTTATTGAGCATATCAGTTAGAAAAACAGGGATTAGACACTAGTATTCACACCGAATTAGAGACTAGCGATCTCATGCGAATTACACTGATGTACACAGGTTGAGTACCTTTTTTGTAGGTCAAGAAACTAGAGACTGCTTGGAAAGAACCAGAGATAAAACAAGTAAAGTTGCTATGTCAGCACTAAAGGGGCCTTTCCCTTCCCCAAAAGTATCTTGTATCTTAAATTCGTGTAATCTGCGTAATTCGATGAGATCTCTTATGTCTATTCGATGAG
>JBMYWR010000135.1:0-8714 GCA_049607625.1 Colwellia sp.
AATTTAACAGCTGCTGCTTATTACTACGATTATACTGATCTTCAAGTTACATCAACTATCATTGAAGCAGGTAAGCCTGTTACAGCTTTTGATAACGCAGCTGCAGCGTCAATTACCGGTTTAGAATTAACTTTTGATGCATTAATTACTGATGATCTTATGTTGAACTCATCTTATTCTTATAATAAGTCAGAGTATGATGATTACACAGCAGTAGACTCTACAGCTTGTACAATTCTAGGTGAATGTGCTGTTCAAGATTTATCTGGTAATCAGTTAAATATGGCACCGGAAAGTAAATTCAGCCTTAACTTAATTCAGTATGTTGAATTAGGTGATATGGGTACTATGTCGTTCAGTGCAGGTTATTCATGGGTTGGTGAGCAATATTCACGTGCATTTAACCGAGAAGATTGGGATTTAGTTGAAAGCTATGACAACATTGACGCTCGTGTTAGCTGGGTTTCTCCTGAATCATCTTATGAAATATCTGCCTTTGTTAAAAATGCAGGTGATGAAAGAGATATCATTCACAGAAGTGCACCATTCCCTGATACACGTGGTGCAAGTGCTGAATATACGGATCCAATGAGCTATGCTATTCAAGTTAAATATAACTTCGATTAATAACGCATAACTTAAAAACCCTTATTTAGCCTATGCTGGATAAGGGTTTTGTTTTTTTAGAGGCTTACTATGTTTACCATAGAACAAATGATTCGCCATTGTAATTGGTTTCAAGGCGTGCCTGATGAAGCTTATCTAGAATTGGTTAAGTCAGCCAAAATTAGACACTTTGATGAAAGAAAGTTTCTTTATCGATTGGGTGATACAACTGAATCTGTTTACGGCGTAATTACAGGGTTCGTACGCATAAAGATCAGTAGCGAGCAAGGCCAAGAATTTGCCATAACAGAGTTTTCTACCGACGATTGGTTTGGAGAATTCTCACTTTCTGAACAACCTGTACGTATGTTTGAAGCTCAAGCACTAGAAAATTCAAGTATTATTGAGATACCTAAGCGGGTTGTAAAATCCGTTTCAGAAAGATACCCCGTTATATATAAAAACCTCTTTTTAGACCAATCTGACCGTACATTAAAAATGTGTGAACTGTTAAGTGGTATGCTTTTTTATCCATTAAAAGCAAGACTAGCTGGACGATTATTGTGGTTTGCACAGCATTACGGACAGTCATTAAACGGTAGCGTCATCTTAGATAAGAAAATGAGCCAAACCGAGCTTGCTGACCTTACCTCAGGTTCAAGACAGCGTGTTAATAAAATTTTGAAAGAATTTGAAGCGAGAGGCATTCTTACTATTCAAGGGCAACGCTATTGTATTAATGATATGGCGGCTTTGAAGGATGAAATAAAGATTAAAAGTGAAGAATAACGCGTAAATTGTGCGCCTTTCAAACATAAAACACATAATTGTCTCCTAGGTGACACTACTGATAGATTGTTAAAGGTAGATTAGCTCAACTACTTAATTTCCATGCTTGTTATCGTTAAAACAGCGGATCGTAAACAATATATATTTGGGGAAATCATGAATACATCAAATAATAAAACATCAACACCAGAGCATTTTAATGTGCTTATTGTAGGTGCTGGAATTTCAGGTCTAGGCTCTGCTTATCACTTAAAAGAACAATGCCCAGATAAAACTTTTTGTGTCTTAGATGGAATGGAAAGTTTTGGTGGAACTTGGTTAACGCATAAATACCCCGGTATTCGTTCTGATAGTGATTTATTCACATTTGGTTACCGATTCAAACCTTGGACAGGAAAACCTATTGCTTCTGGTGAAGAGATTTTAAATTACTTAGGTGAAGTTATTGAAGATAATAACTTGGACCAACATATTCGTTATAACCACCATGTTTTAACGGCTAACTGGTGTAATGAAACCAGTCTTTGGACTTTAACAGCGATTAAAAAAGACACCCAAGAAACTTTTACTTTTACGGCAAACTACTTGTGGATGTGTCAGGGCTATTACAAGCATGAAAAAGGCTATACACCAACTTGGCCGAAAATGGATGACTACCAAGGTGAATTAATTCATCCGCAAAACTGGCCTGAATCACTTGATTACAAAGACAAAAAGGTGATGGTTATTGGCTCTGGTGCAACAGCAGCTACCATTGTGCCTAATATTGCGAAAGAATGTGAACACGTTACAGTGTTACAACGTTCGCCCACTTATTTCTTTCCAAGAGAAAATAAAAACGAATTAGTTGATCAGCTTCGTGAGTTAAAAGTAGATGAAGCTTGGGTTCATGAAATTGCCCGTAAGCAAATACTGCAAGAACAGTCTAGCTTTATTGAAATAGCACAAAATTATCCAAACGAAGTTAAAAAAGCCCTTATCGACGGTGTAAAAGCTCACCTTGATGAAGACTTTGATGTAGATAAACACTTTACGCCTAAATATAACCCATGGCGTCAACGTATTGCCGTTGTTCCTAATGGTGATATTTTTGCCGGTATTCGCTCGGGTAAAGCCAGTATAAAAACCGATGAAATTGATCACTTTACTAAAACGGGTGTAAAACTTAAATCCGGTGATGAAGTTGAAGCCGATATTATTGTCTCTGCTACAGGCTTTAGTTTATCTGTATTAGGTGGTATTGAGTTTTCAGTTGATAACAAACCTTTAGATTTCTCTAAAACGGTTGGCTATCGCGGTATGATGTTTACTGGTGTACCTAACATGACGTGGGTGATGGGATATTTCCGTGCTAGCTGGACGTTACGTGTTGACCTTATTGGTGATTTTGTATGTCGACTACTTAAGCACATGGATGACAAAGAGGTTTCACAAGTTACGATGACGTTAAGAGAAGAAGACAAAGACATGGAACTTCTTCCTTGGATAGATACAAAAGAGTTTAATCCTGGTTATATGATGCGCTCAATGCACTTACTTCCTAAACGAGGTAATAAAGCAGAATGGGAGCATACGCAAGATTATTGGTCTGAAAAAGAAGTGTTACCGACGGTTAATTTAGATGATGAATTATTTGTTTATAAGTAATATTTATTTTTTCAATATCAAATCAGTATGTAAGTGAGTAATTTATGAAACCTTTCGTTTTTTCAACGACTAAATCGATTATCAGTGAAATTGGTGCTGTAGAACGTTTAGCCGATCTATGTCGCCAAAATCAGATCAACAATCCCTTAGTGGTGACCGATCAAGGTATTGTTAAAGTTGGCTTATTATCACAATTACTCGCTTCTTTTGATAAAGAAGGTTTAAGTTACCATTGTTTTGATCAAGTTATTGCAGATCCTCCAGAATCTCTTGTGTTAAGTGCCGTTACTTTTGCAAAAGAAAAAGCGATTGATGGTGTTATTGGTTTTGGTGGAGGCAGTTCTTTAGATACCGCTAAACTGGTTTCTTTACTTGCCAACAGTAATGAAAACATTGCCGATATTTATGGCGTTGATCAAATAAAAGGTAAAAGACTTCCCTTGCTTTTAGTGCCTACAACGGCAGGGACGGGCTCTGAAGTGACTCCTATTTCTATTGTTACCACCGGTGAAACAACCAAAGCAGGTGTAGTTTCAAGTGAATTGTTACCCGACGTGGCCATTCTTGATGCACAGTTAACAGTTGGTCTTCCAAAGCATGTTACCGCAGCAACTGGGATTGACGCCATGGTTCATGCAATAGAAGCCTACACCAGTGCAGTTAAGAAAAACCCTTATACTGATTTATTAGCAAAAGAAGCACTGAAGTTGCTGTCGAGTAATATTGAACAAGCTACTTTTGAAGGGCATGACCTATCGGCAAGACAAAATATGTTACTGGGGGCTTGTTTAGCCGGGCAGGCTTTTGCTAATGCACCCGTTGCAGCTGTTCATGCTTTAGCTTATCCGCTGGGTGGGCATTTTCATATTCCGCATGGTTTAAGTAATGCACTTGTTCTTATCCATGTAATGAGGTTTAACTTAAGCCATGCAAGTAAACTTTACGCAGAGCTAGCGCCTTATATCAGTGATACGATTAATACCAATCAAGCCGACCTCAACGTTGCAGAAGATCTTATTCAATACTTAAGCGAATTAATTAAAAAACTCGAGATACCAACCAGTTTACAAAGCCAAGGTATAACGAAAGATGATGTAGAGACTTTAGCTACTGATGCAATGAAACAAACCCGTTTATTAGTAAATAATCCCAAGCCCGTTAATTTAGATGATGCTAGACATATTTACATGCAAGCGCTTAATGGTTATTAATAACTAACTACTATTAGCTAGAAATTAACTTGTAAACTTTTAATGTTTAAATCTTTTTCAGCTAGCGTGTAAATTAAGAGAAAACAATGGATAACCAAGAACACAAACAATTATCAAACTATGTATATACGTTCGACATCACAACACGTTGGATAGATAACGATATGTTTGGTCATGTAAATAATGTAAATTATTATGCTTTTTTTGATAGCATAATAAATCAATTCCTTATTGAACAGGGCAGTTTTAACCCTCAAATGAGTAGGCAAATAGGCTTTATAGTTGACTCAAGTTGTCAATATTTTAGCCCTGTTGCTTATCCTGATAAATTGGTTGGCGCTGTAAGGGTTAATAGAATTGGCAACAGCTCGGTTGAATACGGTGTAGCCCTATTTAAACAAGGTCAATCTATGGCAAGTGCAGCGGGGAGAATGACGCATGTATTTGTTGATCGTGACTCTCATAAACCTTCAGTTATTGAAGATAAAATGAGGTTAGCTATGAAACGAGCCATGATCGAAATAAAAATTGATGACGAGTCACTTTAATGTCTTTACGACCCAACAGAGAGACATCCAATGTGAATGACGACTAGAAGTCTTAATTCAATGCAAGTCATCAACAAGGAATAATAATGTACAAAGCAAGTTTTACCGAAGAAAGCGTTCTTTTAAATGGCGTTAACATCGCCTATCAATGTCATGGAAGTAATGATAAGCCAACCATTTTATTGATACATGGTTTAGCTTCCCCCTTAACGGGTTGGCCACCGGCATTGGTTGATAACTTTGTTGAGCAAGGCTTTCATGTTGTGCTTTTAGATAACCGCGATATGGGCAAGTCGAGTTTAGTAGATGATGTTAAGATTCCACATTTCATCTGGACTGCATTAAAGCTCAAATTTGGTTTTAAATCAAAAGTACCTTATCAATTAGAAGACTTGATGAATGATACTATTGCATTATTAGATCATCTAGAACTCGATAAAGTGCATGTTATTGGTGCTTCAATGGGCGGAATGATTTCTCAATTAATGGCAATTAACCACCCAGAAAGATTGCTAAGTCTTACATCCATCATGTCAACGACTGGAAATAAGCGTCTACCAAAAATTTCGGCTGATATTAACAAACAACTTGCTAAAAAACCTAAGTCTTCTTCTTTTGAAGACCTATTAGCTTATCACAAGAATAAGTGGCGGATAATCGGCAGTCCCGCCTATCCAGCAACGCCAGAACAACTCGAACGCTATGTAACGGGTCTGCTTGAGCGAGGTATTTCAAGTAAGGGAACCATCAGACAAATCTTAGCTATTTTAGCCGCTTCAAACAGAGAGCCGTTATTAAAAGAAGTTAAAACGCCAAGCTTAATTCTGCATGGTGATAGCGATGTTATCGTCCATGTTGATGGAGCGAAAGCTACAGCAAAATATATACCCAATTCTAAGCTTAAAATTTACCCGGGTATGGGACATGACATTCCTGTGATGTTGATAGATGACATAACAACAGACATTGTAAATTTCATCTCTAAAACATAAGCAAGAAAAAAGCAAAAAAATAAATAGACACTAGAAAAAGACACACCATGCTTTACAACGTAAAGTATTACAATGAGGTTAAAGAGAGATAAATGAGCCAATTTAAAAATAAAGTTGCAGTAATTACTGGCGCAGCATCAGGTATAGGTTATGCCCTTGCCACTAAGTTAGCAGAGCAGGGCTGTCATTTAGTACTTGTTGACCGTAACGAAGAGCAATTAGTTAAGGTACAAGAAGAAGTTTCATCAAAGGGCATACGTTGTTTAATAAAAAATGTTGATGTTGCAAACAGTGAAGCTTTCAAAGAACTTGCTACCGAAGTAAATAGTACTTTCGACTCTGTTGATTTACTTTTCAATAATGCTGGTGTTAGCTTAATTGATACTGTTGAAAATCAATCTCTAGAAGACTTTCATTGGTTAATGAATATTAATTTTTGGGGCGTAGTACATGGGGTTAATGCTTTTTTACCTTCGTTGAAAAAATCAGAGCAAGCGCATATTGTCAATGTATCTAGCTTGTTTGGTTTATTATCGTTACCATTACAAAGTGCATACAATGCCTCAAAATTTGCTGTAAGAGGCTTTACAGAGTCTTTAAAAATGGAAATGGCAGGCACTAATGTTAACGTACATTGTGTACACCCTGGTGGCATTAAAACCAATATTACCAACAGTGCCAAAATATCTTCAGCCCATGTAGAAAAAAGCAAAATTATTGCTGATTTTAACAAGCATGCTAAAACAACGTCAGAGCAAGCAGCTGAAGTTATTCTAAATGGCCTGGTTAAAAAGCAACGCCGTATTCTTATTGGTGGTGACGCTAAACTACTTGATAGAGTCGTTAGATGGTTCCCTAATACCTACGAAAAAATACTAGGTTTTGAGAAAGAGATCCTTAAGAAGCGTAAAGGAGAGTAGGACTAAACTTAGCACTATTTCAAAACTAAATTTAAAAGCCGCACTATGCGGTTTTTTTATACCTAAAGATTTTATAACGTAGTCGTTATTCATTCTAACCATTCTAATTGATCAGATAATTAATGCACTTGGTATTATACTAGTTTTTTCGTTAAATTTATTGGCTATAGTCAGCTTTAAATTAGGCTTTATACGTTTTGAAAAACAAAAAATGCGATCAAAAAACTGATCGCATTGTTTTTACTAAAGTTTACCTTGTTAAAGAGGGCTAACGGACGTTATTTTTTTAAATTCGCTTTAAACCAACCTAACGCTTCATTTCTTGCATTTTCAAGGTTCTCACCTTTATACATATCATAATGTTTACCAGGGTATGAAATATATTTACTCTCTACACGATCTTTAATTTTCTTATAAAGCAGTTGACCATTGTGTTCTATTTCAAATAATGCTTCTTCTTGCGCATCAATAATTAAGGTAGCGGCGTTAAGTTTTTCTACAAACTGAAGCGGGTCAAAACGTTTCATAGCAACCCAATCAACAAAGCCATCTAAATGTGGATTCACTTTACTTTGTGGACCCGGGTATGGAGGTATAACACCACGAGCTGCTAGGGTTTCAACCATACGCATTTTTTCTAAACTAAACGCTTGTATGTTGTGTTTATAATTAACAGGGCTCATTTGTGAAACAAACGCTTTAACCCGATTGTCATTTGCCGCGACAACAAGACCTAAACCGCCGCCCATACTGGTACCCCAAATACCTAAGTTATTTGCCATAACTTGTGGCTCACCACCTAAATAATGTAGGGCCGCTCTAACATCAGCCGCCATATTAAAAGGGTTTATTATTTCGCGAATATGGCTAGCTTTAACAGTTATCTCTGCTGACTCTTTTGTTTGCGCTAAAGGCGATACAGCCATTAAATGACCTTCACTTTCACCCCATGTTCTGAAATCAAAAGTAAGTACTAAAAAACCTTGCTTGGCAAAGTAGGGGGCATATTTTTCACCAATATTATTTTTACTACCACCCCAACCAGGCACCATAAGTATTCCAGGTATTTTAGCGTCAGCAGCTAATCCTTTTGGTTTATATATATCTGCTGCTAACCGACTTCCCTGACTCCATATGGTAACTTTTTGATGTTCAACCTCGGTTTCATCCGCTTTAACTAAAGCAGAAGTTAATATTACAGTGGAAGTTGCGGTTAGAAAAAATGAAAATTTGATGGTGCGTATAATACCGCGCTTGATGATACTATAAAATGGCTTATGCATGGTTTATCCTCTTCTTAAAATATTCTTATTATTTGCTTACAATGTTATCAACTTCAACTTAGCTATCATGCTTGTAAAATTAACAATTAACCGATTTGAGTACATTGGAATCAAGGGAAATGATAACCTAACAAGTTACGTGATTGTTAGGTGTCGCAAAGGTGACAGTTGGTAAGTGAGTATTGATAGAAAAACATGTGAAAATACAAGTTTTATAGTAGCTTAATATGAATAATAGCTTGATAGTAGGTTAGCTGTTTTTCCAATTAAGTAAACATATCAGGTTGTTCTGCTTTTATTGTGTTAAATAAAGGCATGAAACTAAAAAATCCAGCTAGCTCACTACCAACGACTTGGTGAGCTGATTTTGCTGCTTCATCATTAATGGTTATAGGAGATCCAGCAGATTGGGCTAGGATTTGAGCTTGGCAACTTCGCTCCATGGTAATAAACCACCAAGCAGCTGCTTCTACCGTATTTCCTACCGTTAACAAACCGTGATTTTGGAGAATAATTGCTTTTTTATTTCCTAGCTTTTCAGCGATTAATTCTCCCTCAGTCGTATCAAGTACAACCCCCGTAAAGCTATCCAATAAGGCATGATCTTGATAAAACGCGCAAGCATCCTGTGTTGTAGCAGGGAGGAGCTTGCCTAGGGTAGACCATGTCTTACCATATAAAGAGTGGGCATGTGCAGCCGCATTAATATTTGGGTTAG
>JBMYWR010000136.1:0-8711 GCA_049607625.1 Colwellia sp.
GTAAAGTGGCCTGACTTAAACAAACTGGTCTCCGATGAACTCGGGGCGATTCAGAAGATGCACTAGATTTGCGTTTTAGGTACTCAGACTTTGGGGAAGGTTATGAGGCAATATATAAAGACTCTAGTTTCGAAGTGCATGAGCAGGGGTTTAATATACTTTGTGAATTAGCTGAACTCCCCAAAGAAAAATCAAATATTGAGCCAGTATTATTCCGAACTTGGTATGGTTATAACCCTTATCACAGCTATTTTTGCACTTCTATATTTGAGCCATTTTTCTTTCATATATAAAACATTGAGTCATTGGTGTTGTGTTTATAAGTTACTACTGTTTCCATATGCCCGTTTACAAAAAATACATGAGTAACTGTTCTGCATAGTTGAAACAAGCTCAAGAATTAATAAACACCATATTTGAAGTTGATGAAATCGAGCAAGTCCTTTCATGCTATGCGCCAGGGGGTATCTCAGGATAATACCCCCCTACCAGCCTTTATCTATGAGCTGCATTTTAATACTTAAATGAAGGAATACCATCATGACCACTAGATTAATTCGTATGAAAGAAGTGATATCAAAAACAGGCCTAACTCGTTCTCGTATTTATCAATATATTGGTGAAGACAGATTTCCTGCCAGCGTATCACTAGGCGGGCGGTCAGTATGCTGGGTAGAAAGCGAGGTCGATAAATGGATTGAAAATGTAATAAGCCAACGGGACAGTAACATCCTCTACGGCTATTAGCTGACAAGAGTTTGTATGAACTCCTGAAGTAAGTCAGCAAAAAAATATCGACCTCCCTCTTGTTTTGAATGAGACAAGAGGAATTCAAAATGGCATTAATGAGACTAAAGGAAGTTAAAGAATACACAGGGCTTGGCAGAAGCAGCATTTATAAATATATGAATGATGGGATGTTCCCTAAATCTGTATCACTGGGTTGTCGTGCGACAGCTTGGATTGATACCGAAATCATTGAGTGGGTACAAAATAAAATTGACCAACGAGACGAAAACGAGCAACTACTACCTAATAAAGAAACTAAACCACTTTCCGAAACTGAAGTCATAGCCTGGATTAAGGATAGATTTAGAAAACATAGTTTAAGCGAGTCAATAGAATGGCTTATTAAAGTAATATCATAAACCTTATAAAACACTTGGCCTTACTTAGCTCTATGTGGCTAGGTTAGGTCAATTATGCCTGCCAATCTATATAGCCTACAACTTAATCCGACCAAAAAATAATGACTTCTCAAATCTTCTGATTGAATTAATTAGGAGAATAACATGTCAATTTCAGACCATTTCAAGGGGCAAGACTTAACCAATGACCAGCAAGCACTACTTACGGAACTTGAGTATTTTTTAGAGGAAGGTCATGCCCCTATCTTTTTACTAAAAGGATACGCTGGTACTGGGAAGTCGTTCATCATGACAGGTGTTACTCAATACTTAAGTTGGTTAGGTAAAGAGTTCGTAATAATAGCCCCAACAGGAAAAGCAGCAAAAGTAATAGCCAACAAAACCAAATTTAAAGCTAAAACCATCCATAGGGTAATCTACAAGTTTTTTGAAAATGACGAGGAGCCAAAGGACGAAATTCTTAATAGGCAGTCTGAGACTATCTCGTACCTTCACGACAACCATGATGAGCCAGATTCCGTCTATATTGTTGATGAGTCATCGATGATTTCTGATAAATTTAGCATTTCTCGTGACATTGGAAAATTTGGTTCAGGGTACTTACTACAAGATTTATTGGAGTATATTGATATTAAAAACAACCCAAGAAGGAAAGTGATTTTCATCGGAGATAACGCTCAATTACCGCCAATAAACAATGCCTACTCGCCAGCCCTTAATGAGCACCTATTGGGGGTAGTCTACAAGCTCCAATGCCAATCTTTTGAATTAACAGAAGTAGTTAGGCAAAAAGCAGAATCTGGAGTAATGAAAAATGCTCAAGCTTTGCGAGATGCCTTAGAATTTGAAGACTTTATTGATTTTGAATTTGACGTATCGTCACAGGATGTATACAGACTACCGCGTAGCAGTTTTCTTGATAAGTATTTTGAGCTTTGTGAAGAAAACGTTGAGAACACTGATAACCTAACAATTATAGCTCGCTCCAACTCAAAAGTTTACGAGTACATTTGTGATATTCGAGCCAGATTGTTCTACCCAGCAGCTCCTATCCAGGTGAATGAAAAAGTCATGTGTACTAATAACTTTCAAACTGCAAATAATTTTATTTCTAATGGTGAGTTTGGGCGCATAAACAAAATTCTTTCAGAAGTTGAGTGCAGGTATATCGAAGTTCAAGAAAGGCTACCAAGTGGCGTCCTAGTCACCCCTGTCGAACTTCAATTTATCGACTTGGAAATCGAATTTAAAGATGATTATGGGAAGCCTTATCTTTTACAAGAAAAAGTTTTATTGAATTTGATGTATGAACCTATCCCAAGGCTAACGGGCGTACTATATCAAGCATTGAGAGCGGACTTTAATAGGCGTTTTTATACTCATTACAAGCCACAAGGTGAAGAGTATAAAGAAGCTAAAAGAAATGACCCTTATTTGAATTTTCTTCACCTCAAGTTTGGCTATGCTATTACTTGTCACAAAAGCCAAGGCAGTGAATGGCAGCATGTATTTGTCGATACTTATCATTTCGGTGACAAAATCAAGGACTACCGCTGGCTTTACACTGCAATTACAAGAACATCTGATAAATTGCATATCAACTAACAAGTCTACTAATGCAATGGCTCTTTGAATTTAAAAGCTCTTTTAAGGTTAAAGAGATTCAATAAACACTGGTTTTATATTTTTTAATTCCAAAATATTTCACATCTATATTACCTAGCTGAACAGTAACCTAATTAGCTAAGGAGTCTATAAATAAACGACAATTTACCACCAGAGTAACAGCCTAGGGACAGCTTAGGCTTTTTGTCGTGCTTACAGAAAATCATTTTTATCAACCATGCGGCAAGTAATGCCGCCTCAATCAATACCATCCACCTTATTTAACTTTAATTCATAGCGTTGCAGGCCGATCAGAGATCAGTCATAAGCTCGCTTTGTCATAAAAGGCAGTAAGTTATGGCAACAAAACCAAGTTTGAATGACCATGTATCGTTGCTGTTCGAGTTATATAACCGTATTCCTCGCTTAGGGAGAGTAACAGCCATAGAGTTACAGCAACAGCTAACTGCTATTGGCATAGTACGCGATATTCGAACCATACAAAGAAATTTAGACGTTATGGTACGCCACCTTAATGTCTATAAAGATACGCGAGATAAGCCATATGGATATCATCGCGATACATTGCCTGTAAAAACGTTTGGCTCAAGAGAAAGCATGATTCTTCTATTAGCTGAAGAGTGGCTAACCAAAAGTTTCCCTACTGAGTATAGAGCCGTAATCAACTCTATTTTTACAGAAATCCATCAAGTCAAAACTCAATCAACCTCAACCCAAAAGGATAACCAACAACCGTATTCTGCCGTTGAAGCTCAACCATTAATCAAAAGTTATAGCACGAAGTTTAATGCTGTATTTGAACAATTAACGCATGGAGTAATTCAGCAGCAACTGGTGACAATTGTTATTGATAACCAAAAACAAAGTATCGAACCATTATGTTTGTGGATTCATGATAATACGCTTTTAGTTATCTTTCGTTGTCAAAACAATGAATACCAACATGTTGAAGTTGAGAAAATTCAAGGTGCGAATTTATCTACTTTTAACTTTGAATACCCTAAAGATTTCAATCTCATTCAATATCAAAACAACCATATTTCAAACCCTAAATTAAATGGCAATTCTGCTAACTGGGCTCACCCTGAGTCACTACGTTTTAACAAACCGATGAATAATCAAAACAATAAATAACTTTCAATCCCATACACTAAAAAGGAACTCGTATGAAAAATTATACAAAAGCAATTATCGCAAGTTTAATCACTGCTTCCGTTACGGCCTGTGGCGGAGGAGGCGACTCTAGCTCTGAGCCAGTAACAGTTACACCGACTACCCCCACCCCCGTAGAGCTAACTAAAATTAAAGGCATGGCAATTGATGGTTATATCGTTGGTGCGACTATCTTCATGGATTTAAACTTTAATGGTGTTCATGACGACGGAGAGCCGTCAGCAGAAACGGTTGAGCCAACCGAAGATAACCCTAGTTGGGTTATTGAAATCCCTGAAGTACATGAGGATTGCGGTCAATATGTGCCATTAATCACTCACGTACCTGTCGGTGCTATTGACTTAGATAACCCCGATACACCGATAGCGGAGGCATACGACTTAGTTATCCCACCAAGCTTTGCGCTTCGAACTGACGAAGACTTACTCAATGTGACACCATTAACCACCATTATTTGGAATAGTGTTGAGCAAGAGCTTTATGCTGGCGGTAGTGAGCTGTCTTGTGAGTCCATTATTGAAAATCAGCAACTACGAGAAACCATTGAGCAAAGATTAATTGACCAGGAGAAACGCGTTGCTCAGCGTTACAACATTACGGTTGATTCTCTTTATAGCGATTATATTGCTAATGGTAATTCCGACTTACACGGCCTAGCTCGTTCATTAGTGCCAGGACTGGCGAAATCCTACACTGAAACAGTGGAGCTTGAGCAAGCTAATCCTGATGCTATCTATGTTTTCGTTGAATATTACCTAGATGGCACCAAGCTTACTCCACAGTATATGTCTTGGTATCGTCGAGAGTACATCAAGCTTAGTGCAGGAAATTGGGATGAAAGCATTCACACAATGCGTGGAGGCCTAAATCATATTAATGAGCTTCTTGAACGTAGACAACAGCGAACAAGTATCACCAATGGCATAGAAGCAGAAGTTGCAGCTACCCTTGCAGAAGGCAATTGCACCATAAGTGAATACTTTACTGAAAAATCGAATGGTACTGGTTACGGCTTAGCTAACATAGCTTTTGCTAACAACGTTGGCTGGAGTAACTGTCTCACCCTGGATAGAGTTGCTTTAAACATATCTCAGCAGCTTATTACCAAAACTTACTATAGCGATAACAAAACAGTAAAAACAGAATCAGGCCACTACTACGGTACAGACAATCAATTTAGATTTACGCACATGCTAGGTGCTGATGCTAATGACCTTAGTGGAGGATGGTTGTCTCATAACCTTTCGCATATTTCCTTAAGCTTTAATGATGATTACGGGTATGACGCTAATGACTGGTATCGAGTAGACAACCGTTATAGCTCTGAGGAGTTCTGGAACGCGACACAGGAGGTACATATGCACAATTCAAACGATGAGTACACAGTCACTACTTATCACCCTGACGGCACACACAGCAAGCGTTGCGGCATTTGGTCTGAGGGTGAATCTAGCCTAAAAGATTGCACAGGATAAAACTAACTTAATCACAACGGGAGTCTCCTACTCCCGACTTCAAAAGGAGTATTTATGAAATCTATTTCTGGCTTGCTTATAGCAACATTAGCTGTAGGCATTGGGCTATCAACACTATTAGGCGCTAAAAGCATGCCGTTTTGGCTTTTCGTTATCGTATTAATTCTATTTAGCGGTAGTAAAAGTAAAAAATAACTATATACAAAAATAAGGAAAAAATATGACTTTACTAAAGAAAGTAATTATTGGTTGGCTAGGCTTGTGCGTAGTAATGGGCTCTTGGGCTTTAATTACAGGTAACACATCGGAGGAAGCGGCTTTGCAAAATGAGCTAGCTGATATTTGTGAAGATGCTTTTGAGGAAATGGAGGGGAAAATTGCCAATGAGTTTATGATGATGGCCTTAGACTCCAAGTTTCAAGATAGAAACAGGAAAGCAAACAATCCTCTAAAACTAGAGGTTGAATATGATGATGACATTGAACCTGTAATGGACGCAAAGCGAGGTTATGACCGTCGAGAATTAAACCTATCTTGCCAGCAAAAATTAATTTCCAACTATAAAGGCATTGAGCCTGTAGCGGTAATCATGGTTCATATTGATAAACATGGTGACGTTTCTTACGAATTATCTGATTACGACATTTACGATACCGTAGATAAGATTTGGTGGTCTGATATTTAATCATCAGTCTAAAGTGGGGAGTTAGACTCCCCTTAGTTCAGCAACTACAAATAAACACACATATATCATCATATAAAAATGTAATTTGAGGTGATTTAGCTCAACGATTGCTGTACGAGAAATTTCTGGCCTTATCTCCAAATTCTTTTGTCTCAAATTTAGCTAAATAACTTAACCTTCGAAATGCCTCATTACACTTGAAAGTATAATTCTCAGAATTACTATTCAGTCGATAACAAGGCGAGTCATTAGGAAAGTGCACTAACGATATAATCTCGTGCGCTGAACGCTTCAGGGCACTTGCCCATGCCTCATATATCTTACCTGACAGATTCTTATACAAACCTCTGTAATCTCCTAAGCCATAATACCGGTCTTTGTTGAGTAGCAGCGCGACATGATAATGATGCCCTAATGACTCGTTAATCTCTCGTGCCCATATGTATCTCACAGTACAGGAATGAGGGTTGCCACCTGCTTTTATTTTTTTGTCATAATCCCACTTAATCTTACTTTCAAGTGAACTGAAGAAACGGGTGATAACATTGGTGTCCATCTCTCTTGGAAAGTCAGGACAATCAACAATTCGCGGTAAGTGTAAGTCAAAACGAACTATCAATGTTCTTGGATGCTCGCTTAACGCTCGCTCCAATACAGATTCAATTGACTCAAGGTACTCAGTACACAAAGTGTAGCCTGGCACGACTTGCCATCCATTAAAGTTAAGTCCGTTAAAAACAGTAAGATTTTTATTATTTGTAAAGGTTTGCATGATTCTTCTCCGATAGTTATTTGTCTATAGAAGTAATCACTTGTGTAAAAAATAATTTATTAAATATTAATGAGCAGTATCGGACTGCTCAATTGGTTAGATAATTAAAAAAGGATATTGATAAAAAGAATAAGATAAAGGGTTGTAGTATTAACATACAGAAAACCTTTACATGTCGATTTGACGCTATAGCTATCATTCAAACATAAAACAACCAAGCATTAGGCTGACATCAAAAAACACAACCACTCTGATAACAAATATATTTTAGCAGTGATGTTATTGATTAAAATAAAGTTGCCAATACTCTAGATTAATACAGTTATTGCATCACCCGAAGATTAACATTAACATCCAAATCAAGCAGAAAAATCAATTTCAGATAACATATGTCATTAAAAACCACCTGCAAACCAATAAAAATAAAATACAGAAAATAATTTACGGATGTATAATGGATGCTTTTTGGATAATAAAACCATAATTTTTGGATGAACTTTGGGGTTTTTACGATATTTTTCCGAAGTAACAACCTCCTATTTTCAAAAAGAAATTCTAAAAACTGAGATTAAATTGGTGGCTAGTTATATAGAGGCAGATCATGGACATAAATGACTTCACGCAATTGGAAGACTTTCTCTTTAAAAAGAAACAAAGATTTGTCGATATGTTTCTTTGGCAACTACATTCAGATGGTATAGCTAACAAAATGGCTAGTGTTGGTTTACATGACGACATAAGAAACGGTGTACAGTCCCTCTACAAAAAATACTGTAATTCCTCAGAAATCAATGATTCAAAAGATATAATTGAATACTACATTAAAAAGTGTAACCGAAGCCTAATCCCTGAAGAGCACCTCAACTGGCTGGATAAGAAGAACCTGAGACAGTGTAACTTTGTATGGCTACACCTCAAACAGAAAGGTATTTTAGCTCCCAGTTATTTAGATTCATTAAAAGGAAACTCAGATAAACACTATATTTCGGTAAGAGCTTTAGACCTTTACCCTGATGAAATGACTCCGAAAATAAGAACAATTAACAACATTCGTGAAGCTTGGACGAACACTAAAAACTACCAAGGTTGGCACTATGGTTGGTTGGATATCCGCAATGAATTACAATGCAAAAAGGCTGTTGAGTTTTTATCTAAGAAAGTAAGTGACAAGTCAAATGGTTACTCGAAGCCGCCGTTAATTCAATGCGAAAATGAGTTAAGTGATTACTACAGATTTTTAGCCTCTGTTGATGTTTGGTCAACATTTTCTAGAGACAAACAAAACTTCTATAAAAAAATTTCCGATGCCGCTCGTAAATGGAAAACTCCAGAACAAAAGAAAGCTCAGATAAAGTTAAAAAGTAAAGTCAAAGAAAATAACCACATTTTATTAAAAGATAAGAAATCATTAAAAACGCTTCAAATCATTCAAGAAAAAATGGGGCACAAAACTCCAGAAGAAACTCTCAAGCACATTATTAGTGAACAAGCAAAGCAAGCTACTTTTTCTGAAACAGATCAAACTCCAGCTAAAGTCGAATTGCAGGAAGATGATGAGGCAAACTTAAAGCAACCTCAAAATGGAAAAGACGAATTATTCATTAAAAAACTTGGGGAAATAGCCTCTGAGCTAGATATCCCCCCTCCAAGAAAAAGCTAAAATAACTTAAAAATTCTTTATGACATTCACCGAATGTAACACCAGAAGTAACAAACACAAAAACAACAGGCAATCAAAACCAACAAAACCAATCACTTAAAGCGCCATTTCAAGTCAGGGAGGGGCCACCATTTTATCTTTAGTTTCAATTTTAATAATTATCAGTGTGATG
>JBMYWR010000137.1:0-8702 GCA_049607625.1 Colwellia sp.
CAAATAGACGTCTAAACATCTAAAGTTGATGTTGGTAAGCTTTTCCGATACACTGTTATGCAACTTTGTTAGGGAATGTGGTGTGAATCCACAACTGTGCCCGCAACTGTAAGTCGTATTTGCTCTCTATATCAAATAGACAAGTCAGATTACTAACAAGTAAACCCTAATTTTTTAACCCGTGCGGGAAAACACGAGAGATTATGTCAACGCTATTATCAGTAGAAAACCTCTATTGGCACATTTTTAATAAAAAAATTCTAAATGATATTTCTTTTACTGTGTCTGACGGTGAAATATTAGGCATTATAGGGCCTAATGGTGCTGGGAAAACTAGCCTTTTACGCTGTATTACCGGACAAGTTAACCATATAAAACGTAACAAACAATTCGGTAATATTTTTTTAAAAGAGCGTTTGATAACAGACTTTTCTGCTAAAGAGCTTGCGAGTCACTTTGCTTTTGTCGCTCAAAAAACTCAAGCTCATTTTTCTTTGTCAGTATACGATATTGTCAGTATGGGGTTATTACCTAATAAAACTTGGTTTGCAATAAATAACAAACAAGACGAAGACAATATTATAAAAGCGGTGGAGACTGTTGGCTTATCACATGTTATTTCTAAGCAGTATAACCAACTCTCTGGTGGCGAGCAGCAACGGGTTTTATTGGCTAGAGCCTTAGTTCAACGTAGTCAAATTTTAGTTTTAGACGAACCTACCAATCATTTAGATGTGTATTATCAACATCAAATCTTACAATTAATTAAGCAATTAAAGCTTACTGTTATCATGACAGTACATGATTTAAATTTAGCAAGTCAGTACTGCCACCGCTTACTTTTGTTAGATGAAGGGCATGTAATAAGTGAGGGGGCTCCATCTAAAGTTTTATCAGAGGAGTTACTCACAAAGGTATTTAGAATTAATTGCTTACAAGATATAGATAGAAAAACACAAAAACCGCGAGTATATTTCTATGTGGATGACGAAATAAGTCATAAACCTTCTCCTAAATGTGGAGTAAGTCATGACAAAAAATAAACGCATAATGCTTGTCATGCTACTTTTCACCTTTTTATCTGTCGTAGCAGCCCTAAATTTTGGCGCTGTATCGATAGACATGAGCGAGGTTTTGCTTTGTTTGAAACATAGCTGTTCAAGTGAAACAAGTAATGTCGTTATATGGGAAATTAGGTTACCAAGAATTCTCGTCGCATTAGTTGCAGGTATGGGATTAGCGATAGCGGGTGCTATTTTACAAAATACAACAGGCAATCCACTCGCAGATCCTTACCTTTTCGGTATTGTTGCGGGAGCAGGGCTAGGTGCGAGTGTAGCGAATTTATCTTTTGTTGGTAATTTGTCTCTAACATTACCTTTAGCTGCTTTTTTAGGGGCTTTATTCTCGGTATTAATTGTCATAGTCATTGCTAAGGCAATTAATCGTATGGAGCAATTAATACTGGTAGGTGTCGCAGTGTCATTTATGTTATCGGCACTTATGCAGTTTATTTTGTTTTTAGGAGAGCCTTTCGCAAGCAATCGCATCATTTTTTGGATGATGGGAAGTTTTTCGCAGGTGGAGCTAAAACATTTCTATGTTATTGGTTTGGTTCTTATTGCAGTACTTATAGTTGTTGTGGCATTACACCGTCATATCGACGCTTTATTGTTAGGTGATGACAATGCAAGAAGCTTAGGCATAGATGCTAATAAATTACGTTTAACGATGTTTGCTTTATGCGCTGCTATCACGTCAATTATAGTCGCTTATTGCGGTGGAATTGGCTTTGTTGGTTTGATGATTCCTCATATCGTAAGGCAATTTGTCGGTGTTACTACCCTAAAACTTGTTCTGGGGTGTGCATTAGTAGGAGGGTGTTTTCTTATTTGGGTTGATGTGTTGGCACGAACACTGATGCCACATGTAGAGATCCCTCTAGGTATCATGACCTCTACTATAGGTAGTATCTTCTTTTTATTCATTTTAATAAAGAGTAGGAATGCTTAGAGTGACTAAACCTTCTTGTCTTGCTGCGATTTATATAACCATGATCTATGTTTCGTTATCGTCCAACGTATAGAACTTTTAACATAAATAAATTTAGTGAAAAAGAATTTAACATGAAGAGAATTGAAAATGACAGATCAAAAAAATCATAAAAAAAGAATGGCAAATGTAAAAAGTAAAGTCGACGAACAAATAGAAAATGCTCAAGAAGAACGTGGCATTATTATTGTTATCACAGGAAATGGTAAAGGCAAGTCTACCTCTGGCTTTGGCACGGTTGCTCGTGCCGTTGGACATGGGTTGAAAGCAACTGTTGCACAGTTTATCAAGGGCTCTTGGGAGTGTGGTGAACGTAACCTTTTAGAAAAAGCGGGAGTAGAGTTCCATGTAATGGGTACCGGATTTACATGGGATACACAAGATAAAGAAACAGATAAGCAAGCAGCGCAAACTATATGGGAACATAGTAAAAAATGGCTTGAAGATGAAACTATCGATCTAGTATTGCTTGATGAAATAACTTACATGGTGGCTTATAAATACCTAGATTTAGACGATGTGCTTGAAGCCTTATCTAATAGACCGGTAAATCAGCATGTTGTAATAACGGGAAGAGGTTGTCATCGTTCTCTTATTGAAATTGCTGACACAGTCAGTGAAGTACAATCTGTTAAACATGCTTTTAATGATGGTGTTAAAGCACAAAAGGGAATCGATTGGTAATGAAAGCTTTTGGGATAACAGGGCTTAACAATGCTTTTATCAAGCCTCTCTATATGCAGATTTTTAGTCAAGGTAAGTTACTTCGTAAAGGGGCAATGTGTTGCGCGGGTATTTTACTTACGCTAACAAGTTTTTATCAGCATGCATCAATCTCATCCCAAGCTTTAACCAATATAAAAGAAGAAATTGCAGAAAAGCAAATAGCAGAAAAAGCAATTATAGAGCAGAAACTAGAGGACGTTAAAGTTATCGCTTTAGCCCCTCACATTGTTGAAATGCTTTTCTCTATTGGTGCAGGTGATAATATCATTGGTACTAGCGAGTTTTCAGATTATCCTAGCGAAGCTAAAAATATTCCTCGTATTGGTAATTATATGCATATATCGCTTGAAAAAGTTATTGCTTTGCAACCAGATATTATTATCGCGTGGAAGTCAGGTAGTCCAAGTGGCGACTTGGATAAATTATCAAAGCTTGGTTTTAACATTGTTTACTCTAATCCAAAAAACTTTGCCGATATTTCTAAAGAACTTCGTTATTTTGGCAGCCTAACAGGGCGCATATCTACAGCAAATAAACTCGCAGATGCTTTTGATTTACAAATCAACCATATTAAAGACTTGTACTCGAATAAAAAGCCGTTGGTAGGTTTTTATGAATTATGGGGTAATCCATTAACGACGGTATCTAAAGGCAGTTGGCCACAGCAGTATTTTGATATTTGTAAGGCAAGAAATCCTTTTGAAAATGTGAATGTTTCATACCCCCAGATAAGTATAGAAACACTGTTAAACAAAAATATTCAATTTATTATTCAGCCACTTTCAGTTAATCAACCAGATAAAACAGGCTTTAATTGGCAACGTTGGAGTGTCCTTCCTGCGGTAAAAAATAATCACATTTTGCACCCAGATGCAGACTCACTGCATAGAATGTCACTGCGAAGTATTCATGCCCTAGATGCGCTTTGTAAAGAGATAGATAAAGTGAGAGGAACACTTAATTCGAGGGTAAATATACATTAGAAGCCTTTGAATATTTAAAATTATTGTTGGTTAGTCGTGGGGCAAATGCATTAATGTTATTCCTCTAACTAGCTAATGGTATTGCCCCTTTATTTTGATTATAAAAACTGACTAAAAACAGATGTTAATAACCAAATTTGATTGTAAGTTAGAAAACAAAATAAAGGATTTTTTTTCAGGTGATTGATATTATTTTCTGCTGATTTATTCAGCAACTTAATATGAAATTAAACGGGAAGTTGATGCGCTCTTGCAATTTCAACACTGCCCCCGCAACGGTAAACCTTCTAAGTATCAAGTATCGGTCATTCTATGTCGAGCTAATAGGTATGTAGTGGTAAAGTCCGGAGACCGGCCTGAAATAACAGTTACTTGAAAATACGGTGGGTGTTTTCAGTACTTATTAATGAAGAAAAAAAATGAAGAAAACAGTATTAGCACTAATTATTAGCGGTACATTAAATACCGATGCATTTGCAACATCGGCGTCAAATGATGCAGATATAATGGAGTCTATCGTTGTTACAGCGAACAGAACCACACAACAAGAATTTGATGTTTTGGCTGCTGTCGATGTCTTTGACAGAGCAGAGATTGAAAGATTACAAGTTGTCTCAGTAAGTGAATTACTTAATCAAGTCGCGGGCATTACAACATCCTCGCTAGGAAGCAATGCACATCAAACGTCAGTTTTTGTTCGTGGTGCAAATAGCGATCATGTTTTAGTTTTAGTTAACGGCGTTCGTGTTGGCGACGCAACTTTTAGCACCAAAGATATTTCATCGATGCCTGTTCAGCAAATCGAGAGAGTAGAGGTTGTAAGAGGTCCAAGAGCAGCGCTTTGGGGCTCTGATGCTATAGGTGGGGTCATTCAAATATTTACGCGTCAATTTTTAAATGGCGAAGGTCAAATAGGCGGTAAGTTAGGACATAATAATTTTTGGCAAGGCTATGGTGGCATTGGCTTTGGTAATGAGCATCATCAATATACAATTACCGCGTCAGCTGAATCGTCAAAAGGTTATGATATACATGTTGATGATCCAAGTAATCCTTATCCTGTAGGTCAAGACGATGATGATGGTTATAACAGAGAGTCTATTGGTGTTAATGGTTTAAGTGAATTTAACGAGTTATATTCTCTTGAAATAAACAGCCAGTTTGACCAAGGCTTAACAGAATTAGACTCAGCTTATACGGGAGATGAGACGGAATTTAAGAATTATCACCTATTAGTTCGAAATCATTTCAAGCTTGCTAGCAGTAGTTATCAATTGAGTTTTTCAACGTTAGTAGATGATAATACGGACAACTATGGCGATTTGAATAGCTGGGCGGTAAATAATACCTTTAAAACACAACGTGACCAAGTGTCAGCTACAGGTCAAATTTCTTTGGGGAAACAGAGTGAAATTGCTTTTGGTGGAGAGTGGTATCAAGAACAAGTAAAAAGCTCTCAAGCATTTTCAAAAGACGAGCGTACAGCTAAAGCCCTTTTTGTTACCGGAAGACATGCTGTCAGTGATTTAAAGTTAGAGGGCTCTATAAGAGGCGACAAAATCGGAGATATAGATACAGAGGTAACGTATCAGGTGGGCTCTGGTTATCAGTTTACAGAGGAGCTACTGTTAGCTTTAACTTACGGGACAGCATTTAAAGCTCCCTCATTTAACGATTTATACTGGAAAGATCCTTATTACATAGGTAACCCCGATTTATCTCCAGAAACAGCAGAAAATATCGAACTATTAACGCGTTATAAAGTAAATGATTACAGTGTTGAATTATCTTTGTATCAAACTAATTATGATAATTTAATTGAAAATGGTGCGTTAGACCCTGCTGATCCTTGGGGCGTTTGGACTGCATTCAATGTAGCAAAAGCAACCGTAAAAGGCGCAGAAGCAACATTAAATGCGCAAGTATTCTCTACAGATAACAAATTAACGTTAAGCCATATAGATGCAGAAGATGATAGTACAGGGCAGCAATTGTTACGCCGTCCTTATTTTAGTGCTTTTTACAGCATTTCTTATCAAGCTGACAATTGGAATGCTAACTTTAATATAGATTATCAAGGCAGCCGTTATGATAATCTAAATTTTATGCGCACTAAAGTTGAAGGGTATACTTTGTTTGGATTAGCAGCTAATTATCATGTTAATGAGCAATTAACCTTACTTGCAAAAATAACAAACTTAACAGATAAAACTTATCAACCGGTGCCAGAATACCCCGGAGAAGAGCGTGGCTTTAATGTAGGGTTCGATTATAAGTTTTAAGTTCAACCAATAGAAAGTGTGGCAGGTTGTCTTTGAATAACCTGTCTCCCTTGTTGGTTTGGTTGTAAGTAGTTGTTTATATTTTTTTAGTTTTTAACCTGAACTCGGTTTAAGAGATAGCTTAATTTTACGTAGTTCATTGATTTAAAGTATAAAACTATCTCTAGCTTGATAGTTTTTCTTGATTCAAGGCAAATTCATGCGTCAATAGCTTGCCTATTGCAAATGAATTTAACGCAGAAGCTAGGAAAAATAGCTGCTAGAGAAGTATATGTTAAGCCGAGCTCAGGTTTTTTACTTAAATGTGAACCACATTGTCATTTAAAGAGTGAATACCTATTTGTTCCTTACCTAGCTGACCATTTTTATGTAGCACTTTAAACTTCGTATTTCTTAGAGAATAAGGTCTGTAGTTAGAAACGGCATTAAACCGCTCAATAACAGAATAGTGTAATATTGCAGGCTCACTAGTCGCTTTATCGTTTAAATTAATACGCATTAAACGAGGAGAAAGTGTCATCGCATTGATACTGGTTCTATGTTCATGGTGCAGTTTGCCATTGTATAATGGCTTGATACTTAAATCATCGAGACAAATTGAATCAATAGCACCTGCCGGCTTTAGGTTTGAATAGTTAACTTCAGTTGGCAATAAAACGGTCAAGTAGTTAGCGATATTATCTATCATAAACTGTAAGCATATATCAGCTAAACCATCGTACCAATAGCTGCCACCAATATCAGAATGGGCACCTGCAAACCATACTTCGGTCACTCTTTCATCTTTATTGAATAAAGTGGGCTGAAATACAACGCGCTGTTCATCTAATGAAACAAGATGGAGTGCTTCTTCTACATGCGCGCCAAGACTACCATTTTCAAAAACAATATCACTTGATGGATAGCTTTGCGGATCTAGATCTAATGAACTTGTTTGCGCTGAAACGGTATCGAACACGCCGATAAACTTTACAGGGTAAGGTAAATGCGCGGCAAACATTCGAGCAATGGCTGCTCCTCGACTAAAACCAAAAATAAAAATTTCATCACCTGTTTCAAAGTGTTTATTTAAATCAGATTGTGCTTCATTAATTATTTCATCAATGTCGCCATTACTCGGTGCAAATAGGGCATTTAATTTTCTTTTAAACCAACTGCCTCGGGTTCCTACGCCAGAATAATAAAAGCTATGTTGTTGAGGAATCTGTTCATTAATAGCATTTCTAGGATTTAATTGACCACCAAATAACAGATGAAGCTTCAAAATGTTACTGATACTACTATCAATAAAAAAGTCATCCCAGTCTTGTGCAGAGTTACAAGTACCATCAAAACAAAAAATCAATTTAGCCATACAATTAAATTCCCTTATATTTTATGGTTTTAAATATACCTTAAAGCATACAAAGGATAAATAATAAGTTGGTTTTTGTTAAAAAGAGTTATTCGATTGAAATGAGGTGAAGTGAAATAATTTTTATTAGCTACTAGTCACACCAAAACGAGGCTGTTAGAATTAGGCAATTAATTTATCGACTAACTGAAGAAGCATTTAAGATGGGAAGAGCATATCAAAACCGCAAATTGTCAATGGCTAAAACCGCTGGCGCAAAAACCAAAGTATACTCAAAATACGGTAAAGCAATTTATGTTTGTGCTAAAAATGGTGGTGTAGATCCCGACGGAAACCTTTCTCTTCGAAGCTTAATTGATAAAGCAAAGAAAGACCAAGTGCCTTCACATGTAATTGAAAACGCCATTAAAAAGGCTTCTGGAACAGGCGGTGAAGATTTTGTTGAAGCGCGATATGAAGGCTTTGGCCCAGGTAACTGTATGGTTATTATTGACTGTTTAACGGATAACGGAAACCGTACCATTAAAGATGTTCGTCAATGCTTCACTAAAACACATTCTAAAATAGGTTCATCGGGTACGGTATCGCACATGTTTGATCACCAAGCAATTTTTGCTTTTAAAGGTGAAGACGATGAAGCGGTATTAGAAAACCTTATGATGGCTGATATTGATGTTTCCGATGTTGAACTTGAAGACGGAATTATAACCGTTTATGCACCACACACAGAATTCTTCAAAATAAAAACAGAATTTGCTAATTCAATGCCTGAGTTTGAACTTGAAGTAGAAGAGATCACTTGGGTTCCACAAACTTATATTGATATCGAAGGTGAAGAGGATTTAGCAAACTTTGAAAAATTTATTGCTATGCTTGATGATTGTGACGATGTACAAAACGTTTATCATAATGCTGAAGTGAAAGGTTAATCGGTTAGGAAGTTAAAAGGGAAAAGACAAGCTAAAAGGTTTGAAGGCTTGAGGGCTGGAATGCTTGAGAATAGAGTTTATTGAGACACCGTCATTCCACTCTAGTGTTGAGTGGAATCTGTTTTGATAAACTCGGTCCTAAAACCCAATAGACTTTTTCCTCTGTGGTGTTTGACCCTGTACCAAAATCTGTGTTCATCTGCGAAAACCTGCGGGCAAAACGGGCTTATCATTTGGCCTTACCTTAACGTCTCTTTCTTCATTACAAAAAGATCGCGGCTAAAGCACGCTCCTACAAAAGTAATTAACACAAATTCCTAAAACACAGGTGCTTGTTGAGACTGTAGGAGTCGGCTTCAGCCACGATCTCTTTTGG
>JBMYWR010000138.1:0-8560 GCA_049607625.1 Colwellia sp.
TGTTTTAGAGCAGTTGAATTAATATAAGCCTACAGCTTAACGACTAATATCAACAATTAAGTCGTTACCAATATTCTCTATAGCTTCAATAATGTCATCAATTGCTTCATCGTTTATTGACACTTGCGCTTTTGCCTTAAACATTAATTGGCCAGAATGCGCAGCACTTTCTTGCGTACTCACAAGTTTTACTAAGTTGCCGCCTTGTTGATGGATAACAGCCGATACCTCTTGAATAATACCGGCTCTATCGTTGGCGGTAATCTCTAAGGTCAAGTTAACCTCTTCAGGTTTTTTAGCATCTTCAGCTAATCTTATATCACATTGTAAGCCTGTAATTCCCTTGAGCGATTCAATCAGTTTCTCACTGTGTTCGGCGCTAACGTCAACTTGAATCACACCAGCAAAATATCCTGACAAGTGGTGTAAGCTACTTACTTTCCAGTTGCCGTGATGAAGGCTGATGACTTGCGATAGGCTTTCAACTAAACCTTTCTTATCTTCACCAATACAAGAAATAACTAAATGATGCATAAATTCCCCTTAACCTATTTTTTTGTATTTAATTCTATGTGGCTCTATTACCGCATTACCGTAAGTTTTCTTCATCCAAGCCTCGTAATCAGTGAAATTACCTTCATAGAAGTTAATCTTTCCTTCATCACGATAATCTAGAATATGTGTTGCAATTCTGTCTAAGAACCAACGGTCATGTGAGATAACCATAGCACAACCGGGGAACTCTAATAAGGCTTCTTCTAGCGCTCTTAAAGTTTCAATATCTAAATCGTTGGTCGGCTCATCCAGTAGTAATACGTTACCACCCGTTTGAACAAGCTTAGCCAAATGTACACGGTTCCTTTCACCACCCGATAAATTACCAATAATTTTTTGTTGGTCGTTACCTTTAAAGTTAAAGCGACTAACATAAGCTCTGCTCGGTGTTTGGTAAGTGCCTATTTGCAAAATATCATGACCTTGAGATATCTCTTCATATACGGTTTTAGTATTGTCCATATCATCTCTGAACTGATCAACACTGGCAAGTTGTACCGTTTTACCTAATTCAATAGTGCCAGAGTCTTGCTTTTCAGCACCAGACATCATCTTGAATAGTGTCGATTTACCCGCACCGTTAGCGCCAATAATACCGACAATAGCACCTTTTGGAATGCTAAAGCTTAAATCGTCAATAAGCATTCTATCGCCAAAGGATTTAGTTAAGTTTTTAACGTCAAGGACCATATCGCCAAGGCGTGGCCCAGGTGGAATATAAAGTTCATTGGTTTCGTTACGTTTTTGGCTTTCTTGGCTGTTTAATTCTTCAAATCGCGCCATTCTTGCTTTGCTTTTTGATTGACGTGCTTTAGGGTTTGAGCGTACCCATTCTAACTCTTGTTTAATGGTTTTTTGTAAAGCACTTTCAGCTTTACTTTCTTGCTCTAGTCGGGCATCTTTTTGTTCTAACCAAGAAGAGTAGTTACCTTCCCATGGAATACCGTGCCCTCTATCAAGCTCAAGAATCCAACCGGCCACGTTGTCTAAGAAATACCTATCATGGGTAATCGCGACAACAGTTCCTGAGTAGTCATGTAAGAAACGCTCAAGCCAAGCAACAGATTCAGCATCTAAATGGTTGGTAGGCTCATCTAGTAGTAACATGTCAGGTTTTTGTAATAATAAGCGACAAAGCGCTACACGGCGTCTTTCACCACCACTAAGTACTTTTACCTCTTGATCCCAAGGCGGTAAGCGTAAAGCGTCAGCTGCACGTTCAAGTACGTTATCAATGTTATGACCATCGTGGGTGTTAATTATATCTTCTAATTCGCCTTGCTCTTTAGCTAGCGCGTCAAAGTCTGCATCTTCAAGGGCATATTCGTTATAAACTTCATCAAGCCTTGCCAGTGCTTGTTTTACGGTTGAAACCGCTTCTTCAACGATTTCTCTAACCGTTTTAGTTTCATCAAGCTCTGGCTCTTGCGGTAAATAACCAATTTGTGTTCCAGCAAGTGCTTTTGCTTCACCTTCAAATTCTGTATCGACACCCGCCATGATGCGAAGTAGGGAAGATTTACCTGAGCCATTTAAACCTAAAACACCAATTTTGGCGCCAGGAAAAAAAGATAAAGAAATATCTTTTAAAATAGTACGTTTAGGAGGTACTACTTTTGAAACTCTGTTCATCGACATGATGAACTTATCAGGTAATGGTTGTGCCATAAAAATAATTTCCTTTGAAAAAATTTTGAAAAAGTTAGAAAAAATTATGATGTTGCTTGATGCAAGTTTAACACTTTTTAAAAAAATAACCGAGTTAAACCAATTCAACTAAGTTATGATTCCTCACTTAAAAGTTATCAAGCGTTATGAAAAATGAGTAAAAGTAATTAGCAAACAAAAATATTCAGATTAGTTACCAATAAGCCCATTAATATGGGCAACAACACTTCGCCCTAATGCACTGTGAGCATAGCCGCCTTCAAGTACAGAGATGATTCGACCTTGGCAGTGTTCATCAGCAAGCTTTTTAATTTCGTCTGTAATCCAACGATAATCACTATCGACTAGGCTAATTTGTGACATTTCATCTTCACTATGCGCGTCGAATCCGGCAGAAATAAAAATGAGTTCTGGTTTGAATGCTTGTATTGCAGGTAGCCAGTTCTCTGTAATGGCCTTTTTAAAACCTTCACTTTTCGTGGTTGCATCTAAGGGGGTATTAATAATAGGTGGCGTATTGCTCTCTTTCATTTCAAAAGGATAAAAGGGATATTGATAGGTTGAACAAAATAAATAATCAGAAGGGGTCGCTACTTTATTTAAAATAATATCTTCCGTACCGTTACCATGATGTACGTCGAAATCGAGAATGGCTATACGCTTTACTTTATATACATTTTTAGCATATTCAGCAGCAAGTGCTACGTTGTTAAAGAAGCAAAAACCCATAGCTTTATCGTGCTCTGCATGATGCCCAGGCGGTCTAGTGGCGCAAAAAGCAGACTTTAAAGTACCTTCCATAACAAGGTCTACAGCATCAATTGCGGCACCTGCCGACAGTAAAGCGGCAGGCAATGTAGATGGCATCATCGAGGTGTCGTCATCAAGTTGGAAGCTACCTGTTTGCGGGGCATTATCAAAAATATGTTTAATATAAGCCTCTGAATGCGCTAAATTCAGCCATTTTTCATCGATAGGAGTTGCGTCAAACTGACGAACTACGTAATCAAGACCGCTTCGAATAAGTTGGTCATTAATCGCTGTTAATCTTTTAGCGTTCTCAGGGTGATGATCACCCATGTTATGATCACCACATTTGTAATGACCTATAATACCTACTGTCATATATTTACCACTTATTAATTATTATCATTAATTATTCATTTAGTCTTTATTGGCTTTTTCAAGCAATGGCATTACTAAACTAACTTCTTCAAAATCATCACTTTCTACTTCAGTAAAGCCAGCCTTTTTAAAAACTTTTAACATAGGTTTATTGTCACGCCTAACATAAGCAACAAGACTGGTTAAAGCACGTTTCTTTGCAACTTTAATCATTTCTTCTAATAAGGTGCTAGCCATACCTAAACCACGTAGTGTTTCCTTGATAACAAAGGCAACTTCACCACTGTTGTTGGCTTCAATGAAATAATATCGAGCAACGGCTCGTATCGCTTCACCTAGATTACTTTTATAAGTAAAACATAATGCCAGATCTTTATGCTGATTAACACTGACTAAATTACAAGATTTCTCACGCGTCATCTGAGTAACATGTTGGTTGTATCGCATAATCAGTGTTTCTTTATTATGTGAATAGAAAAACTCTTGCAGCATACGCTCATCAGCAGGGCGTAATGGGCGAAGCGTATAGGTTATATCTGAAAAGACAAACCGCTTTAATTCTACTTTACCTAGCTCAGGCACCGAGCTTGGTGTTCTTTCTTGATATTCTGGCACCCAATAGTGCTTACGAACATCAGACAGTAATTTATCTCTAAACTTTGGATGGGCGATGCGAATTAACTCTAATGCTCGTTCACGAATACTTTTACCACGCAGTGAGGCTATTCCAAATTCAGTTACCACGTAATCGACATGTCCGCGAGAGGTTACCACACCACCACCTTCAGTAATGTGAGGAACAATGCGTGATATTTTGCCATCTTTTGTCGTAGAAGGTAGCGCAATGATGGCTTTACCTCCTTTACTTAAGGTTGCGCCACGCACGAAATCAACTTGTCCGCCAATGCCACTGTAAAAATAATAACCGATAGAGTCTGATACCACTTGCCCTGTTAAGTCGACTTCAATGGCGCTATTAATCGAAACCATATTATCGTTTCTTGCTATGGTTACCGGCGAATTTACATGGTCAGAAGGGTAAAACTCTACATGTGGATTACCGTCAACAAAGTCGTAAACTTTTTGTGTTCCTAGGCAGAAGGTAACAACGGATTTTCCTTTATGAAAAGTTTTTCTACGATTATTAATAACGCCACTTAGCATTAAATCAATAATACCGTCGGAGATCATTTCACTATGAATGCCTAGGTCTTTATGGTTAGCTAAATAGCGCAATACCGCTTCAGGAATTTTACCAATACCAATTTGTAAAGTAGCACCATTTTCTACTAACATGGCAACATACTGACCTACTTGCTCAATACGTTGATCAAAAGCGACAGGCAATAATTCGGGTAGTTTTTGGTCAACATTAATCCAGTCATGAATCTGATTAATGTGCACAAAGCTATGGCCATTAGTTCGGGGCATTTTCTCATTAATTTGTGCAATAACATATTTTGCTGATTTTATTGCTGATGAAATAATATCAACACTTACGCCTAGCGAACAGTAACCGTATTCATCGGGGGGGCTTACCATAATAAGTGCAACATCGAGTGGTAAACTATTTTCACTAAATAAGCGTGGAATATCTGAAACAAAACAAGGGGTGTAGTCTGCACGGCCTTGCGCAATGGCTTCTCTAATATTTTTACCGCCAATAAAAAGAGAGTTAACTTTGAATAAGTCTTTATGTTCAGGCTTGGCCCAGACATTATCTGATAAGGTTAGGATATGAACGGTTTCAATATCATGAAGGTTATTATTGTTTTTAATAATATCTTCTATCAATGCATTGGGTACCGCGGCATTGGATCCGATAAAAATTCTATTGCCCGATGTTAGATATTTTTTCCAATCAATACTACTTTGTGCTTGGTATGTAAAAGCCATAAGTACCTATTTTTATGTAAGTTTGTTTTGACACTATTTTCTAAAGTATAACGAATTATGCCCAATATTCTAAGAATCTTCTTTGCGTTGAATCAAATTGTCGTATTCATCATAGAAGCTCTTTTGGTATACTTACTTCATACCTAAATATAAGTGAGTTGTTTCGTGTTAGATCAAACAGGGTCAGAGTCAAAAATTTTCATTATCGGTTTACCCAGAACAGCAACCACAAGTGTTTGTTTAGCCTTATTAAAAATGGGGTTTAAAACAGCGCATAATGCCTATACAGCTCAGTCGTTTATTGATGCCCAAGTATTGGCGGATACGCCTATATTTTGTGATTACCAACAACTTGATAAACACTTCCCTCAAAGTAAATTCATTTACTTAACCAGAGAAAAAACAGCTTGGACTGCCTCTATTAAACAGTTACTGCAAAGAATGATTGTTAATTTACAACGACCAGATGGTGGTTTTAATCCCCATTTAAAGCGCTGTTACAATGAAATATTTTCACCTTTAAGCCGTGAAAATATAGAAAATGATGAGTTCTTATATGGCTGTTATCAAAGGCACCAACAGGGAATAGAAAGCTACTTTGCAAACAGAAAAGAAGACTTACTCACTATTGATGTTAACGGTGAGGGAAGCTTTAATAAAATGGTGTCGTTTTTATCTATCCCTGACGAAAAAGTAAAGTTGCAACAGTTTGAACGTATTAATATGGGCGGAAAAGTACGCGCATGGCAAGATATTAATAACCCATTAAAAGTGGAATCAACGAAAAAAGGCCGTATTGATAAGATACTTTATTAATAGGTAGCAGTTAAAAAATACAGCGAATACAGAAAGAGAAAATAATTATGTTTGAATTAAAATTTAATACCCCGCAAGCATGGACAGATGCGGTTATGGCTGATTTCGATTCTTTTTTAAAGGATCACGCCGGAGCAGAGAAAAAAGCATCGGGTATGGCAATGGCTATGTTGTCGCATTATCCTGATAAACCGAAACTTGTTCGTGCGATGACAGATCTCGCCATTGAAGAGTTAATTCACTTTAAGCAGGTGCTAAAACTATTAGTTGCGCGTAACGTAACCCTAGGTAATGATAAAAAAGACCCATATGTAAACCAAATTCGCCAACTTTTTAGAAATGGTACCAACCTCTTCTTAATGGACAGATTACTCGTTGCTGCGGTTATTGAAGCGCGTGGGCATGAGAAGTTTTTCTTGGTTTCTCAAGCCTTACCACCAGGTAAAGATAAAGACTTTTATGTAGCTATTGCTAAGTCAGAAGAGAAGCATAAGAACTTATTTGTTGAGCTTGCCTATGAGTATTTTGATAAAGCGATAGTTGACGAAAGACTAGAAGAAATTTTAATTGCGGAAGCTGAAATCTGTAAAGCTTTACCTATTAAAGCCTTGTTACATTAAGTGAACTTACACGCTTAAGAGGGATAGGACATAGCTCAAGGCTAACGGCTCATAATTAATAGGAAATAAGTGAGAACAAGGAAAATATTTTCGATGAAAAAGCCATTTGAGAGTTTAACAAAAGCGCTTATCACTCAGCGTAAAGTGGTACACGATACTTGTCGGCAGTTTTCTAAAAGTCCTAGCAAAGGGAATTTAAGTCGAGTTAAAGGGCTTTTTAATCATTGCGGTGAAGATGTTTTTATTGAGGCGGGTATTCACTTTGACTATGGCGAACAAATTAGTATTGGCTCTAGAAGCTACATTAATGTTAACTGTACCATTATTGACGCACCTAAAAGCACTGAAGTACAAGTAGTTATTGGCGAAGACTGCTTCATAGGACCAAATGTACAATTGCTAAATGTTTCCCACGATATGACACCTGAAAAGCGCTTACAAAAACATAATTATGCCGATAATATTTTATTAGGAAATAACGTCTGGTTAGGCGCAGGTGTCATTGTTTTAGCAGGTGTTAGGATTGGAGAAAATACTGTTGTTGGTGCGGGAAGTGTGGTGACCAAATCGCTTGAAAGTGACTGCTTTTATGCAGGGAACCCGGCCGTGAAAATACGTGAGCTTTAACGCTGAGTCTGTTTCTTTACTGTTTTTATAAAATTTATAATTAGACCAATAGTTAGTTAATGTTACTAAATCGTAATAAAACGAGACTAATAATATATACGTTAAAACTTAACCTTTTGTTTTTGTGTGTTTATTTTCTTGGTGTGTATATTGCTTACTTATTAGTATTCTAAGAGATTGAAATTTCTTATACCAATTGAATTAAATATGTGATCTATTTTATACGTAGAGAAAATTGTCAAATACAAGACATTTTTTTAAGTAACTAGTTGTTCTAATTATTAAAGAAATAACGAAGTAGTTGGTGATTTTAACAAGTAGAAATGATCACATATTAAATGATATTGGTATTAATATAAAATATTAAAATAATTTAAATAAAAGGATACAACATGAGCGTTATTTTAGCGGATAGACCAACAGAAAGTGTACGTAATGAAGTCATTGATCAATTAGTGATGAATTACAGCCACGGAGAGCTTTCTTATGAAGCCTTTGAACGTCGTTTAGACAAAGCCATGGAACTTGCTTGTAACGAAGCATTGGTTGAATTAACGAAAGACTTACCGTTAAGTGTTGATAAAGCTTTTGTTGAAAGTAAAAAACAAGATCTTACCTCTAATTATCAGCAAGGAGATGTTGAGCCTTTAGAGAAAATGGTTAATGTTTTTAGTAACAATAGCCGTAAAGGTGTGTGGTCTGTTCCAAAAGAAATACATTACTTTAGTTTTTTTAGTGGCACAGAATTAGATTTTACAGATGCTAAATTTGGTCAATCTAATGTAAACATTAAAATCATTAGTGTTTTTAGTGGTAATACGATTTATGTACCAGAAAACGTTAATGTGGTTTCTAAAGCTTTTTGTATCTTTGGCGGTATTGAAAATAAATCTTCAGGCAGTAATAGTGAACATGTGCCAACTATTACCATTGAAGGCTACTCCATCTTTAGTGGTGTTTCGATTTCAATTAGACGTACCTTAAAAGAACACTTTGTTAATCTTGCTGATAATTTAAAGAACTTATTCTCGTAAGGTTATTTGCTTAAACCCTTTCTTTTACAAAAGGTGAGTTTTATAAGCCTGAAGGCTCTTTGCGCTGCGCTTGTATGCCTGAAGTGAAGGCCACCTACTTGAATTCTACAGATATATCGCCCCAGAGAGGCTTCGCTTTTCACCTAGAAAAACAAAACATTCGTGGCTAAAGCCGACTCCTACAGTTTTAACAAGCACAGCTGCCAATGTCTTTTGTAG
>JBMYWR010000139.1:0-8555 GCA_049607625.1 Colwellia sp.
TTTAAAGCAACACTTGGGATAACAGAAATATCTGGGCCTTGTGCACCGTCGTTTACACCACCACCTTGAAAGGCAATAACTGATGCACGATGGCGACGCTTACCGTTTAATAGAATTAATGTAGAATCTGAAGATAAACCACGTAAATTTACAGGACGGATAAAAGAAGCCGCATCAGAAATAGGTTGTTGACGAACATTGAATGATGGAACGGCAGCCTGAAGCATATCAAGCATATCAGAAGAGGCATTTCGGCCTAATTCATCACCACCAACAATATCTACTGGTACTGGAGAGTCTGCAACCGATCTTGGTGCTGAACGCGAACCTACGACAGCAATGCGTTCTACCTGCTCTTCTTTAGCTGAATCTGCTTCTTCTGCTGAGTATGCAGGTGCAGTCCCTAATGCAACCCCTACAGCTAATGCTAAAGCGGTTGTCTGAAATGATTTTCTCATGTTTATCCCTTAATGTTTTTTTGCGTTGTTTTTGTTTTGATATATTTTTTTAGCGTTTTGTTATTTATTAAATAACATCTAATTAACATATTTAACACTACCTTTATAAAGCACGAGAGCATAAATATCAACACTTATTCATATTTTATGCATAACTAAACAGCTTGATTTTAAATGTGTTCCGGCTAAACACTACCTTATTTAGAGAAACAATTTTGTTACAATATTTACTAACAAAAGTATACTTACTTTTATTCAGATAAATTAATATAAATTTAGTTTAAGTGTGTTTAATAACACAAGCATATTAACTATTGATTTTGCTATATATTAATCACCGCTCTAGCACATCAATTAGCGCATATATACTTTAAAGATAATTTGATTGACAACACTTGATTGCTATATATAATGCACTCGCTTGAGTTAGATTTTTGTACTCTATTTCGATGTTAGACCTTGCTAGTATTAACCAGTAATAAACAACTCGTCCTGAGCTCAATAGCTTTTTAGCAAACATATTTATGAGCATAATGTTATGCTCAAAAATAGATTACTTTATATATTAATAGGATATTTTATGTCAGTTACTACTGGTACAGTTAAATGGTTCAACGAAGCTAAAGGTTTCGGTTTTATCGAGCAAGAAAATGGCCCAGACGTTTTCGCTCACTTCAACGCAATCGTTGGTGAAGGTTTCAAAACTTTAGCTGAAGGCCAAAAAGTTGAATTCACAGTTACTGATGGTCAAAAAGGCCCTCAAGCTGAGAACATTGTAGCTTTATAATTGCACTTAACGCTTAGTAAGGCTTACCTTAGTAAGCGGTGAGTAAAAAAAGGACATTACTGAAAAGTATGTCCTTTTTTATTGTCTTTTTTTTGATGGGATATTGCTGAATAAAAGTGAAGTAACTCGAATACCAAACTCTAATTGAGATTGCTCGAATCAGAGTTTCATTCGCTTTAAATACTATTCGAGGCTACTTGATCGCGAACATATTGTTCAAGCTCAATAAGCTCTTCGCTAATACCTTGATGCAAGCTCGATTCTAACTTCATACGTTTTAGATCTTGTTGCATTCGCTCTTTTTTAGGTAATTTTTTTCGTTCACCTAAAATAGCTAAATCTTTAATCCCTTCATAAAACGCAAAAATATTTTTAAAAGGCAGTGCGGAGCCATCGATAGTCTTTAGCGAAAATAAAAGTACAGAAATACGCCAGCAACCTTCACTAAAGTCACATTGTTCTTCGCGCATTGCTCTGGTGATAATTAGAACACTACTTAATGCTTTGTTGTCTGATGCTAGCAGACCTTGATGTTTTTCAAGTGCCGCTTTGTGTTGTGCTGTTTTTTGAGCGGCTAACAACTGTAATAAGCGGCCAGCATAAAAAGCTAACCCAGCATAAAAAGCTAACCCAGCAATAATAACAGCAGCTAGAATAATGAATAATGTAGTTAAAGAAAACATAGCTACAACCGTGAGAGTAGAAAAATATAAAGTTTATAAAAATAGTATAAAACGTTTAAAAAAGAGAGTTAGAGTACAAGATGACTTCTCTACTTAAACGCTTTATTAATATACTGACGAAAAAATTTTAATAACTAATCGAAATCTTCAAACTTAGGTTTGTCTAGCGTGTCCCATAAATCGTCTTCAGATTTTAGGCTACCCTCAATTTCCTCATCAAAGTCATCTTCATCATCTAAACCAAGTATGTCACGCAATTCATCATAGCGTGTCATTTGTTGATTATAGAAATCTACTTCTTGATCCGATAAATCTTCACCACTTTCTTGTTTTGCAATAATAGCCTGTAATTGTGGG
This sequence comes from Colwellia sp., assembly GCA_049607625.1. Lineage (GTDB taxonomy): Bacteria > Pseudomonadota > Gammaproteobacteria > Enterobacterales > Alteromonadaceae > Colwellia. Next base: position 2,286 of record JBMYWR010000139.1, read on the forward strand.
TTGTCTTCAATCGCTTCAAGCTCTGCTGCATAATTAGTTTCTGCAGGTTCAATTGAACGAATTGGAGCAATAGGGGCTTTATGTTGAACATTCTTCGCTTTAGAAGGTTTTGTATTCGCTACTTTAACACCACCTAAATCGATAGGCTTTTTACTACCTATACGTGGATCACGGTTAGCTGAATTATTCTCTGATACTTGCTCTAAAGGTTTAGCTTCTTTTTGACGGTTTCCAGCCTGTTTGCCTTTTTTCTTTCGAACACGCTTTTCAACGCTTTCAAGTTCTTTCTTACTTAACTTAGGCTTTTTAGTGGGTTCTGAAATAGGCTTTCTAGATTTTTTTGTCCGTGACATGGGTGTGGCGCTACTTAAATTAACAATAATAACGTTATTTTACGCTATAGATTGGAAATAGTAAAAGAATGCCTATTAATAGTCTAATAAGATGAAAAAAAAGAGAGTAAGCATGACACGTACTCTCTTCTAATGTAGGACAATATTAATTGTTAATTATTTGTCACTTTTAGTCACTGGAAAACCACGGTCACGCATAAGAGCTTCTACTTTTGCATCACGACCTCTAAAAGCTCGGTAAGCTTCAGCTGGATCTAGCGCATTACGTACACTAAATAAATGTTCAACTAATTTAGCTGCCATTTCCTTATCGTAAAAACCACCCGGCGCTTCTGCAAAGGCTTCAGCTGCATCAGAAGTTAACACTTCAGCCCACATGTACCCATAATAACTTGCTGCATAACCTTCACTGCTAAAGATATGACCAAATTGAGTACTACGATGACGCATAACAATTTGATCAGGCATGTTTAAAGCATCAAGCGTGTCTTTTTCAAATTTAGCGACATCGATATCCGCTGGGTCAACCGTATGAAATTTCATATCAACTAAAGCAGACGCTAAGTATTCTGTTGTGCTAAAGCCTTGATTGAACGTTGCTGCTTCTCTGATCTTTTTGATCAAAGATTTAGGCATTGGTTCGCCGGTTTTATAATGCACAAGGTAGTTATCAATGACTTCATCTGTAGATAACCAACGCTCTAATAACTGTGATTGAAATTCAGTGTAGTCACGAACACCACCGTTTAAAGTAGGGTAAGCCACCTTAGATGATAAGAAATGTAATGCATGACCAAATTCATGGAAGTAGGTTTCAGCATCATCCCAAGAAATGAGTGTCGGCTGTCCATCAACACCTTTACTAAAGTTTGAGTTATTTGAAGAAAGAACGTTCGTTTTCCCTTGATACGTTGTATGGCTACGATATGTAGTAGCCCAAGCACCTGAACGCTTACCTTTACGTGCAAATGGGTCTAAATACCATAAACCAATATGCTCTTTAGTTGTAATGTCTTTTACTTCCCATACTCTAACATCTTCATGAAAAACAGGTACTGAGCCATCGGTTACTTCAGCAAATTCATAGTTAAATAAACGCCCCGCTACATAAAACATTGCTTCACGTAACTTGTTTAATTGTAAATACTGTTTTACTTCATCTGAATCAAGGTTGTATTTAGCTTTACGAACTTTCTCTGCATAAAAACGATAATCCCATCCTTCAATTTTTTCAACACCGTCTGCTTTTGCAATGGCAAGCATGTCAGCGACTTCTTCATCAACACGAGCAATAGCTGCTGGCCATACACTTTCCATTAAAGCAATAGCATTAGCTGGTGATTTCGCCATGCGATCTTCTAAACGCCAAGATGCATAGTTTTTATAACCTAATAGACCAACACGTTCATGGCGTAATTGTAAAATTTCAGCAATAATCGCTTTATTATCAAAGTTATCATTGTTATTACCACGGTTGTAATAGTTATGCCAAACTTGCTTTCTTAACTCACGGTTTGTTGAGTACATTATGAAAGGAGTCATAGAAGATCGTGTGTTAGTGATCGCATACTTACCTTCTTGACCGTTTTCTTTTGCAGTAGCTGCTGCTACTTCAACAACAGATTCAGGTAAACCAGCAGTTTCTTCTTTCGTTAAATAAAGTACATAGCTTTCTTCATCGGCTAAGACATTATTACCAAAAGAAGTTTGTAACTGTGCTAAACGTTGATTAATTTCAGCATAGCGTTTTTTATCCTGTGCATTTAAAGTTGCACCGTTGCGAGCAAAACCATTGTAAGTAAGAAGTACTAAACGTTGTTGAGCAGGTGTTAATGCATTCATTTCTTCAGAGTTATATACTGCAGAAATACGTGCGAAAAGCTTCTCATTTTGACTTATTTTTGATGAGTACTCAGAAAGCTTTGGTGCCATTTCAGCTTGAATTTTACGAAACTCAGGCGATGACATGTTAGAGCTCCAAATTCCCCAATAAGTAAAAACACGATCTAATTCAGACCCTGTAGCTTCCATTGCTACAATCGTGTTTTCAAAATTAGCTGGGGCTGTATTATTTGCAATTAAGTCTATTTCTGCAAGCGTATCAGCCATACCTTGTTCAATAGCTGCAATTAAGCCATTTAGTGATACTTTATCAAAAGCCGGAACGCCTTCAAAAGGACCTTCCCATTTAGCTAATAGTTGCGCTTTAGCTTTTGCTGCAGCATCTTTGTCTGTTGGATTTTCGCTTATTTCAGCCGTATTGTTGGCGTTATCAGCTTTTGCTGGGCTATTATCACCACACGCAACCAGCATTGTTGAAGCCATTAATGCTGGAATGAGCACCGGCTTTAATGATGTAAATTTTTTCATTATATTTCTCTCTTAGAGTTGAAGAAAATAAGATTATTATAGGAGAAGACAGGGGCTATGTTCACTCTGCTTTTCTTTTGCCCTGCTATACTAGCAAGTTTTCATCACATTTGACAAAAATTGAATTTCTGACATAAAAAAAGTAGCTTACGCTACTTTTTTATAACTGTTTCTAGGAGCTTATAGATTATCCTCGAGTAAACTCTGGGTAAGCTTCCATACCACAATCAGCTTTATCTACGCCTTCGTATTCTTCTTCATCTGTAACACGAATGCCCATTATCTTCTTCAATGCAAACCAAACGACAAAGCTTGTCACAAACACCCATACAAAAATGGTTGCTGCACCAATTAATTGGCCGCTAAAGCTAGCGCCAGAGTTAGTTAATGGTACAAGTAATAAACCAAACAAACCAACTACACCGTGAACTGAAATGGCACCTACTGGGTCATCAATTTTCACTTTATCTAAAGCGATAATCGATAAAACCACAATAACACCTGCTATAGCACCAAAAATAGTTGCTTGTAATGGTGTTGGCGTTGAAGGCTCAGCAGTAATTGCTACTAGACCTGCTAATGCACCATTTAACGTCATGGTTAAATCTGCTTTTTTAAATAATATTTTTGCAAGTACGAGTGCAGCTATTGCACCGGCAGCGGCAGCAGCATTGGTATTTAAGAAAACCATAGCAACCGAGTTTGCGCTGTTAATATCAGCAAGTTTTAATACTGAACCACCATTAAAACCAAACCACCCCATCCAAAGAACAAATGTTCCTAATGTTGCCATAGGTAAGTTAGCACCAGGAATCGCATTTACTTTACCGTCTTTAGTATATTTGCCTTTACGAGCACCTAACAGAAGTACACCAGCTAATGCTGCAGAAGCACCTGCCATATGTACAATACCAGAACCAGCAAAGTCAGAGAAACCTAAGTCGCCTAATGTATATAGACCAAATACTGCATTACCACCCCAAGTCCAAGCACCTTCCATTGGGTAAATAAACCCTGTAAGCACAACAGTAAAGGCTAAAAATGCCCATAACTTCATACGCTCAGCAACTGCACCTGAAACAATCGACATAGCTGTTGCTACAAATACAACTTGGAAAAAGAAGTCTGAAGCATTTGAATAAACACTGCCACCTTCAAACCCAGCAGTAGCAGATTCGGCTAACACTGTGCTTACTAAGTCGTCTGCTTTTGCTGCACCATCAAGTGCAATGCCTTCTAAGAAAACACCACCGCCGTACATAATGTCGTAACCAACAACTAAATACATAATACAAGCAATAGCATATAACGCGACGTTTTTAGTTAAAATTTCTGTTGTGTTTTTAGCTCTTACTAATCCAGCTTCTAACATCGAGAAACCAGCAGCCATCCACATTACAAGTGCACCACAAACTAGAAAATAGAAAGTGTCCATTGCATATTGCAATTGAAAAATATTTTGTTCCATTATTATTACCCCTTTATTCTTATGTCTTAATTAAAGTGCTTCAACATCTTGCTCGCCAGTACGAATACGAATCGCTTTTTCTAGGTCATAGATGAAAATTTTACCGTCACCAATTTTACCTGTGTGAGCTGACTTGCTAATGGCTTCAACTAATCTTTCTACCACTTCATCTTTTACAGCAATTTCAAGTTTTACTTTAGGTAAGAAATCAACTTGATATTCAGCCCCTCTATATAATTCGGTATGCCCTTTTTGACGACCAAAGCCTTTAACTTCACTGACGGTGATACCTTCGATACCTATCTCAGATATCGCTTCTCTTACATCGTCAAGTTTAAAGGGCTTTATAATTGCGCTTATTAGTTTCATAGTAATCCTCTTATTGTAATTCGTTCATTGTAATTTTTATCTGATTATCACAATACAATTCACATGCCATGAAGAATAAGCATTAAATATCAGTTACTTAATTGACAGCCACGTCGTAACAATAATTAAAAAGCACTACGGTGGTGCAAGGTTGATAAGGGGTGATTTTATTTGGTGCAGCTTTTGAGATACTGCTAAGAAGTAAAAAAAGAGAGTGGGTTACACTAAATTCTGCTTTAAACGTTAATGTACTGTAAAACTTATCACTTCAAATATGTCAATCGCCCGCTAAATGTAACAGTTAATTTCATCCAACCTATATAGAAAAATAATTTAACACTAAAAATCAATACAATACATAACAAAAAGAAAGATATGCTTCGTCGATTTAGTTACATTCAGTGGATCTTTCTTAACAACTTATCACTAAAAATAGGTCACTATTAATATCAGTTGTCCAACGCAGTACCTGGTCGATAAAAAAATATTGATAGAACACAAACACAACATAAAACTTTGGAGAAAATCATGTTATCAACAAAAATGACTTTAATCGCACTTGTAACATCTGCATCAGCTTTAGCATTCACGGCACCTACTCAAGCAGCAATGGATCCTTATATGGAAACAGCTTTAGTCAGTGTGTGTAAAGCCTCTGCTACAAACAAACTTCACAAATTTCACAGTGCTAAAAAAGCACATCGCTTAAGTTCAAAAACTATCGCTTTGAAAGTGTCTTGTAATGGTCAAGATATTGCTTCATATGCACAAAGCCAAGGTGCACATAAAACTGCTGCACATTTAGATGATGCTATAGGTGATGTGACTATTTCTGAAGTGGCTGCTGTAAAAAAAGTTAACGTTAACTTTGAAGGTTAGTTTGAGAAGGCTTGAAAGTGGAGTGTTCGACAATACCGTCATTCCACCGTTGTCTTGGGTCGAAAGGTTTCGCCCTGGAACTGAGATGAGTGAAAAGCCCGTTTTGCCCACAGATGGCAGGAGAATATGCGTCCTGCATTCTCTAATAAGTCACATCCATGTGACGTGCAGATAAGAGCGGATGAGAGACTAGATCTTTTGGGGTAAGAGCAAGAAAACATACACCAAATGATTATTAAAAAATTTTTGCGCTACGCTTGTAAGCCTGAAGGCTCACCTACAACAGCAACAAGCACCGGCGCAATCGCTTTTGTAGGAGCTTGCTTTAGCCGCGATTTCTTTGTCTTCCTCTGTGTAGCGCAGCGCCTCTGTGATCTCGGTGGTAAAAACGTTCTTATGTCTTGAACTTTTGAGCTAGAGGTAACAAAACTAACATGGCTTGGTATTTGTTGAAATGACGCTGCGCCTCGCTGAGCTCGGTGCTAAAACGTGCTTGGGTCTTGAACCTACATGAAACAGTTCTTTACTTTAGGGGCTAATCGGGGGCTTTGTCTAATCTGCCGGTAAAACTGGCTCTAGCAGCGATCTTTTAGCGACCTAGACAAGAGAATTAAGCTTTGAATATTTGATTAAACGACTTCACAGAAAAACCTTTTAGTATTTTGTCACCTATTTTTAAAATAGGGACTGAACGCATGCCTGTTGCAGCAAGTTCTTTTTGCCCTTTTGGTGTTTTTACATTACATAATCGAAATGGAATACCTTGCTCTTCAAGGTATTTTTTTGCTGTTAAACAATGAGGACATTTATCCATCGAATATAATACAATGC
>JBMYWR010000140.1:0-8406 GCA_049607625.1 Colwellia sp.
AGGCTAAAGCCTCACCTACTATATTTCTATTGCACCTTGGTTGTCTGCTTTACATACATGGACAAAGCCTAAATCTGTTTGTAGGTAATGCTCTTTTAACCATTGCGCAAAAACGTCTGCTTGTTCTTTATTATCACTGACACAAAAAAGTGTTGGCCCAGAGCCAGAAATACCCGCTGCAAGGGCACCTTCATTTATTAAATACTGCTGTGCTTGAGCAAATTTTGGTAATAAATTAATGCGATAAGGTTCTGCAATAACATCAGTAATCACTGAAAATGCTTGTTGTTTATCTTGTCGATGACAACCATCAACAAAAGTTGCCAAGTTTTGACCAAAGGCGATCACATCACTTTTTGTGTAGTGTGCTGGTAAAACTTCACGAGCCATTTTAGTAGATACTTCAATACCTGGATAAGCCATTACATAATAGCAATCTTCAAAATCAGGTAATTTACGAGAGATAATCTCACTGTCTGGCACCATTAACTGCAAACCGCCTAAGTAACAGGGCGCTACATTATCATAGTGTAAGCTACCACTTATTTGTGCTTCCATAGCGCCAGTCATTTTTAATAAACGACGTTCATCAAAGCTAAAGCCCATGTTTTTATCATAAAAAGCATTCAATCCAGCTAAAGCAGCAACCACCGAGCAGGCACTTGAACCTAAACCACTACCTACTGGCATTTTTTTATCTAGAATCATTTTTACTGGCGAAATTTCTTTCTGGAGTGTTTCGAGTTCTTGATTGAATAACTGCAAACAAGACCAGACAATATTATCTTCTTTATTCGCAGGCAACTTGTCAGCAAAACTTCCAATAACTTCTAAACTATTTTGTTTGGCGCCTTCAACAGTAACTACATCACCAAGTAATGTGCCATCAAGAGGCTTAACAGCCAAACCAAGTACGTCAAAGCCGACACTTAAATTTCCTATTGAAGCGGGAGCAAATACCGATACACTTTTTACTTCTTGCATTTTATTTCCTACTAATACATTAGTCGTTCTATACATTTTGTATGATTTATTAACTTTGTAACTAGCAGCTTTTTTGATTTGATTCGCTACTAGTTACGATTAACTCGAAACTAACTTTAGTGCTGATGTTCCCACGCTAATGTTCTTAAAATATCACCAAAAACACCTGCTGCAGTAACCGCGGCACCCGCTCCATAACCTCGTAAAACGAAAGGTAGAGGCTGGTAGTAACGGCTATGAACTGCTAAGGCATTTTCACCGTCTTTTATGCTAAACAATGGATGGTTCGGCCCTACTGATTCGATAGAAACTTGGCACTTCCCGTCCACAATATTACCAATATAACGTAGTACTTCACCCTTAGCTGCTGACGCTTCGATTCGCTGTTTGAAAGGAGCATCAAGTGTTTTAAGGTTATCCATAAAGGTTTCTACATCACCACTATCATCGAAACCTTCTGGGAGAACAGAGTCTATTTTTATGTCACTTAGTTCAAGTTGTAAACCTGATTCACGCGCCATAATTAATAACTTACGTGCAACGTCTAATCCGCTTAAGTCATCACGAGGATCTGGTTCAGTAAAGCCGTTTTGTTTAGCGATAGCCGTCGCTTCTGATAAGTCCATACCTTCGTCAAGCTTACCAAATATATACGATAAAGACCCTGATAAAATGCCTTCAAAGCGTGATAATTGGTCACCTGCCTTAATTAATCCCTGTAGTGTATCAATTACAGGTAAGCCAGCACCCACTGTTGTTTCGTATAAAAAGCGACGATTAGTTGATTGTGCTGCGCTACGAAGCTCTTGGTAATATTCCCATGAATCGGTATTGGCTTTTTTATTCGGCGTCACTACATGGAAACCTTCAGAAAGATAGTCAACATAGCTCATTGCTAACGACTCGTTTGAGGTTGAATCGACAAGTACCGGGTTAATAAGGTGGTTGTCACGAACAAACCCTTTAATACTTTCTGCGTTAACCGATATCGCTTTGTTGTTATCAGCGGCATGTGCCATCTCTGCTTGCCAGTTTTCTAGGTTAATGCCATTTTGGTTAACGACCATACCTTTAGAGTTGGCAATTCCGTAAACAGTTAATGCTATATTTTGCGCTTTTAAGCTTTCTTGCTGACGTGATATTTGCGCAATAAGCTCGCTACCCACCACACCACAACCAACAAGAAATAAATCAATTGTTGGTTTATGAGAGAAAAAGTTTTGATGACTGATTTTCATGGCTGCAGTACATTTATTTTGCTCTATAACAACCGAAATACTACGCTCTGAAGAGTCTTGTGCGATGGCAACAACGTTTACTCTGGCTTGTGCTAAAGAACTAAAGAATTTAGCTGCAACACCGCGTTGATGATGCATACCATCACCAACTAATGAGACGATGGATAACTCACCTTTTAAAGAGATAGGTTCTAATAATCCATTTAATAATTCAAGTTCAAAAGTTTCTTTTAAGCTTTTCTCTGCACGCGCTGCATCACTTGAATGAATACAAAAGCTGATACAGTATTCACTTGATGACTGGCTAATAAGTACCAATGAAATATTTTCACGACTCATCGTAGCAAAAACACGGCTCGCCATGCCAACCATGCCTTTCATGCCTGGTCCTGAAACATTGATCATGGTTAAGTCATCTAAATTCGATATAGCTTTCACACATTTCTTTTCATCGTTTTCATTTGAAATCAATGTACCTGGCGCTGACGGGTTGCTGGTATTCTTAATCAGACAATCGATATGATGTTGGGCAATAGGACCGATCGTTTTAGGGTGCAATACACTTGCGCCAAAATAAGAAAGCTCCATAGCTTCTTGGTAAGATAAGTAATCGAGTAATTTAGCTTCTTTAATCATACGCGGGTCGGCATTATAAACACCATCTACGTCTGTCCAAATCTCACAACATTGAGCTTCCATACAAACTGCTAATACTGCAGCAGAGTAGTCACTACCATTACGGCCTAATGTGGTAACTTGAGGGTCATTGCCTTCTTTTGGCGCGCTAACACCGATAAAACCAGGCATTAATGAGATGTTATTTAATTTTTGATATTGTGCTTTAAAGTGTGCTTTAGATGCCTCTATATCTGCAACAGCATTCAGTGACGAGTCATTTGTGTATAAAAATAGCTCTGGTGCAAGCAAAGATACTTGTAAACCAGAAGATTGCAGGACGGCATCAAGTATTGCCACACTTAAGCGTTCGCCGGTACTAATAATGCGCGCTCTAATGTGATCTGGGCAATAAGATAACATCGTTACCCCTTGCATGAATGTACCTAATTGTTTTTCATAAGTATTCAATGCTTCAAAACAGTTTTCAGCATTAAAACCAGATAAATCTTTTTCTAGTTCTTCAATGATATTTGAAATAGCACGCTTAAAATGCCCTAAGTCGGTAATTCGCTTAGCTTCATCATTAAGGTTCTCTGCCATTGCCACTAAATGGTTTGTTACACCTTGTGGCGCTGAAACAACTACCGCTACTGGATACTTTTCACTGTTATCTTTAATGATAGAAGCTACTTGCTTGAAACGCTCTGCGGAAGCTAATGATGACCCGCCAAATTTAAGTACGCGCATGTTAAACCCTGTTATATGTTGTCGAAAATTAAATAAATAAAAAGCAAAAAAAAGCCCGTTTCCTTTAGTAGGTTACGGGCTTCGATAAAATTATTTTTTACACGTTAGCCGGCAACCGCCATTCGAATTCGAATGCTGGTGGTAATAATCATGGTGGTATGGCTAGCTGTAATATTCATGTGCTTAAAATGCCTGAATATGAAGAGAGTGTCAATGATTTATTAAAAAAATGTAATAAAATTACAAATTAAATGAATTGATATTCATTTTTATGAGGATTAGACAGGACAAAGTGAAAGGCTTGAAGGTAGAGTTTTTTGCACTTGTAGGAATTGGCTTTAGCCACGAAGCGATGGTTCTAGTAGCTCAAGAGATAAAAGGTTTTTACCACAGTGGACACAGAGGTGATAATTTTACCAAGACTTACTGTAAAAAAGAGATCGCGGCTAAAGCACGCTCCTACAAAAGACATAGACCTAATGGTGGTTTCTGTTCTGGGTTTAATCAAAGAGGGGCTTTGTTTTTCGCCCTTCCCCCAAAACGTTCTAGTTTCTTATCCGCTCTTATCCTGTTCATCTGCGGGCAAAACGGGCTTTCACTTGTTCTTACCCAAAAGAGGTCTTAATTAGCGTAATCTGCGTAATTCGATGAGATCGCTAGTCTCTAATTCGCTGAGAAAAAAGATCGCGGCTAAAGCCGCTCCTACAAAAGTGATTGCACCGGTATTTGTTAGACCTGTAGGTGTTTTTAATTATTGTTTAGTCTTTTGTGTTGCACTTCCCCAAAAATGTCTTATGTCTTATCCGCATTTATCCTGTTCATCTGCGGGCAAAACGGGCTAGTTTCTTGACCTTACCCAAAAGAATTTCTTAATTCGCACAATCTGTGTAATTCGCATGAGTTCACTAGTTTCTTATCTATAATTCGTTGTTATAAAGGTTATTCATGCCAATACAGTTTAGCTTGGTTGTCTTTGAACCATTGTTTAGCTAAACGATAATCTGGTGAGAATTGAGCCACCAGTTGCCAAAAGTCTGCTGAATGATTCATAAACTTTAAATGGCATAGCTCATGGATAATCACGTAATTAATAACCCAAAGTGGAGCCATCATCAGTAAATAATTAAATTGCAGTTCTTTTTTATTGTTACAACTACCCCATCTTGATTTATATAACCTGACATGGAAGCTTTTAGGATAGAGACTGGTATATTCAGCTATAGATGATAGATGCTCATTCAAGTAAGCATTCATTTGCTTGTTGAAGAATACTGCCAATTGCTTTTTAACTTGCTTCGCGATTAAAGTATTTTCTGTCGCTGCGTTATGTTCACTTTCTTTTAAGATGTTTTTATATATACGGTGGCTTAACGTAATAATGAGTTGGTTGGTTTTAGAGTTTCTGTGAACGCTAGAGGTTTTATCTTTTATTATACTAAGCGTGTGTTCTGTGCCTAAGAATAAAATAATTGAGCCATCTAGGAAATTACAATTTTCCCGCCCGACGATTTGTTGCTCTTTAACTTTCTTTTGAATCCAAACCGTTTTTTCAGCAATGAACGCTTCAATGAATGCCGCAGATACAAAATAAGGAGCACGAACCGTTACTAACCCGTGCTTAATTTGAAGGGATATTGTCTTTCTTTTTCGGCTTTTAATTGTTTTATATTCGATCATGCCTTATTCGATAACCACGGCGATGCTACTTACTATTGAATAGTTCTACTAACTTGCTTTTGCTAACGCTGGTTTTGATTTTTTAGCTGGTGCTTTCTTTGCTACTTTCTCAGCTTTTTCTTCAGTTTCTGGTACTTCAGAAATTTCAGATTCAACGGTAACAGCTTCTTTTAGTTCAGGTTTTGACTCTAATTTTGCTGCTGTCTTTGGGGCTACTTTAGGAGCTACTTTCTTTGCTGCTTTTTTGGCAAGTAAGGCTACAAGCACTTCTTCACGATTTTGTGCCAGATAGATACTTAGTTCTTCTGCAATGGCATCACTTAATTCAATTGATGAATTCGAAAAAACGTCTGCTAAGTTATCAGCCATATCCAACATTTTATCGTATTCGTCTGCTGACTTCTTATCCATAAACGTTTTCGCCTCCACACCCTGTCTAATAACTACAAATCGACTTTCAACGGCCATCAGTGTTCCTTAATTATATTGAAAGAAAAAAAATGCTTAATAACAACTAATAAGCAAATGAAAAATCTAAATACTCGCAAGCACGAATAAATTTTATTAGATATTATTCAACTTTAACATATTAACTAAAAAAACTGTATAAAAAAACAGTTTTTAGATGTATTTGAAAAAATATACTCAACTATTTAAATGCTCTCTTCACTTTATCAAGCTTAAATAGTTGCTATAAATGAATTTTCAACCTATATGTTTATTACTAAATCGGTAAATAATTTATATATAGGAAACTCTGATTATGTTTAGAAAATCAAGTAAAGGCTTATTAATTCCTACTGTGATAGCTTTAAGTACTTTAACACTTATCTCTTGCGGCGGAAGTGGCGATTCAGAGCAAACTGTTAAGCCTGTTCCAGTTGTTGCCCAACCTACCGGAGAAGTAACACCGCCAGCGACAGAGCATCATGAAACAGACGGCGTTAAGACACAAACTACCAGTCAAGTAACCGTGGCTAGTAATACTTTTACCACACTTGAACGGAACTTTTCTTCTGAAACTGTAGTTACCGATGTTATGCAAGTATCTTCAACGGTAGCAAAGACCCACGATATCGGTAAGACATTAAGGTACATTGGCATTCAGGGCGATTATTTAGTTGGTTGGGAGTTTAATGGTGCTTACGATTCTAAAATTCTTTCTTATTCGCTAGTAAGTAACAAAATTCTTGAAGAAGATAATCCTGACTTTAATGTAAGCGGATTAAGCTTTAATGGTATTATTATGTCTGTTGATGGCGCTGAAGATGTAAATTTTTATCACATGGACAAAGGCGTTATGGGACACCATTTTTTCCAAATTAAAGACTTTACTGGCACTGCATCTAAGTTTCTATCTACAGCCTATTTAGATCATAACTATGCCTATGTTTTTAATACAGATGAAGTAATACGCGTACACTTAAAAGATACATCTAAACCAGAAAAAGTAACCGATATTCCAAACTTTGATAAAGTCACCTTTACCTCTGATGAGAAATTCCTTTATATAGGAGATTATGATGGTGTAAATGATGCTAGTGTGCTTATTTTAGATAAAAAAAATAGTACTTTAGCCAACACCCTAAATCTACCTGGCATTTCTGTAAACAGCATTACAGTAGACGCTAATTATATTTATATTTCCGATAACATCTCTAAAAATGTACTTATTTACAATAAACATACCCTGGCTGATAGTGGGAGTATCACTGTTAATGCTAAGACATATATTGATTATGCTAACGGCATGCTATACATATACAGAGATGATACTCAAGTAGTTGAAGAGCATACGCTATCTTTTGCTCCATAAGGGTTCCTGTCGTCGATTATTAAAAGCAAAGCTCGATAATACTCTAAAACATTTGAATAATACCTTAAAAACAAAACTGCTACTGACTTTGTGTCAATAGCAGTTTTTTTATGCAAGTAATTTACTTAACCTGAACTCGGTTTAATAGATAACTTAACTTCACGGTTCTGATTGTCTTAGATAAATAAAGTTGACTTTAGCTTGATAATTTTTCTTGATTCAAGGCAAATTTATGCGTCAATAGCTAGCCTATTGCAAAAGAATTTAACGCAGAAGCTAGGGAAAATAGCTGCTAGAGAAGTATGTATTAAGCCGAACTCAGGTTACTAGTTAAATTTTGAAAGTATTTCAGTTCTATTCAATTCCACTCAATTATCATCAAAAAAACGGAAAAACATACCAGATTGCCTTAATGTGAGATTTTTATACTAATTCGAGCATGAATAAAATGATCTAAACGTAAATGAACTGTAAACCTCGGAGGAGCAAATATGTCATTTACCCGCCAAATGTAACAGTTAATGTCATACACACAGTCAAAATAAAAACAATAGAACAACAAAAACAAACACTTACAAAGCAAAAGGCGTTCTCAATGCTATTTTATTCGTTACATTCAGCGGAGCTTTCTTAACAACTTTTAACTAAAAATGCGTCACTATTATGTTGTAAGCCAAATTAATTGGTAAGCAAAAAATAAATATATAAAACACAAACACAACATAAAATTTTGGAGAAAACCATGTTATCAACAAAAATGACTTTAATCGCATTAGTTACTTCGGCATCAGCTTTAACTTTTACTGCACCTACACAAGCGGCAATGGACCCTTATATGGAAACCGCGTTAGTTAGCATATGTAAAGCTTCAGCAACGAACAAATTGCATAGATTCCATAGTGCAAAGAAAGCGCACCGTTTAGACTCAAAAACAATTGCAATGAAAGTTTCTTGTAATGGTCAAGATATTGCTTCTTACGCACAAAGCCAAGGTGCTCATAAAACAGCAGCTCATTTAGATGATGCAGTTGGCGATGTAACGATTACAGAAATGGCCGCAGTAAAAAGAGTTAATGTTAATTTTGAAGGTTAGTTAATAATTCTTGTTCAAATAAAATTAACTTAAATACTGTGGCAAAATAGAATGCGAAAAATTAAAACAACAGCACGCTAAATTCTGGAAAGATTGATGCGTGCTAAGTTTTCCCCTCTTTAAAATAGCTTTATTTCTAGACCTTTAAGATTCTTAATCAAACCAAGCAAAGTCCTCCACTGCTTAGTAGTCTTTCTAACTCAGCACCTACTAACCTAACACCTGCTAAACGA
>JBMYWR010000141.1:0-8377 GCA_049607625.1 Colwellia sp.
GTACGTACGGTTCTGTGAGAGGGATGAGGCATAAGCCTCACCCTACTCGATGTGCCTGTTATTTAAGAAACTATGATTCATTAAATCGAATAACTACCTTTATTTACTATATAAGCTAAAGTTAGAAATGTGATGTTAGATGGAAAATTCTAGCTACCTCCTCAAAATTCAAAGCTTAAGTGGTGAAATTAGTATTAATTATTAAAGGTGTAATTATGTCAGAGCAATGGTTGGGAAGTTTAATAACAGAGAATGCACAGCAGGGTTATGAGTTAGCAATAAAGTTATCTAGGATGGGAATTAAATATACTCAGCCTTCAGATGAAATTCGCACTAAGTTACGACCAGATTACGGTGAAAATGCTGATAGTTTAATTGCTTCTTCGCAAGTTATTGCTATTAACTTTCAAACAGTATCAGCAGCAAATAATTACTGGCGCGAATAAAGAATTGAGCCAGTAAGTAGAACTATCTGACCTTTTTTGATAGTTAAGTTTAGAAAGCTTCTTACTCTTCGATAGTATATTCACTTAGAGCTCTATTTTTATTCAACGAGCTCTAAAATCAAACTAACTGATAACATAATTAGCTCTGTGAGATTAGTAAATAGCCCTTTTAATAACCTTTCTTGTTATCCTTACTAAATAATAGCCTTTTAATTTCTTTTTAGTTTGAAGTTTTATCACAATAATAAGTTTAAAAGACGAGTTTTTGATAATCCCTGATAATCGAGTCATAAAATGATAGAAGTATTTATTTTAGCCATCGCGTTAAGTATGGATGCATTTGCTGTATCAATAGGTTTAGGTGCTAAGCATAACAGTAAGGTCTTGCCCTTAGGCGTTATCTCTGCAATATACTTTGGTTTGTTTCAAGGAATCATGCCTTTAATAGGTTACCTTGGAGGAAAAGGGGCTTTAAGTTGGGTGGAGTCTTATGCATCGTGGATCGCATTTAGTTTACTCTTACTTATTGGTTTTAAGATGATTTATGAGTCATGCGTTGAGGGCATAGAAGAAGATATTGTAGCAGTGACTCATCGCGTTATGCTGATGCTTGCCATTGCGACAAGTGTCGATGCAATGGCGGCTGGTTTCACATTGACACTTTTGGATGTAAACCCATTTTTAGCATGCGCTATTATTGGTAGCATTACCGCTGTATTTAGTTGGTTAGGCGTTTTTATTGGCTCTAAAAGTGGTACTTGGTTGGAAAGTAAAGCTGAATTTTTTGGAGGCGTCGTGTTAATTTGTATAGGTATTAAGATATTATTGGTTTAACATTTGGGAGGTTATCGTGTTAAAACCTTAGTTGTATTATAGGTTTGCAAACCAGATCTTAAAAACTCATCTATCAGTTATGCCATGGAGTTGTATTGATGAAAGAGAATAAAAACATTCGTTGGGGAATTATTGGTTGTGGCGCTGTTACAGAGGTAAAAAGTGGACCTGCTTATCAAAAAACGGATGGATTCGAGCTATTAGCGGTTATGAGAAGAAATGAGGCATTAGCTAAAGATTTTGCTCAACGTCATGGTGTTGCCAAATACTATTCATGCGCAGATAAATTGATTAACGATAAAGATATAGATGCCATTTATATTGCCACACCCCCTGATACCCATAAACTTTATGCCTTGAGTGTAGCTGATGCAGGTAAGATTTGTTGTATTGAAAAGCCACTAGCATCGAGTTATCAAGACAGTAAAACGATATTAGCTGCGTTTGAAAAAGCGCAAGTACCTCTTTTTGTTTCATACTATCGACGATCTTTACCGCGTTTTAATAAAGTAAAAGAGTTATTAGATAAAGGTGAAATTGGAGATATAAGACATATTAGCTGGCATTTAAATAAAGCGGCCAATCAAACTGACTTATCAAAAAAATATAATTGGCGTACCGATAGTCTTATCGCTCCCGGAGGCTACTTTGATGATCTAGCCAGCCATGGTTTAGATCTTTTTGCTTATTTACTTGGAGAGTATAAGTTAGCTAAAGGCATTTGTTTAAACCAACAAAAACTTTACTCTTCATTTGATTCGATTACGGCATGCTGGGCTCATAAAAGTGGTGTTACAGGCTCTGGGAGTTGGAACTTTGGTGGATTTTCAAGACAAGATAAAGTTATTATTTACGGTAGTGAAGGGGAAATTTCGTTTTCAGTATTTGATGATGAGCCTATATCTGTTGTCAGTAAAAATAAGCAACAAGAAATTACCATCGAAAATCCAGAAAATATACAGTTGTACCATGTTCAAAATATGCGAGAACAACTATTCTCTAACCATAAGCATCCATCAAGTGGAGGCACGGCAGCACACACTAGCTGGGTTATGGACCAAATATTAAGAAGTGATCGTTAAAACAAAGGGTGTTGTAAACGCCATTCACTTTTCTTGTATACAATAAAATCTAAAATCTAAAATCTAAAATCTAAATGTAATGTAATGGGTATTAAGAAATTTAATATGCACTAAGGTTATAAATGACACACACACTTAAATATGAAATGTGTGCTCATTTAGGAATAAAGTAAAATGTCAGATTTATTGTGCCACTTTACTTTTGTCAAATTACTCTTGTCACTTGAAAAGGTTTATTTAACCCTCTTTAAATACCCATTTCATCATTTCTTTAAAACTTGGTTCTTTACCATACATTGTCATCCCCATTTTAAATAATCTTGCCGCTACTTTTCTTATCCACAAGCAAAGTATTATTGCGATAGCTAAAGACAGTATTGGTTGCCATAAAGGTATATCTATTAAAGCCATTTTAACTGGCATAGCAACAAAGGAGGTAACAGGAAAATAGCTTAGAAAAGTAAGGGCCCAACCTGACGGGCTGTCTAAGGTTAAAAACGTGATAACCATTGGCAATAAAGGTAACAACATAATACTTGTTTTAGCACTATGATTAGGATCATCAATACCCGCTGCGATAGCTGCCATAAAGGCAGTACATAAATAAACACCTACAACTGCAAACGGAACGAGCCAAGGTAACAAAGCCCAATCAATTATAGAAAAATCAATACCCTGCCCATTTATAACCACAATGACAAATGCATAGCTCAATAAACCTGTAAATAAGGCTGTTATCATGGCTTTAAATGCATGCAACATTTGCCCAAATATTTTACCATCAATCCATATTTGTGGGCTTATGCATGAATATAGTTGCTCAGTTACCCTTTGTTGCTTCTCTCCCGTAACACTAACAAAAAGTTGACCAAACGATGTGAAAACTCCCATTGCAAGTAATATAATCATACCAATTGCCGTCATTTCACCTGAATTTTCTTCTGTTTTAATCGTGTTGTCGATATATTCATTTGTAAAAATAGCTGGCTTAGATAGGGTCGCCAGTTGACTAGGTTCAAGCCCCAAGCTATTTGCATATAACAGTGTGTATTGCTGATTTAAAGTTGCTTCTAATTTTTTAAGCCAGCTTAGTTTGTTAGCACTATATATAGTGATGTTTTTCATGCCTTTTTCATCGTGTTTTTCAACCAATATAGCTTGCCACTCTTCCCCAGTTGCTAAGCCTGATTTTAATTCTTCGATGGTTTTATTTGTAGTAATAAAATTAAAATCATTACTATTTGTAAAAGCTTTTGAAGCACTTACATTCATAGGTATTGCTATTTGATAAACCGTATGATTTTCTTCTTTCACGTGCTGCCAAAGCATCACAAGTAAAGCCACTCCAACCAGAATTAATTTTGAAATAACTTCCTGCTTCCATTTAAAAAAATGCATAAACTCCCAATTTGTTACCAACCAAGTTTGCTGAAGGCTATTGGGTTTCTCATTCAATAAGTTAGGCATAAGTACTTTCTCCGTGTTTACTAATTGCATTTAAATACAATTGATGTAAATCCATTTTTTTGCTCTGCATCGTTTTTAATTCACCAAGTTGTGTTAGTTTACCTAGTAGCTCATTCATAGAGTTTTGTTCTGTCATACAGATTTTGACCGTGGTGTTGTCTTGAATCTCATAATCAAAGCCGTGCAATAGCTCAGATATTTGAGTGTTGGTAAAAGTCTGAGTAAATTTAGCTGTAAGTTCCATCGCGGTATTAGCTTGTTGTTGAATATCAATTAAGCTTCCATAAAAAACAGCTTCCCCCAAATTCATTAACAACATCCTGTCTGCGAGTTTCTCTACCATCGCCATTTGATGAGCACTTAAAATAATAGTCATACCTTTTTCTTTTAACTCAGTTAAAAAGGTAACTACTTTTTCCTGATTAATGGGATCTAAGCCTGAAAAAGGTTCATCTAATATCACCCATTTAGGTTTATGAATAACAGCTGTAATTAATTGTATTTTTTGTTGATTACCTTTTGATAAAGATTTTAATTGCTCATCTTTTCTTTCCAGTAAGTCAAATCGCTCAAGCCAGTACTCGGCTTCTTTTATGGCTGTTTTCTTCTCAACGCCATTTAATTGTGCAAAGTATAATATGTTTTTTATGACAGACTTTTCAGGATACAGCCCTCTGTCTTCAGGTAAATAACCTAATGTATAAGAAGGTATTGATGTATATAATTGTTCATTTATTACTAATGAAATAGACCCTGTATCAGGCTTAGTAAAACCTGTGATCATTTTTACGAGCGTTGACTTTCCTGCTCCATTGGGACCAAGTAACGCAAATATCTCTCCTTGTTTAACAGTAAAAGAAAGTTTTTTTACTGCCGTTATATTAGTGTATTTCTTTTGAATATTATCAATCACTAGTTCCATTACTATTCCTAAATTGTTTTTTATCTCCGTCTATTAGCGAGGTAATCACCTCTACTGTTAGAACTATTCGCTATTTTGAAAATCAATATCATTGTTTCAAATGCATAACAATATTCGCTTTTTTTACAATGATATGCAATGAAATTAGTTATATACCTATACTCTCAAAAAATTTTGCATTAGCTCACGTTACTCGTCGCTTAAAGCGGCGGTGTTCAAAATATTATTTGATGAGCTTATCTTCAATCAGAGCGTATTCTTTTTTAAATTTAAACTAAGAGAAATATAAGTGCTTTGATTGTTAAACTAGGGTAGTTTGGTTAGAGTATTTTCTCGTATTATAATTTTTATTAAAAATAAACAGCGTTAGCTAAGTTGGCGGACATTGTGAATATTAGGTGGAATTTGTGAAATTATTTGATAAAGCAAAAGAAATGACAGATAAAGTAACTGAGTCTGTTACGGCATTTAGTAGCGATGAAGTTATTGCTAATACGGTGATTAAAGCCGTTGAAAAGCAAGAAAGAGTAAACGCTATACTCAGGAAAAAAGGCTGTAACTATCTTGTCGCTGATATTGAGCTTGGTATGGGAATTCCCCCTTCCGTTACATTTGGTGTGCGTAGAGTCGACGAGGCAAAAGATTCTAATGAGGCTTGTATTGAAAGCGAAGAATAGTTAATACCAATTCAATTAAGTTATTGCTCACTTGTACTGGTTAAAATAATTCATGGCTACGTTCCTCTCAATCCCAATAGCTAGCAGATATACCATCCGAATCAATCATGTGATCATTTCTACTTGTTAAAATCACCAACTACTTCGTTATTTCTTTAATAATTAGAACAACTAGTTACTTAAAAAAATGCCTTGTATTTGACAATTTTCTCTACGTATAAAGTAGATCACATATTTAATACGAATGGTATTACTCAATCGAGCGCCTTGCCCTGGTTCATTTTTCCTGTCCACAACAAGATCACAAACTTAATTGAACTGGTATAATAAACCACTTCGTTTTAGTTTCATTAATAAGTTTTATTGATTAAAATAGCAATAAGGTTCTATAAAGTTAATTATTCAAAATGATTTCATTAAAACAACTCAACTACGCCTTAGCGGTAGAAAAGACATTACACTTTAAAAAAGCAGCACAATTGTGTCATGTGTCACAATCGGCGTTGAGTACAGCCATTAATGAGCTTGAAAAGCAGCTTGGCATACTTATTTTTGAAAGAAATAATAAGCAGGTGCTTGTTACGAGTGAAGGTAAGAAAATATTAGATAAGGCGAAAACAATTAAACTCGAAGTAGATGAATTACTACAGTTGTCACAAGTGAGTAAATCGCCTTTATCAGCACCGATGACTATGGGTGTTATACCTACTATTGGTCCATATCTTTTACCCAAAGTTTTACCTGAAGTTCGCAGTAACTATCCAGAATTTCAGCTTAAAATCATTGAAGAACAATCGCATGTGTTAGTTGAAAAAGTTAAATCAGGTGAAATAGATGCCGCGATTTTAGCACTTCCTTATAATCTCGACGGTTTAATGCATTTTGATTTTTGGCAGGAAGACTTTTACTGGGTATGCCATAAAGATGACTGTCCTAGTAAAGTTAAAGAGATAACCCATGCTGAATTAGCGCTTGAAAAGTTAATGCTACTTAAGGAAGGGCACTGCCTGAAAGATCATGCCTTAGCTGCATGCCAGCTAAAAAATAAAGAGCCTTCAGATTTCGATTCCGCAAGTTTGCACACCTTAGTGCAAATGGTCGCAGGAAAATTAGGCAGTACTTTAGTGCCGCAAATGGCGCTGGATCAATTAATACATAATGCTTCAGAATTAAGAGCTATTCATTTAAATGAACCAGGCCCACATCGAGTCATCGCTGTTATATGCAGACCTAACTATGTTAGAACAGATGAGTTAATGTTATTAAATAAAATGTTTACTGGGCAACTATCAAGCTTAATAAAAAATAAGTAAACTGACTTCTAGCTCTTCCCATTCACAAGGTTCTGATGTTATTAAATAAACAGACAATAATAGGCAGTGTTATGCAAGTTGTTATCGCTATTCTTTCCATGGCATTACTTGCGAGTTGCGTTGCATCTACGGCAAATCAAAAGGGATTCCCTCATAAGTCCTATGTCATTGATGTTGTAATGAATGATTTTGATTCAAGTGATTTTAAACAAGTAGAAGCTAACTTTATATCTTCTAAACCCAAAGCCCTTGTGTTTAGAGTGCTTTCTGCAATTGATACTACGCCGCTGTGGTTAGACAGGTTAAACAAAATTGAAGTAGTAGATGTTTATAGTAATCAATCCTATTTATTGCGCACAGTAATAGATAGCCCTTGGCCGTTTAAAGACCGAGAGCTTATTTCCTGTGTTGATACGACTTTTGAAAAGTCTGTGACTACAGTTAAAATATCCTCATGTAGTAAGCGAGTAACAAAGAGCAAAGACTATGTACGTATTGAAAAATCAGAATCGATTTGGAAGTTAGTTGATGCAAAGGAGGGAGGTACAAACATTAGTTATAAAACTTGGATAGACCCAGAAGGTTTTGTGCCGGCCTTTTTATTCAATCGTGAGCTTAAAAAATACACCCAAGCTGATTTAAAGCGTTTAAGTCATTTAATTGAACAAAGCTCATTAACCAAATTTTCTTATTAGAAACGCTATGCCTTTTAAGTAAACTCTTATAATTATTAATAGGAATGACTATGACAGACAAAACTTATACACCTGAAATTGTATGGCAATGGGATGCTGGCAATGGCGGGAAATTTGCTAATATTAACCGTCCCACATCGGGTGCGACGCACGAAAAGTCACTTAAGCAGGGTAAGCACCCGTTGCAACTTCACTCCTTAGCAACACCTAATGGTGTGAAAGTAACTATTATGTTAGAAGAACTCGTTGAGTTAGGGCTAACAGAAGCTGAGTATGACGCTTACACAGTAGATATTATGTCTGGAGAGCAATTTAGTAGTGGCTTTGTTGATATTAACCCAAATTCTAAAATTCCGGCGCTTTTCGATAACAGTACCAACCCTGCCACTCGTGTCTTTGAGTCGGGATCTATTCTGGTCTATTTAGCCGAAAAATTTAATGCGTTCTTACCTAATACTCAACCAGAAAAAACTGAAACAATGTCTTGGTTATTTTGGCAAATGGGTTCAGCTCCAATACTTGGTGGTGGTTTTGGGCATTTTTATGCTTACGCACCTGAAAAATACAAATACCCGATAGACAGATACACCATGGAAGTGAAGCGTCAACTCGATGTATTAGATAAACAACTTAGCCATAACCAATATATTGCCGGAGATGAATATAGCATAGCCGACATGGCTATTTGGCCTTGGTATGGTGCATTGGTAAGAAATGAGGTTTATGACGCTGCAGAGTTCTTGCAAGCACACACCTATACTAATGTGCTTCGTTGGGCTGATGAAATTGCACAGCGACCTGCCGTTAAGCGAGGTCGCATTGTGAATAAAACCTGGGGTGAAGAAAACCAACAGTTAGCCGAACGACACAGTAGTGAAGACTTTAAAGGAAAGGTTTAAACTTATTCTTTGAAGGTCAGATTAAGGTCAATGTAAATAAGG
>JBMYWR010000142.1:0-8319 GCA_049607625.1 Colwellia sp.
GGTATTTGTGTAAACGTCGACATCAATATCCACTGTTTTAATTACTTTCATACACAAATTAACTCTCGATAGCCGTAAAATTCAGGCTGAAGTTTGATACTCCAAGCATAAAATAAAACGCTTCTTTGTACTTCAAAGCGGGGAAGAGCAATAATATTTCCCCCCTTTTTGTTGGATATTTTTAGATGGTAGTTATTCTGACAATGCCACATGCTGACGGCGATGATAATGCCTTAACGCATGCTCTTGTCGTCGCCCTTGGCTGAATGCGGTAACTCGCTTGAGATAGCCTATCACCCGAGTTGCATGGTCAATATCATGCGAGCCACAATGTTGACATTGCTGCCGCGTTCGCTTGTCAATGTGCTCGCACTGATTACATATGGTCAATTTGACATTAATACAAAAATAATTGCAGCCCGTTTTAGCAGCAACATTAAACAAGTGTAGATATTGCTGTTGATCTAAATGTTCATCCAGATTTAAATGTAAAGCTGAGCCGCCATCAAGATACTGAGTCATTGCTTTACCGTGTAAAATAAATTTATCTAGATGGTTGAGCGCCTCATCTTCAACTCGATAAAAGTAACTGTTGTAACAGTCTCTTGGCACAACATATCCCGCTTTTCTATCCCATTTGGCATTTTTGACGCCTAAGTTCTCGGCTGGCACAAATTCAGTATTAAACAAATAACCCGTTGCTTGCGTCGCCTTGCGATTTTCTGCATAAATAACCTGTAATTGCGCTTGTACCCATGTGGTATATTGCGCGTTTACTGAAATATCTAACCCGAGAAATTCAGCGGCTTCGACTAAGCCATTAATGCCAATCGTTAGAAACTGCTTATTAAAGGAGATAAATCCCGCGTCATACACAGGTAGCATGTTTGCCGCCTGATATTCTTCCATCAATTGACGATAGGCAATTTGATACTTGTGTAACTTTTGTACTTCGCTTGCCAGATCACGTCCATCCTGTACCAACTTATTCATATTGAGTGTAATAACGTTAATTGACCCCGTCGACACACCACCCGCACCTAAGCTATAAGAGAAACTATGATCGCTGATTTCATTTCTTAGCCGACAACACGAGGCCAAAGAGTCGGGGTTTTCAGATTGATAAATAAAGAATTGCCCCCCTTGGCTTAAATTCTCCGCACATATGCTAGCAAAGCGCTCGTCAACTGGCGCTCCATCACGTACCAACATGGCCGCGGTTACAACAGGAAAAGTCAAAATTGCTTTATTGCGCTCTTGATTAAACCAAGTGAGAAAAAAATGTTGTAGTGCACTGACCGTAGACCAAGCGGGAGAAGTCATATCAGGAAAAACAAAGTGACCAAACATCGCCTCAAAATACGGCTGGTCATACACTGAAATGTTCCAAAAAACACTTTGGTAACCCCGTGCTGCAGCGGGTTGATTTAGCGCATACACCACATGCTGCAAATGATTTTCAATTTTTTTGCGGCTGGTCACTAAATAATCGTCACCATAATCTTTACGGGCAAAGTAGTCGAAGTACATTAAAAATTCGACCGTTGCCACTGCTCCAGCAAACTGCGCACTAATAGCAAAAACAAGGTTTACAAAGCTGCCACAAAATGACTCTAAGTGTTGCGGTGCTTTTGACTCCCCTCCAAGCTTAGTTAAGCCATCTAATAAAAACGGATACATAGTTATCGAAGTACAATAGGGCTTGAGACTGGTTTCGTCATGCACATAAATTTCGTGCTGGGCAATTTGCCGAAAGTACTCATTTTTTAAGTCATCTCCGTACAATTGCTGTATTTTTTCACCAACTTGCGCTCTATTGACCTGAATTAAGAAGTCTTTCATTAACTCCGACTCTAAGGTTGCAATATTTTTTAACGTCACATTGGCATTGGCATCCATCGTTGAACCATCCGCCGCATTGCCTGCCTTGGTATAGTTACGCATAAATTGACATTTTTCTTCGATCTGTTGCTGTGAAAGTAAAGCCATGTTTTACCCCCGAATAAAGTGTGCATTAAGCACTTGATTAGTTATGAGATTAATAAATTTTTGATTGGTATTTATGTGTTCAAGTCCGCCTCGCTCAGCAATGTACGGGCCTGTTTTTAAGTAGGTCAGTGCAGCTTTTAGTTCAGCTGACACATCGTCTAACCCAGTATAAAGACAAGTTTTTAACTGTTTTGACTGCGCGATACGAAGCAATTTAAGCAGGTGACACGCTTGCCACTCACCACCAAAAAACACCACACAGGTAATGAGTTCTCGATAGTCAGACAGATAACCTCGAAACAACGTCTCTGTTAGCGGCAATCCTATTTTTGCGTCCCAAGTCTGTGGGCTATGACAGCCTTTGCAACCTAATTGGCAACCGGTGCAAACAAACCCTAAAGCGATTTCGTGTGGTACTTCTTGAAAGCAAACCTGAGGCTTAAGAATGTTAAACATACTATATATAGCTAAAACAAAATTAATAAACACAATATATAGTATTAAGATGAAAAAACGCTAATCGCTAGATTGATCTACATCAAAGTTATTCGATGCAAAATTAAGCAATTTGTGGGTAGCGATAAAGTAGCAAAGAATCCACAGCTCTTATCTCAGTTTTACTCCGCTAATCAACCACTGAACTACCTATTTAGGAGGAGTTAATAAAGGAGATTACTTTGTTAGACTGACCTTTTAAGCTAACAAGGCCAACTCTGCATGATGACTAAAATAGGTATTCTCACTGTGAGCGACCGCGCCAGTCGTGGTCAATATGATGACCTTTCGGGCCCAGCGATTATTGATACACTGACAAGTTATTTAACTTCTGCTTGGGAGCCTGTTTATCGCTTGGTTGAAGATGAACAACAGTTAATTGAGCAAGCGCTGTGTGAGCTTTGCGATAGCGAAGGCTGTGCACTAGTGATCACCACAGGCGGCACAGGCCCTGCACTGCGCGACGTGACGCCTGAAGCCACAGAAGCGGTTTGCACTAAAATGATGCCAGGTTTTGGTGAATTAATGAGGCAGGAGAGTTTAAAATACGTGCCTACGGCTATCCTTTCACGCCAAACAGCTGGGATTAGAGGTAACTCGCTCATTATCAATTTACCGGGTAAACCCAAAGCCATTCGTCAATGTCTGGACGCAGTATTCCCCGCCGTCCCCTATTGCATTGATTTATTAGAAGGGCCGTTTATCACCTGTGATGATTCAGTGATTAACGTGTTTCGTCCAAAATCTTAGTAAACCTGAATATTGGTGAGTTTGAGGCGACAACCTAGGCTTGCTTGCACCAATATTCGCCATTGTTAACATCATAAAACGCGAGGCGCTGTCCTCGCGTTTTGTCGCAAATATATGGCTAACTCTCAGAAAACTGTCTGTAGCATCTTGTCAAACAGGCTTATTTAAAGCACTAAACACTTTTTCAGCGAAGGCTTACTCTCACTTTTAAAACTGCTTTACACAGTCTGCATCATAGAAAGACAGAGGCCTTCTTTGTCATGCTCAATACAATCACGCCACACAGGTTCTCTAAAGAACTTGGCACAAATAAATACTCCTCTATTGATAATCACTATCAACAGGGGGGTATTGATAATAACTATCAATACTATTTAAAGTTTCATTACGAATATTGATACAGTAATTATTGAGTTGTTAATGAAATCACTATCTCCCTTGTTCCTAGCTATCGCTGCTGGGTTGTCTCTTACTACATCTACAGTTGTATTCTCTGAAGAAAACGCGACTGAAAAAGAAGTTGAAGTTATTGAAGTTAGAAGCTTGCGCCAAAAGCTTGATCAAGCGGGTCGTCTTAAAGATGTTATTCAACAAACTGAAATTTTGGACGCGTTAATGATTGAAAATAAAAACGCGTTAAGTCTTACTGCTGCCATTAATAATGAGCCAGGCGTTAACGTTTCTAATGAATGCTCAATGTGTGGTGTGAAACGCGTCATGCTAAACGGTATGAAAGGTGAGCACACTACGATATTAGTCGATGGCTTACCAACACATACGTTAATTTCAGGTTTCTATGCTGTAGATGCAATTGCTACTACGGGTGTTGATCGTATCGAAGTGGCTCGCGGTGCGGGAGCTTCATTAATTGCGCCAGAGGCTATTGGCGGTACTGTAAATATCATTACCAAAGAAGCCTATGAAAACACAGCAACCTTTGATTTTGCTAAAGGCTCACATGATTTTACAGCAATGAAAGGTATGGCAACTGGTGTTTCTGATGACGGCAAAACGGGTATTACTTTAATCACCCAATATGATAAGCAAGATCAAGAAGATCATGATGATAATGGCGTAAGTGAAGCGCCATTCATAGAAAACATGTCTTTTACAACCTTATTAACTCAAGACATTTCTGACAGTAGCAACGTTCAAGTTCGCTTATCTAAAGTGGAATCTGAGATTTTTGGTGGCCCTGTCATTGGTGAAAACGTTGATTCAATTGGTGCTGCTATTGCAGGCTATGACCAAGTGGAATCAACTCAGTTATTTATTGATGATGATGTTCGAAATAAATATATAGGTAAGCCTTGGGAAACTACTGAATGGATTGATACGTCACGTGATGAAGCTTACATTAAGTACTTAACTGAAGTAAGTGATTATACGGTTGCAGAGTTTGCCGTTAGCTACGCGAAACACATTCAAGATTCTTTCTATGAAGGCATTGATTATCAAGCAGAAGATACCATGTGGTATGTTCGCGGTAAGTTTGATATGGCGCTTTCAGATACCCATTTCATTACTTTTGGTGTTGATAGCCGCCATGAAGAAATGCGCTCTTCAACAGATGCCTTAGAAGCAGTCGCTGCTTATCAAAGTGACTCGTTTGATTACGATACATCAGGTATTTTCATCCAAGATACTTGGACACCAATGGATGAATTAGAAATCGCTTTCGCTATACGTCTTGATAAAGTCACTGCTGATTTTGTTGATCCTGAGAAAGTAGGTACTGAAATTGATGAAACCTTCTTTGCTCCTCGTTTAGATTTACGTTACTTCCACACAGGTGAACTAACTTCTCGCTTCTCAACTGGTCGTGGTTATCGTGCGCCTCTATCCTTCTTCGAAACGGATCATGGTATCTTAGATGCCGAGTTAGGTTACCAAATTGATATTGATTCCTTAGAAGAATCATTCTCCGCAAGTTATTCACTTAACTATGATACGCAAATATTAGCGGTTACTGCGTCAATTGCTCATTCAAAAGTGGATAATTTAGCAAGCCTTGAAGAAAACGCGAATGGCGTACCTCTATTGACTCAGTTAGATGAAAGCGCATCGGTAACAACCTTTGATGTAACGGCTGGTTACAACCTAACAGAGAATTTTACAGTAAACTTTAGTGTCGAAAAGTTTGATTATGATAATGCATTTAGATCTTCTTATGGTATTGCACCAGTTGAAGAGCGTGTAAGCATTGAACTTCAGTATGAAGAAGACAATTTAAAAGTATTCTGGTCAACCGTTTGGTTTGGAGAGAAAAATTTGAGTGAATACGGCTATGAAGGTTTTAACAAGCTGAATGATCCAACATCAATAAAAACCCTGACTGGTAAAGCATTCTCATCGTCTGATATCAAAGTGCAGTATCAGTTAACTGAGCACACTAAGATCTATGCAGGTATTTCAAATATCTTTGAAGAAACACAAATTAACAGCAGTGATACACCATTATTTTACGATGCTGATGGCGGCTATGACGTAGCTTATATCTACGGTGCGCTTCACGGTCGTGAAATGTATGTGGGTATCGAAGTTAAACTTTAATTAATAAGACGACAAATGCAGCAACAGTCATTAAGCTGGCTAAGAAACACAATAGCATTGATTATTATTAGTGCTATTGCTGTGATCACAGAAGTCCAAGCTTTTCCCTTTGCACTTAAACCTCTAAGCCCTACAAATGAAACGCTAGAAAATCATAGCCCAAGTGTTGCCACCGTAGCCATGATTTATCAACCTGATTGCAGCTGGTGTAAGAAACAGGGAAAAACTTTAGCCAAGGCAATTAAGCAATGCCAAAGCTCGATAAAAATTGCTTTGATTGGCACTAAAGGTAATGCCAGACAGCTTAAACAAGAATTAAGGCACTACCATCAAGATTTTCCTGCATTTATCGCAGATCGTGAATTTTTGCGTACCATTGGTGGTTACCAAGCGTCGCCTACTACTTTAGTATTTGACGATAAAGGCAAACTAATTGCCAAAAAGCTAGGCTTTATTCCCGAAGAAAAACTGACCATGGCGCTTGAAATTATTAGCCTAGGTTCTTGCCAGATTTAAACGACTCCCTCCTTTCTATTTATGCACTTTTCTTGGTTTTTGTAGGAAAAGAAGGAGCTGTCTTTCTGGTACTCCTACTTGATATAAGTAAGAGCAGTACCATTAGTTTTGAACACACCTTTAAATGAATAAACTTACACAGAAGAAAATAAGAGCTTTTATCGCAGATAACGGCTGGTTTAGTCACTAAAAATGATTAAGTATTATTAAAGATTAATGGTATTAGCCATTGTTTTTAACATATACACTGTAAGTTGTTGCTAACATAAAACATATCGCGGCAGGAACAAGTAAAGCCTTAAACTGTAATACAGCAAAAATTAACGCCCCAAACGTGCCACCAAAAATAGATTCGCTGATTATCAACTACAATACTAACCTAGGTGAACCCCAACTAATCTCCTGTTCATTTTGCTCAAACTGTTCTGAAAAAATGGTTGTTCGCTCTTTCTCGACACTGATCATTCTAATCTGCAAAAACAAACAACAAAGGTCAACACGCCTTTAAAACAAAAAAAGCCAGCGTTTTGCGCTGGCTTTAAGGCGCTGGAGATTTTAGGCCTTTTTGTGTGAAACATCGATAAGCTCAACCGTACCATCTTCACGTACTTCTGCAATTTGCCCTCTTGGTTCATCCATAAAGAATAAGGTTACAAAACCAATCATGGCTGTACCCGCGATAACGTAGAAAAAGGTTGCATAGTCAACAAACGACAGCACCGTTAAGAAAGTCACAGCACCGACGTTACCATAAGCGCCTGTCATACCAGCAATTTGCCCTGTTAGACGACGTTTAATTAATGGTACTACCGCAAATACCGCACCTTCACCCGATTGAACAAAGAAAGAACATGCCATTGCTGTTGCCACTGCAATCCATAATGGCCATTGTGCATTAACCATTCCCATCAAGAAATAACCACCAGCCAAGCCTGCGGTTAAAATCAATAATGTGGTTTTACGACCAAATTTATCTGAGATCAAGCCACCCATAGGGCGAGACATTAAGTTCATAAATGCATAAGCACCTGCCACCATACCCGCCATAACAGGATCTAATGAGAAGGTTTCAGCAAAGAAAAGTGGCAGCATAGAAACCACTGCTAATTCAGAACCGAAATTTGTGAAATACAAAATATCCAATACCGCTACTTGCTTAAAGCTATAACGGTGTAACTCTGGCACTTCTTTCTCAAACACGCCTTTATTCACCGACCAAACTTTCTTCACTTCAAATAGATAAAGTAGGACAAGGGCAACATAAATAATGTTTACCACAGTTGCATCCAACATGTTGACGCCATTCGGTGATAGTTTCCAAGCCAGCAAAGCCAAAGCCGCATACATTGGAATTTTCATGATAAGCAGTAAGAAAAAATCACCTTTCGAGGTAACTTCCATTGCGCCTAGATTTTTAGGGCGAAAATAGGTCGAACCTTTAGGGGTATTGGTAACACTAGCATAATAAACAAAGCCGAATATTAAACTGATGACACCCGTGATCCCGATTGCATAACGCCAACCTTCGTCACCACCAAACAGTAAAGCGATGGTAGGCAAAGTAAACGCCGCTGCCGCAGAACCAAAGTTACCCCATCCTCCGTAGATGCCTTCTGCTGTACCTAACTCGTTATGAGGGAACCACTCAGACACCATACGGATACCAATTACGAAACCTGCACCGATAAAGCCAAGCAAGAAGCGGGCGATTGCAGCTTGTAAAAAGCTGTCAGCAAAGGCGAACATAAAACAGGGGATTGAACAGATCACAAGTAGACTTGAGTAGACAATTCTTGGCCCATACTTATCGGTTAACATACCGATAATCACCCGCGCCGGAATGGTCAGGGCGACATTCAGAATTAACAGTGTTTTTATTTGTTCAGTGGTTAAGCCTAAGGTTGATTTGACGGCTTGCAAAAGTGGCGCAAAGTTAAACCACACAACGAAGGTGATAAAAAATGCGACCCAGCTTAAATGCAAAATTTTCATTTTTCCCTGCATGGAAAAAATATT
>JBMYWR010000143.1:0-8162 GCA_049607625.1 Colwellia sp.
CGAGATGGATTATAACATCTCTAATTAGGTGGCCAAATTTAGTATGCCACTACACCGGAACATATATCTCGATCAACTCAAAACAATTTTATCGTATTACCCAAATTACATCTCCCCTTCTGGCATTTTTTTTAATTATAACTATCCTTAAACTAAAGAAAATATAATAAATTTATCTACAATTAAATTACTTAATATTTGGAATTGCTGTTTTTCTTTAATTTTAGCCTCTGTTATAGGCTAGTTATTGCTAGAAGTTATTGCGAGTTAATGCCATTAGTTATGCCACGAGTTAATTTTATGAAAACTAACATATTAAAAACAATAATATTAATTACACTTTTTTTTATTAGTGCTTGTTCTGACGAATCAAATATAGAAGAAATAGATAACCCTAAAGTGGTTACAACAGCATTTTTTCATGCGCTGTACAATGAACGAGATGTGGATAAAGCCGCATCTGTTTGTTCCTCTCCCATAGCTAAACTTATTAAACATTATCGGTCTGTTCCTAGCATTGGTCGCTACATGTTTAATATGATGTACGATGAAGTTGAAATTAAACCTGACGACTCTGGTGTAAAGGTTAGAGAGCAATTTAAACACTCAGCTATAGTTACCGTATATTTTGACGGCATCTACCAAAACCAAAGGATTAAAGATGTAAAACGCGTGCTTTTAGTTGAGGAAGGTAATCGCTGGATAATAAGTGAGATCTTAAAAGACCCTTTTTAAGTTTCAGCCCTCATTTACCACTATATATTTTTCTTGGCAGTTCACTTAAAACTTGATTAATCCTTTGTTATAGTTGACTATAGTTTATCTATATAATTATCACGAAGAATCAAAAATATGGACTCATTACCAACACAAAAACTAAATTATTGGCTAGGTGAATACACAGCTGAAGATTGGCATCCAAAATTCCATGTTATAACTGATTTAAGTGAAATTGAAACAACTCAATCAACTAATTCAGCGCATTCCGCTCATGCAGCTAATTCAAGTAAAGACAACCATATTATCGATTTAATCGTCGTTGCTCCATCAGCTAAAAACTCAACCAAAAAGACTTCAACCGACAATCTCAACGCCTCTTCTTCACAAGATAAGATATTGCAAGCTATTAGAGCAAATACCAATACCAGTCTGTCGCTATTATTAGTGCACGAAGAAAGCTCACTTTCTAACTACTTAGCGAATGGTTTATGGGGGGAAGACGCGTTAAACAAAATAGAAGATTTTCAGAAGAACAAATCATTATTACAACTTAACCCTCTTGTAAGTGATGATTATAAGTTGCTGAGTTATTTATGGTTACATTCATATGTATTAACGCCATTGTCGACACCAAAAGAAAGTAATTTATATACCTACCCTTTATTAGCGTGTTGGGATGTAGCGCCTGAAAAAACAAATAATTTACTTTTAACCATTAATCGTAAACATTGGATTGAACAAGAGCGCCATATCAATAGAACGCGACATTGTAATAGTTGTAACTCTGGTCATTTAAACTATGTTGACACCTGCCCAAGCTGTAACGGCCTAGATATTTCCGTTCGAGCAAGCCTACATTGCTTCAACTGTGGTCATGTTGGCGTACAAGACAGCTTCAAAAAACTAGATACACTGTCTTGCCCAAATTGCTTAATGACCTTAAGACACATTGGTGTAGATTACGATCGTCCTATCGAAAACCAACACTGTAATAGCTGTGATACCTTATTTATTGACGCACAAGTTCAAGCGCAATGCTTAGACTGCAATACAAGCCACGCTGTAAATGATTTAATTGTTAATAATATTTATAGTTATCGTTTGTCTACCTTTGGCAAACAGTTAGTACGAACCGGAAACTCAGGGTTAATTGCGACCTTATTCTCAAATGAATTATTACCATTTTTACAATTTAGCCAAATACTTAACTGGCAGAATAAAATTGCGATAAGATATGAACAAGTACATCAAATATTAGCTTTAGAGTTAGTTGATTTTGAGAAGGTGATGAATGAAATAGGCGACAGTAATGCATTTATTAAAATTGATGCGCTTAGAAAAAGAATTAGATCAGCGCTTCGTGAAACAGATCTTTATAGCTTATTTACCCCTCATAGTGCTTTAATGTTTTTTCCTCATACGGATGACGAAGGTATTAAAATTGTAATCGACAAACTTTATGATATTCAAGCCTCACAAACAGAGCATACGATTAAGTTTTCTATTAAAAAGTTATCTTTGCCTAATGCTGATTTACCGTTAGATCATCTTGAATGGATAGCTGAAAATTTAGAACCCATCGTTCGTGACTTAACGGATTAATGAAGGTGTAATTAACGCGATGTTTAACACATTACTCTACATCTTTTTAGACATGTGGAATCAACTCAGCGAAAGTATTCTTTTTCTGATTTGGTTTGTACCGCTTGTGTTTGTTTATGAATTACCTTTAATGTTATTAAGCATTTTAGGCATACTCGGTTGGTATAAGAAAACACACTTTTCAAAACAAAAAGAGTCTTTATATCACCCTAAAGTGTCTTGCATAATTACTTGTTACGCTGAAGGTTACGATATTAGAAGCACCATTCAAACTTTTGTTGAGCAAATCTACCCTGGTAAAATGGAAATTATTGCTGTGGTCGATGGCGCTTTTCAAAACCAACTAACTTATCAAGTCGCTAAAGAGTGTCAGGAAGAGTTTAAAGGTATTCATAATAGAGAAGTTGTTATTTTACCCAAATGGCAAAGGGGCGGAAGGGTTTCTACCTTAAATGCCGGTTTAAGCTTTGCAACAGGCGAGCTGGTTATAAATGCAGACGCCGATACTTCTTTTGATAACAATATGGTTTCTGTGGTTACTAAATATTTTGAAGACCCAAATGTACCGGCTTTAGGTGGCGCTTTACGGGTAAGAAATAGCAAAACCTCGTGGCTTACTCGTATGCAGGCTATTGAATATTTAATTTCAATGCAAGGCGGGAAAACTGGTTTAGCACACTGGAATTTATTAAATAATATTTCTGGTGCTTTTGGTGTATTTAGGCGTGAACTTTTAATTAAAGTGGGTGGTTGGGATACTCATACTGCTGAAGATTTAGATCTTACCATACGTATCAAACAATATTTTGCACGTAACCCTAAGTGGAAGTTACCTTTTGCCACATTAGCTATTGGTCATACCGATGTACCCGATGATATGAAAACTTTAGTTCAACAACGTTTACGTTGGGATGGTGATTTACTTTTCTTATATTTCAGAAAGCATTGGCCAGCTTTCACACCTAGATTACTCGGTTGGAAAACGTTTATTTACACGCTTTTATATGGTTTTATGCAAAGTGTTTTAATGCCCTTTGTTACCACCATTTACCTTATAAATATTTATTTGACCTTTCCATGGCAAGCCATGATTTCTGTCACGGTTTTCGTGTACTTTATTTATTTACTTTTTGTCTCTGGTTTATATGCGATTATGTTATTGGCCATATCAGAGCGGGTAAAGGAAGATTTAACACTAATACCTTGGCTGCCTTTATACCCTGTATATTCTTTTTTCATGCGTTTTGTCAGTATGTTTGCCCTAGTAAATGAACTATTTAGACGATCGCACGAAGAAAGCTCCATGGCGCCATGGTGGGTCTTAAAAAGAGGCAGAAAATTTTAGTGCTTTGTCTTGAGTTACAACATTAACCTTTAATTATGAACACATAAATAAAACAACAAAACAACTTGATATAGGAAAGTTGGAACATTATGAAAGTGGAATTTAACAACATAAAAAAAACAGAAACGCCTACTGTGCAAGACGGCTTGAATGTGCAATATAGTGCAGCAAAACGTAGTGGCTATAAATTGCGTTGGTATTTACTACTTGTAGTTATTGTGCTTCCTATTGCTTTACTTGCATGGAATGCCATTCGCCCTATCGCACTTGTTTTAGCACCTGGCATTGTTACCGTTGAACCTTTAGAAATCAGAAGTAATAACGAAGCGAATGTAAAAAAATTATTGATTAAACACGGTGAAAAGGTTGTTAAAGGTCAGGCGTTAGTTATTCTTTCTAATGCAGAGTTAAACGCTAGAATAACAGAGTTACAACGCCAACTTGACGATTTAAATCATACCAATATCGTTGAAAATACAATGATTTTAAAAAGGTTAAATGAGAAAATTGAAACAGCTCAAAAAGGTGTAAAACGACAGGACGAATTAATTACGGTATTTAGAGATTTCGAAAATAAAGGCATAGTACCGACTTCAGATATGGCTGCAATTTTACAAGCCAATACCTTAGCTAGAATAAAACTAAGTGAAGCGCGTATCGATTTATTAAACTTTCAAAAAGAAGTTAGAGAAAACCGTTTAACAGGTAAAGTAGAACAACAAAAAAACACGATAAAACTTGAATTAAGTAAACTACTCGCCCGAAAAGAACAGCTTACCATTAAAGCCCCATTTACAGGAAAGGTCATCGATATTTTAATTCAAGATGGCGAACACATTATCACAAACCAGCCACTTGCATGGATCTCAGGAAGAGACGAACCCGTAGTAATCAGCTATGTAAATGCTAAGTATTTAAACTATGTTTCTGTAGGTCAAAAAGCCACGATTAACTTACCCAATGGTGAAAGTGTAAGAGCGGAAATAAAAGAAAAAGTGACCTTGGTCAGCAGAATACCTTCTCGACTATCGGGCCCATTCGACGGTAAGTTAGCTGCGATGAAAGTGGTATTTAGTTTAGATAAAAAACTAAAACAACGAGTAGAAGGCGTGCCCGTAGAAATTCACTTTGACTACCAAAGCCTCGTTAAGCAAAGAGGAGAAAGAGACTAGAAAAAGGTTTATAAAAAATTCTTAGCTAAAGCCGACTCCTTATCTCAACAAGCACCTGTGCTCCAGCTAATTGGGTAAATCACTTTTGTAGGAGCGTGCTTTAGCCGCGAATGGGTTCAATAGACAAAGCCAAAAGAGATCGTGGCTGAAGCCGACTCCTACAGTTTCAACAACTACCTGTGTTTTAGGAACTTGTCTTAATCACTTTTGTAGGAGTGTGCTTCAGCCACGATCTCTTTGCACTTTTGTAGGAGCGTGCTTCAGCCGCGATCTCTGTGTTTTTAGCAGTAAATATTTATCATTTTCACTTTAGGCTTTAATAGAGCCTTTGCCTCTTCTGCTCGCATCTTCGGGAAAACGGGCATATCATCACGCCAACCGCAACGGCCTCATCCATCTTAGAGCTTTTACTTTACCTTTATCTAAAAAACGCATAAGATAATGTCACTATAAAGCAACACTAACATGTGCCATACATGCTAGATATACGTAAATTTAAGGACGAACAATGCCACAAAAAATCACTAAAGCGGTAATCCCAGTAGCTGGTCTAGGTACTCGCATGCTTCCAGCAACGAAAGCCATTCCAAAGGAAATGCTACCTATTGTTGATAAGCCCATGATTCAATACATCGTTAACGAATGTATTGCTGCTGGCATTACTGAAATCGTACTTGTTACCCATTCTTCTAAAAATGCGATTGAAAACCATTTCGATAAATCTTTTGAGCTTGAAACGACTTTAGAAAAGCGTGTTAAACGCCAATTACTTGATGAAATCCAAGCAATTTGTCCTAAAGGCACAACAATCTTACACGTTCGTCAAGGTGAAGCGAAAGGCTTAGGTCATGCGGTATTAAAAGCACGTCCTATTATTGGTAACGAACCTTTTGTTGTTGTATTACCAGACGTTATTCTTGATGAAACGACTGCTAACTTAAAAACTGAAAACATTGCAGCTATGCTATCTCGCTTTGACGAAACGGGCTACAGCCAAATTATGGTAGAACCAGTTCCAATGGAATTAGTAAGTAGCTACGGTGTTGCTGACTGTGCAGGTCACAAATTAGAAAAAGGTGAATCTAAAGCAATGACCGCTGTTGTTGAAAAACCACCTGTAGATGAAGCACCATCGAACTTAGCCGTTGTAGGTCGTTATGTTTTATCTTCACAAATTTGGGAATTATTAGAGTTTACACCACCAGGTGCAGGTGATGAAATTCAACTGACCGATGCAATCGCCAGTTTAATGAAAGTTGAAACAGTTGAAGCATTCCACATGACAGGTAAATCACACGACTGTGGTTCTAAACTTGGCTATATGATGGCGAATGTTGAATACGGTATGCGTCACCCAGAGCTTGCTGAAGACTTTAAAGCATTTTTAAAGGGCATTGTTAAAGATTAGTGTTTAAATATTGCTGCTTAAGTTAGAGTAACACTTAATCCGAGAAACAAGAAAAGCTGTAAGGTACTAATAATACCTTACAGCTTTTTTATACAAATTCTATTGGCTATGCGATCTACTTTTTCATAAGAATAATTGTATAAAAAATATTTTTAGGTGACTGTCCTTATTAATTTCTGTCGGAGAGCCTTCAGGCTTATGTCTTTTGTAGGAGCGTGCTTTAGCCGCGAATGAAGCAATACACACAACCAAAAGAGATCGTGGCTGAAGCCGAATCCTACAGTTTAATAAGCGTTACATATTGAGATGGGGGATAAGATCAACAAAACAAACACCTTTGATTAAACCGTCGTAGGTTGGTCTTAATGTCACTATTAAATATGCAACCGCATTGGTATTACACCTTTTAAACGCTCTAAATCGCCCGCCCCGACACCATGATTTTTGAAATAGTATGCCCACTCTGATACTAATCCTAAGGCTTCTTTGATAATTTTTTCAGCTTTAAATCGCTTTAATCCAAATCGTTCTGACTGCGACAGTAGATTTTCAATAGTGCCGTTACGTCCATCTAGACCTATTCCCATTCCATGTTGATTATTTGCATTAATAGGAAGAACGTCATATGCAGGAGATAGGCGCCAGTCTTGGCTTTTAAATGAATACAAAAATGCGTGATTTCGCGTATGATCATCCGTATTGCCTATTAACGTGTTAAATACCATACGATGAAATAATTCAGGAGCATCGTCTGGTTCGCTACAGTATTTCAGAATAAACTCTGCTAAAAAACCGTAGCTATAACATTCAGTTAATGAAGAGTTATTCACTGAGTGTAAATTTATTAGTGAGTTAGCACTAATAAAATGATGAGTTGGACGAGCATCTAGTAAATCAAAACGCTCAACAAGTAATACGTCTCCATTACCTGTTTCAACTACTTTGCTAGGTGCAACTCGACAAGGCAATTCATTCAACATACTCATCGTAGCATGCTCTACTTTAGCGTGATTAAATAAGTCTTCTGGACGATTAAACTTTGCTAAATAAGTTACTCCCTTATCCGACACTGTCGTTTTAGGCCTAGCACCGCCCATGCTTGATCCATACTCAAAGGCTTTTTTTGCCTCTTTCGGTACTTCTTCATCATTTAATATGGCATCTTTTGCTCTTAGCAACATTGGAATATCACCCAATGTATTTTTATTTATTTTTGTTTTAGAAGTGCTACTCGAAAGGCTAAAAACCAAGGAACCAACGCCCATACCAGACCCAGCTAGCAAAAATTCTATAGGATTTTTAGGTTTGGTATTATGTAATGAGAGAATAATTTTCTCGCCCCAAGAATCAGGACCTGCGTCTAAAAGTACGCCAAACACACCTTTGTGGTTGTTTGTTTTGAATATACTGCTATTAAGCGGTAAATTTAATGGGTCAAGTGGGAAGGCATCACCTCTTAATAGGTAACTTTTACCGTAGCGAAATTCACCATACCTTTTATGAGTATCAAGCGTAACTACTCCGCAAACAATAGGCTTATCTTCAAGACCGTCAATAAATACAAACGCTTTAGAAATCATTAGATAGTTCCTCGCGATTATTTCTTGCTTTACGTGATCTGTTAGCTTCAATTAATTGAGAACGTTCATTAACTGCTGCTTGTATTACATCAGCTAAACCCAAAAAAGAGACTACATTAAAGAGTGACTTAGAATTCACACCAATACCCCGTTCAATTGATGATATTGTGGTACGACTTACACCAACTCTTTTTCCAAGTTCGCTTTGATCCATCGTTTCAGACCGAACATTTTTCACTAGTTTTCCAATTGACAGCAGTAATTCATCAGTTTTTTTTTGCATTATAATTAATTATCAATTGCTTACTTATGCATTGAATATAGCGTACTAGTAT
>JBMYWR010000144.1:0-8060 GCA_049607625.1 Colwellia sp.
TCTATATATTGTTGGTTACATCTACAGAGAGTTTCAAACGTTGTCCAGGTTGTAGATAGCTTTTACGGCTTAAGCTGTTCCAACGCTCAATATCTTTAATAGAAATATTAAACTTATTAGCAATACGAGCTAATGAATCGCCCGAGCGTACTTTATAGGTAATATTGCGCATAACGGCATTTTCAACAGCAATATGCTTATGGGTTGAGCTAACTTTTGCTGTTTTGTTTGAAGCTTTTTGCCAAATAACCAGTTGTTGACCAAGCTTTAACGTATCTCTTGGCGCAAAGCCATTCCATTTTGCAATACTGCTGCCATTTACTTTGTATTTTCTACCTATATCCCAAAGGTTATCACCAGAAACAACGGTATGAACTGTTTTTATGCCTTTTTGCGGCTTACTTTGTTTTTTCGCTATACGTTGATCTTGAGATAGAATATAGCTGTCTAATGATTTAGCCGCTACAGGAATGAGTAGGTATTTACCTGCACGTATTTGATTACCTTTAATATTATTAACCTGTCTGATTAAATCAATACTGGTGTGAAATTTATTTGAAATTGCACCTAAGTTATCACCATTTTTAATTTTGTATCGTTGCCAAGCTAACCGATCGTTTTTACTTAACTTTGATAAGCCTTCTTTAAATTGTTCTGTTTTACTTAAAGGCAATAGTAAACGATGCGGACCATCGGGATCAGTAGACCAACGATTAAACCCAGGGTTTAAGTGCTGAAGCTCAGCTAAAGAAATTCCAGCAAGTTGTGATGCTTTGGCTAGATCAATTTGTGAATGAACGTCAACTAAACCAATAACAGGCTTGTTCTCTATGTTATAAAGACTGATGTTAAAGTCTTCAGGGCGCTTTAATATGTCGGCTAAAGCGAGTAATTTAGGGACGTACGCTTCAGTTTCTCTTGGTAAATCAAGCGACCAAAAATCGGTAGGTTTATTCAGTTTTTTATTTTTTCTAACGGCATTTCTTACACGGCCTTCACCGGAGTTATAAGCGGCTAAGGCTAGCATCCAATCACCGTCGAAAAAGCGGTGTAAATACTTCATATACTTAATAGCACCTTCAGTTGAAGCAACCACATCTCTTCGACCGTCATACCACCAGTTTTGTTTCATTTTAAAACGTTTTCCGGTTCCTGGTACAAACTGCCATAAACCTGAGGCTCTGCCATGTGAATAAGCAAATGGGTCAAAGGCACTCTCTACAATAGGAAGTAGAGCTAATTCCATCGGCATATTGTTCTTTTCAAGCTCTTCAACAATATAATATAAAAAAGGCTCAGCTCTTTTCGCAACACGTTTTAAGTAACTAGGATGCTTTACGTACCAGTTTCTTTGCGACACAACGCGCTTATGTTGAGGGATGTCAAAAGTTAAATCCTGTTGCATTCTATACCAAATATCATTTTGCTTAGCAATTTCTTCATTGCTTAAAGAAAACTCTACATCAGCAACAGGGTGCGTAACATCAATAGATTCGTCAGCTAATAATGCTTGATTAATTTCATGGCTTTGTGCCATTTCGTTGTTGCCAAGGCTTTGAGTTTCGTTATTGCTTGATTGACTAGGTGCTGTACTTTGACAGGCACTTAAGGAGAGTAGAACAGGAAAAATAAGATACTTCATGAAAATCCAATAGAAAGTTACAGCCGTGAATATTGTTAGCTTTAATAATTATTTAATTGCTGAGCATTTCGCTAATCGATAGCTAATAATGCACTGCTACTTTTTCAAAAAAACACATTAGCATATTTAATAAAAAGTTAAAACTGGTCTTTCCA
This sequence comes from Colwellia sp., assembly GCA_049607625.1. Classification (GTDB taxonomy): domain Bacteria; phylum Pseudomonadota; class Gammaproteobacteria; order Enterobacterales; family Alteromonadaceae; genus Colwellia. The sequence goes on from JBMYWR010000144.1 coordinate 1,798, forward strand.
GCGTCTAATAGCTGAGAATGTTTCAAGCGTATTAACTAATTCTTTATTATCAAATACCTTAGCTGAATTTTGAACAGAGGAAGTATGACACCGCAAAAAGGGGTTTATCGCTTTTTCTCGTCCAATTGAAGTAGGAATCGTGGCTTTATTGGCATTTCTTAGTTGTTGTACTTCATTAGCATACTGATTAAGCGCAGTATTATCTTTGTCTACTGCTAAAGCAAAATTTAAATTAGCTTGCGTGTATTCATGAGCGCAATATACAAGTGTACTCTCTGGCAAACGACTTAATTTGTTTAAAGCAGTGTGCATCTGTTCGAAAGTGCCTTCAAAAACTCTCCCACATCCACCTGAAAATAGTGTGTCGCCACAAAACACAGCTTGATTATTAAAATAACTTATATGGCCAAGTGTGTGGCCTGGTAGGTCTTGAACAGTATAACTGACATCTAAATCGGCTAAGGTTACGGTGTCATTTTCAACAAGTTTAACATCGCAACAAGGGATTTTTTCATTTTTTGGACCATAAACAGTGACTTGCCAATTCGCATTTTTAGCATAACCTAATAACGCTTCTATGCCCCCTACATGGTCAGCATGATGATGGGTAATGAGAATGTCGGTTAACTTTAATCCGTTCTTTTCGATATAATCGATACAAACTTTTGCATCACCAGGGTCAACCAAAGCGACACCATTTAACTCAGGCTTAAGGGCGTTGTTTTTGTGAGTTAATGCCCAAATGTAATTATCATTGAACGCAGGAATAGCTTGAATATTCACCATGATGTTTTGTTCCATTATATTGTTCATACCTTTTGTTGATTTTTTATATATTTATTTTAAGCGCTTTTCAACCTAATATGATTAAAAACAGTTAAAGTTGAATAACGAAGTAGCACTATTAATGTCTTGTTATGATAAAGTAGAACGCATATTTAATGACATTGGTATCACTTACGATGAACAAAGTTGTTTATAATTATAATAGCCACTTAACCAGTTGATTAATTTATGAAACCAGCATTAGCTTATCGACAGCCACAAGCACCTAAATCATGGCAAGATCTCCCCCATGGAGAAACAATTATATCGGCGATAAACCGAGAGTTACAGCCTTGGTGGCAAAAGTTTTTCGGTTATCATCTACTCAAAGTAGGTGCATTAAGTGCAGCCGTTGATACGCACAACAGCACCATTAAGCACCAATTCTCTACTAGCGCTATCGAAGGTAAAGGCTCAGTTATCGCAGATATTGATGATTTACCTTTTCTACAACACAGTATTGATGTTTGTATTTTAAGTCATACGCTAGAGTTTTCATTAGATCCCCACCACGTTATTCGTGAGGCTAACCGTGTACTTATTCCTGATGGACACCTTGTTATAACAGGGTTTAATCCATTCAGTTTAGTCGGTATAAATCAATTAATTCCCTACAGGAAAAATAAAAGCCCTTGGCGTGAACACTTCTTTTCACCCATGCGGATAAAAGACTGGTTAAATTTGATGGGGTATGAAGTTTTATCTGATAAACGATGCTTATTCAGTAATTTGTACGGAAAATCACACAGCGGCCCGGTAGCGACTTCAATGCACGCTTTTTTTGAAAAATACCTCAATGCTTTTGGTTCGGTTTATGTCATTATTGCCAAGAAACGTACTTTGCCTTTATCACCTATAAAGCCGAAGTGGCAAATGCGAGCTAAGTTCAGGCCCATTAATGTTCCAAGCATGAAAGTACACAAAAAAGTAGATTAAATTTAAATAATTCATTTTTGACTAAATACTGTTTAAGCAAATACAAAAGCAAAGTATAAACGCAAAGTAGCAAGGTCAAAAGCCAAGGTAAAACTTTAAGTAAACAAGCAAGACACGATAAGGACAGTAATTAACATGCACCGTAATGATTTTGAAAACTATTTAAATACATTGCTCAAACCAGAAAAAATAAAAGACTTCGCGCCAAATGGTTTGCAAGTTCAAGGTAGTGATTCCATTAACAAAGTGATAACTGGTGTAACGGCAACCCAAGCCCTTATTGATGAGGCTATTAAGCAAAAAGCAGATACTATTTTAGTGCACCACGGTTATTTTTGGAAAAATGAATCTTACGTTATCAGAGGGATGAAGCATAAGCGTATTAAAGCATTACTTGATAACAATATTAATTTATTTGCTTATCATTTACCGTTAGATATTCACCCTACATTAGGTAATAACGCGCAACTTGCTGCCTTATTTGGAATTAAAACCACCGACGGTCTAGAGAAAGGAAATCCTTTAAGTATTGCTATGCAAGGAGAGTTTGACACTGCTATTTCAGGTGAGGCATTAGCTCAAGATATTTCGAAAAAACTATCAAGGCAATGTTTACATATTCAACCACCGTCAAATAAGAAAATTAAAACCATTGCATGGTGCTCTGGCGGTGGTCAAAATTATGTTGAATTAGCTGCAGAGCAGGGTATTGATGCGTTTATTTCAGGCGAAATCTCAGAACAATCTACCCATGTGGCTACTGAAATGGATATTCACTTTTTTGCTTGTGGTCATCATGCAACCGAACGCTACGGTGCAAAAGCCCTTGGCGAGTATGTGCAAGAAGAGTTAGGTCTTGATGTAAGCTTTATTGATATTGATAATCCTGTTTGATCTAACCCTGATTAGAAATTAGAAATTAGAACTTAGATACTAGTGATCTCATCGAATTACACAGATTAGACGAATTAAGTGACTTTAAGGGGAAGACCTTAGACAGCAAAAACTGAGATGGGACACTAACCCGTTTTGCCCGCAGATGAACAGGATAAGTGCGGATGAGTGACTAGACATTTAAGGGTAAGGACAGTGAAAAGGAGACAGTTAGTGATACTTTTCAAGTTTAAGTCTTTGAGTTTTGTCTAATCCATCTTTACCTACGGGCAAAATGGGCTTGTTCCTTAACCTAATAAAAATTTCACGGCTAAAGCACGTTCCTACAAAAGTGACTAACACCATTAGCTGTTATACAAACACTTATTAAACCTGTAGCAGTCGGCTTCAGCCACGATCTCTTTTACTAGGTATCATAGAAAATATGTATCACCACCGAGCAAACCGAGAGGCTTCGCCTTACACTGAGAACAACAAAAAACATTTGTATTGCACTTCCTCGGTTTAGTGCAGCGCCTCGGATTTCTCGGTCGTAAAAAAGGGTTTATCACTCTCGCTTTAGGCTCTCATCGGGCACTTTGTCTAATCCGCTCTCATCCTGTTTATCTGCGGGCAAAACGGGCTTTTCACTTGATCTTAGATCTTTACAAAAACCCACTAATTTAATTTTTTCGTTTAGACGTCTAAAAGGCTATTGATTTTACAAGCTAACTCATGTTTAATACCTGCCTGTGTTTAAGGTTTATCAAATAATTGCTTATCGCCATTTTTTTAAATCTTAAGCAAGATCAGAAGAGGAGCAATAACTAGTTAAGTAGCATTGAGAGGCACACTCTAATGAATGTTATCCAAGGAGATTATTGCCGAGAGCTTATGTAATAAAGGCCTGTTAAATAACAGTCTAATACCAGTGCAAGTGAGCAATAACTTAATTGAGTTGGTATAAATTACCATTATTGTGCGTAATAAAGCTCGGTCACTAAGGCTGAATCCTTAGGGCTGTCACCCGTAATTTAATGTTAAACTTTTTGTGCATAAAACAACACTTAAAGTAGCAACATTAAGATAGTAAGGTGGAGAGCTTCTGGCTGAAAAAGATGAACCCGCATACAACCTGTTTGTACTTGTTTATGATTATCAGCCTCGCTCTTCCTGTTAAGTTTTAGGAAGAAAGTAAATGGTTACCCAAGAAAGTCCGTCAAACCCAAAGAATAACCCCGCTAAAAGCATTACTCATATTGATGCTATTGATATAACCGTTGCTAAATTCGGCGGAACCAGTGTGGCAAATTTCGAAGCCATGCAGCGCTGTGCTCAAATTATTAAAAATACACCTCAAAACCGTGTTGTCGTGGTATCGGCAAGTGCAGGTGTTACCAACTATTTAGTTAGACTAAGTCAAAAAGATGTACCTGTAACCGAACAAGCAGAAATCATTAGCAGTATTAAAGCGATACAGCACAATATAACCAAACACCTTGAACAAAGCGTTGAAAATGCATTAAACCTTGAGATTGATACGTTGTTAGAAGAGCTTTCAGATTGTGCTTTAAATCAATCTAAGCAGTTTACAGGAAGGTTAAGCGATCACATTTTATCGTTTGGTGAACAAATGAGTTCACGTATTTTTGCAAAAGTACTTGTACAAGAAGGGCTAAATGGTGCTTATTTTGATGTTCGCCAAGTCATGAAAACAAATAGCTTATATGGCAAGGCGGTTGTTGACTTACAGCAATTAAAGCAACACTGTGAATTGTCATTACAGCCTTTACTAGAAAATCAAGTAATTGTTACGCAAGGCTTTATTGGACAAGATAGCTTAGGTGAAACAACCACGCTTGGCAGAGGTGGCTCTGATTATAGTGCGGCGTTACTTGCCGAAGCATTAAACGCCAATAAACTTGCGATATGGACAGATGTTGTTGGGATATTCACGACCGATCCTCGTATTACCGATAAAGCCCGAGCAATAAAAGAAATTAGCTTTGGTGAAGCGGCAGAAATGGCAACCTTTGGTGCTAAAATTCTTCATCCTGCAACATTGATTCCTGCTATGCGACAAAATATTCCTGTTTTTGTTGGCTCAAGTAAAGAGCCAGAAAAAGGCGGAACACAAATTAAGAAAAAGGTTGAATCGAACCCAACTTATCGCGCTATTGCTTTAAGAAGAGAGCAAACATTAGTCACAGTAAAAAGCCCAGCAATGCTCCATGCTAGTGGCTTTTTGGCGAAAGTTTTTACTATTTTAGCAAAGCATGAATTAAGTGTAGATTTAATAACCACAAGTGAAATTAGTGTTGCGTTAACTTTCGATAACCCAAGTGGCTCAACACAATCACTTATTACTTCAAGTGTGGTTGATGAACTTGAGCAGTTATGTGAAGTTAGTGTAGAGCATAACTTATCTTTAGTAGCAGTGATTGGTAATGGCTTAAAGGAAGCTAAAGGTATTGGCCAGAATATTTTTCAAACCATAAATGATATTAACGTGCGTTTAATTTGTCATGGTGCTAGCACAAACAACCTTTGCTTTTTGGTAAACGAAAAAGAAGCAAACAACGTGGTTGAAAGGCTTCATCATAGCTTGTTCGATTTAACTACTTGAAGTTAGAGAAAATAGTTAATTCCCAAAACAATATATTTAATAAGGTAGAAACATGAAAGTTGCATTTATTGGCCTAGGCGTGATGGGCTATCCCATGGCAGGCCACTTACAAAAAGCTGGCTTCGATGTGTGTGTTTATAACCGTACTAGCGAAAAAGCCCAAGCATGGCAGGCAGAGTTTGGTGGCGAAATGGCGCTAACACCAAAAGAAGCTGCTGCGAACTGCGAGATGGTATTTTCTTGTGTTGGTAACGACAATGATGTGCGCGAAGTTATTTTAGGTGAGCAGGGCGTTTTAGCAGGGCTGTCTAAAGGCGCTTTATTGGTTGATCATACAACAGCATCGGCTGACATCGCGCGAGAAATTGCTGAAGTTGCTCAAAAGAACCAACAACACTTTTTAGACGCACCTGTTTCGGGTGGACAAGCGGGAGCCGAAAATGGTGTATTAACTGTTATGGTTGGAGGCGATTTGGCCAGCTTTGAAAAAGCAAAGCCTGTGATGGATGCTTATGCCCGCTTTAGTCAACTTATGGGGGAGGTCGGTGCGGGTCAATTAGCTAAAATGGTTAATCAAATTTGTATTGCTGGTGTTGTTCAAGGGTTAGCAGAAGGTTTTAACTTTGCGAAGAAAGTAGGTTTAGACCCTCAAGCGCTTGTAGAAACGATTTCAAAGGGCGCTGCGGGCTCATGGCAAATGGAAAATCGTTACAAAACTATGTTTGCTGGAGAATATGATTTTGGTTTTGCCGTAGACTGGATGCGTAAAGATCTTGCTATAGCTTTTGCAGAAGCAGAAAAAAATAACGTGAAACTACCTATGACCAAAATGGTTGATGAATTTTACCAAGAAGTTCAAGAAAATGGTGGTAATCGGTGGGACACCTCAAGCCTTATCGCTAGGTTTGAAGATTAGATTAAAAACTGGAAAGAAAAACTAATAAGTTACTAGTTCAGCCTAATATTTAATAGCGTTAAATACATATTCAAAAACGTTAAATAC
>JBMYWR010000145.1:0-8033 GCA_049607625.1 Colwellia sp.
TATACGTAGAGAAAATTGCCAAATACAAGACATTTTTTTAAGTAACTAGTTGTTCTAATTATTAAAGAAATAACGAAGTAGTTGGTGATTTTAACAAGTAGAAATGATCACATATTAAATGATATTGGTATAACTATAAAGCAGGCACTTATATCACGGCCGTTATTAAAACTTCAAATGCTTTTAAACTATTGGCTTTTAAGTGAGTCGCTAAAATGTATACCTGAACTATGTGAACTCAATTTAATAAACTAACATTCCTCTTTATTTTAACGAAATACTCATTAACCTGAACTCGATTGAAGAGATAGCTTAATTTTATGCTTTAACAGCATATAACATGCTCTGCTTGATAGTTTTTCTTGATTAAAGGTAAATAGGCTTAATACAGAAGCTAGGAAAAAAAGAACCTAGAAAAGTATGCTTTAAACCGAGCCTCGATTTGTTATCAGGTATAAAAAAACCACCTAAAGGTGGTTTCTTTTATAACAAGTTATATATTTTTGAATATATTAACCGTTACAAGCATCTTTTAATGCTTTACCAGCTTTAAAAGCTGGAATTTTAGCTGCAGCAATTTCGATAGCAGCACCTGTTTGTGGGTTACGGCCAGTACGAGCAGCACGGTCACGTACAGAGAAAGTACCAAAACCTACTAAAGCAACTTGCTCACCGTTTTGTAACTCTTCAGTTACAGAACCGATTAAAGAATCTAAAGCACGACCAGCAGCCGCTTTAGAAATGTCTGCACCAGATGCGATTTTTTCGATTAGTTGAGATTTATTCACAATATTTACCCCTTCAATTGTTATTATTCAACGTTTTCCATTTTTATTTTAATAAAACTTTAATGGTTATTATTACTTCATTAAAACATCGAACGTTGCTTCTTATTACTTATCATCCAGCCCGTTCTTCTTATTGAGTAAGGGGTCTAGCGATACAAGCGTACTTAACTTAGCATAGTTTCAGCGTTTGAAAAGCAAAATTTTCATTTTTTTTCATTTTTTTTGGTTTTTTTTTGTTTTTTTACCTTTTTTTTTACTAAAAGATATAAAAAAACCATATTTTGACTTAACTTAAGCCTTCTTCCATTTTTCAAATGGGTGCTCTAAAGCCAATGATAAAACCTCTTCAATCCACTTTACAGGATGGATAGATAAATCCGCTTTAACATTGTCAGGTATTTCTTCTAAGTCACGCTCGTTTTCATGAGGAATGATAACCGTTTTAATACCACCTCGATGCGCAGCTAAAAGCTTTTCTTTTAAGCCGCCAATGGCAAGTACTTCACCTCTTAATGTTATCTCACCGGTCATCGCAACATCTGCTTTAACAGGGTTACCCGTTAAGCTGGAAACGAGAGCAGTACACATGCCAATACCTGCACTTGGTCCATCTTTTGGTGTTGCCCCTTCAGGTACGTGTACATGAATATCTCTCTTTTCATAGAAATCATCATTTATACGGAATTTTTCTGCTCTGCTACGAACAACAGTCATCGCGGCTTGAATAGACTCCTGCATAACATCACCTAATGAGCCTGTATACGAAAGCTTACCTTTACCAATAACACTAGCTGTTTCAATTGTTAGCAACTCTCCACCGACCTGTGTCCACGCTAAACCAGTTACCATACCAACTCTGTTTTTATCGTCTGCCTTACCATAGTCAAAGCGTTGAACACCTAAGTAGTCTTTTAAATTATCTTGATTAATTGTTACTTTCTTTAATGATTTATTAAGTAAAATTTCTTTCACTGCTTTACGGCATAATTTTGATATTTCTCGTTCAAGGCTTCGCACACCCGCTTCACGAGTGTAATAGCGAATAATACCAACGATAGCACTATCTTCTATCGTTATTTCCTTCGTTTTAAGTCCGTTACGCTCTATTTGCTTCATAACCAAATGATTTCGCGCAATATTAAGCTTCTCGTCTTCGGTATAACCCGATAGCCTGATAACTTCCATCCTATCAAGTAAAGGTCCTGGCATGTCCATAGAGTTTGATGTGGCTACAAACATAACGTCAGACAAGTCGTAATCTACTTCTAAGTAATGATCATTAAAGTGCGTATTTTGCTCTGGGTCTAAGACCTCTAATAATGCTGAAGCAGGATCGCCACGCATATCAGAAGACATTTTATCTATTTCATCAAGTAAGAAAAGTGGATTCTTCACTCCGACTTTCGACATTTTTTGGATAATTTTACCTGGTAAAGAACCAATGTAAGTTCTACGATGGCCGCGAATTTCAGCTTCATCCTTGACTCCACCAAGGGCCATTCTGATGTACTGTCTACCGGTTGATTTAGCTATAGATTGACCAAGCGATGTTTTACCTACGCCAGGAGGACCAACTAAACATAAAATAGGCCCTTTTAATTGGCTAACACGTTGTTGAACGGCTAGATACTCTAGAATACGTTCTTTGACTTTATCTAAGCCAAAGTGGTCTTTATCAAGTACTTCTTGTGCCAGTGATAAATCACGCTTTAGTTTGCTTCTCTTTTTCCATGGTACATTCACCATGCATTCAATATAGCTTCGCACAACAGTTGCTTCTGATGACATAGGTGACATCATTTTAAGCTTTTGTAATTCACTTAATGCCTTATCTTTGGCTTCTTTAGGCATTTTCGCAGCTTCAATGCGGTTGGTCATTTCTTCTAGCTCATCAGGAACGTCATCGCCTTCATTTAATTCTTTTTGAATCGCTTTCATCTGCTCATTCAAATAATAATCACGTTGGCTTTTTTCCATCTGTTTTTTTACACGGGTTCTAATTTTCTTTTCGACCTGTAGTAAATCAATTTCACCTTCCATTAATGCCATTAAGTACTCTAAACGCTTAGCAGCATTATTTATTTCGAGTACCTTTTGCTTGTCTGCGATTTTAAGAGACATATGTGCGGCCATGGTATCGGCTAATTGATCTGCATCATCAATACCCGAAACAGAAGTAAGTACTTCTGGTGGAATTTTCTTATTAAGTTTGACATAGCCTTCAAACTGGCTGACTGCTGATCGTATCAGTGCTTCATAATCTTCAACTATTTCTTCATTGTGCTCAATGTCTAGCGGGGAGATCTTTGCACTAAAATAGGCGTTTGTTTCGACAAACTCTTCTACTTTTGCTCTTTGAATACCTTCTACCAACACCTTTACTGTGCCATCAGGTAGTTTTAGCATTTGTAAAATTGTAGCTACTGTGCCAACGTCAAAAACATCTTCTGCTTCTGGGTCATCTACACTGGGATCTTTTTGAGCAACTAAAAATACTTTCTTATCGCTGTCCATTGCTATATCTAAACAACGGATAGACTTTTCTCTACCAACAAATAGGGGAATAACCATTTGCGGATAAACAACCACATCTCTTAATGCTAGAACAGGGGTCTCCACAGGGCCAGAGATTAATTGGTTAGATAACTCGTTACTCGATGCTTCATTGCTCATTGACGTACTCTTTAGAAAATATAGGTATTATTAAAATAAAATATGGGGGAGATATCACAGCTTTCAAGTCTAAAAACTTAATATAAAATAAATTTAACCACAACATCTGAAAAATAAACTCCAGAACAATCCTAGTACCAATCCACATAAGCAGGTTGTTGTCATATAGTTCTACGAGAGCAATTCTTCATACGCAATGGGATTATACAAAGTTCACTAATTATATGATCATTTTTAATGGTTAAAGTGAATAATTACTACGTTATGATATCTATAGGTAGCATAACTACAAACTAAATTTTATGCCTTGTATTTGGCCACTTTCTCTACGTATAAAGTAGATCACATATTTAATTCTATCGGTATTAATGAAATTAGTAAGGTATATTAAAGAAATACAAGATCTAAAAAAGCCCTAAGTTGCAATTATAACTTATATGTTATCTATTGCGACTTAGGGCTTATAATTATTTGAAGGCGCTTAATGCGGATTCAAAACTACTGATTTTTTATAGCGGTTAATACTATTCCGATGCCGCTTTATCTTGTTGTCTACCGTAAATAACAATAGGGTTAGACTCGCCTTTAATGGTACTTTCGTCTACAACAATTTTACTCACGTTTTCCATTGATGGTAATTCATACATGGTATCAAGCAATACTGCTTCAACAATAGAACGAAGTCCACGAGCACCTGTTTTACGGCTCATTGCTTTTTGAGCAATTGCAATAAGTGCATCTTTTCTGAACTCTAGCTCAACATTTTCCATGTCAAATAAAGCGACGAACTGCTTAGTTAATGCATTCTTAGGTTCTTGAAGAATTTGAATTAAGGCATCTTCATCAAGCTCTCTTAACGTAGCAACAACAGGTAAACGACCAATAAACTCTGGAATTAGACCATATTTCACTAAATCTTCAGGCTCCACATCACCTAAGGTTTGACTTAAAGTTTTTTCATCGTCAGCACCACGTACTTCAGCACCAAAGCCAATACCAGTACCTACTTGTGAACGCTGTTCTACTACTTTATCTAAGCCTGCGAATGCACCACCACAAATAAATAATATTTTAGATGTATCTACCTGTAAAAATTCTTGCTGTGGATGTTTGCGACCACCTTGTGGTGGAACAGAAGCAACGGTACCTTCAATAAGCTTTAACAACGCTTGTTGAACACCTTCACCTGATACATCACGGGTAATAGATGGGTTGTCTGATTTACGAGAAATCTTATCAATCTCATCAATATAAACAATACCACGCTGTGCTTTTTCTACATCGTAATCACATTTTTGTAGTAATTTTTGAATGATATTTTCTACATCCTCACCAACATAACCCGCTTCAGTTAACGTAGTTGCATCTGCCATTGTAAATGGTACATCTAATAAACGAGCAAGTGTTTGAGCAAGTAATGTCTTACCACTACCTGTTGGACCAATTAAAAGTATATTACTCTTACCTAGTTCAACACCATTATGCTTATCACCATTTCTTAAACGCTTATAGTGATTATAAACAGCAACGGATAAGACTTTTTTAGCATGTTCTTGACCGATAACATAGCCGTCAAGATCTTCTCGAATTTCGATAGGAGAAGGTAAAGCTTCTTTATGCTCTTTATCAGAAATGTCTGTGATTTCTTCTCTGATAATGTCATTACAAAGTTCGACACATTCATCACAAACGAATACTGAAGGCCCAGCGATTAATTTACGGACTTCATGCTGGCTCTTACCACAAAATGAACAGTACAATAACTTACCGTTATCTCCATCGCCCTTTTTAATATCGCTCATGTATTACCTCTTATCCCAATCTCTTAACAATTTAATTTGTATATTTAAACTAAATAGACAAATTAATAATCTGTTTTCTATACGTATACCATTACTTAAGTATATAGCATAAACGCTATTATACACTTAAATACAGCTGACGAAATAAAACTTGTAACAACGTCAGTTATTTAAACGTTACGCTTATCTAATATGGCATCTACTAGGCCATAATCTACAGCACTTTGAGCACTTAAAAAGTTATCTCTGTCTGTATCATGTGTAATTTTTTTCAACGACTGCCCTGTATGCTCAGCCATTAATTTGTTAAGCTTATCTTTAATAAATAAGATTTCTTTAGCATGTATTTCAAAGTCAGACGCTTGACCTTGGAAACCACCAAGAGGTTGATGAATCATAACGCGTGCATTAGGTAAACAATAACGCTTACCTTTTTCTCCACCTGATAATAAAAAAGCGCCCATACTAGCAGCTTGCCCAATACAGACAGTACTAATGTTTGGTCTAATAAATTTCATGGTGTCGTAAATTGCCATCCCTGCCGTAACAGAGCCACCAGGTGAGTTAATATATAGGAAAATATCTTTATCTGGGCTTTCTGATTCTAAAAATAGCAATTGCGCGATAATTAAATTAGCCATATGGTCTTCAACTTGACCACATAAAAAGATAACGCGCTCTTTTAATAATCTAGAATATATATCAAATGAGCGTTCACCTTTAGGTGTTTGCTCTACAACCATTGGTACCAATGCATTTTGAGCTTCGTTTGCACCCAAATTTGTTTGCGATGTAATGTGAGAGTTGATAGATGAATTAAACAAGACTGACCTTCCCTTTATATAATAAAAATGGCTTGCATGAATAATTTCATACAAGCCATTAAATTTACGCGATAGCTTAGGCTATTGTCAATCGAAAACTACGACCGACTGGTGATTACTTCCCTTCTGGGTTCATAATCTCTGAAAAGCTAGCTTTTTTGTCTTTAACTTTTGCAGTTTCTACTAAAAGTTCAACAGCTTGCTCTTCTAAAGCGACATTTTGCATTTGCTGCATTAGCTCTTTATTTGATGCGTAATATTGAATTACTTCTTGTGGGTCTTCATAAGCTGAAGCCGCAGTAGCAATTAGCTCATCAACTTTCGCTGTATCAACTTTAAGCTCATTTACTTTAATTACTTCACCTAACAATAAGCCGATTTTAACACGACGTTCTGCTTGTTCAGTAAACATTTCAGCAGGTAGCTCTGGTAAGTTTTTAGGATCCATTTGACCTTTAAAACGCTCCATTGCTTGCTGACGTAATACGTCAACTTCTTGAGCTACTAATGCAGATGGTAAACCAACTTCATGACCTTCAAGTAAACCGTTAATTACTTGCTCTTTTACTTTAGCTTTAACAGCTTGAGTAAGTTCACGCGTCATGTTTTTCTTAACTTCAGTGCGTAATGCTTCAACGCCACCTTCTTCAATACCGAATAATTTTGCAAATTCATCATCAATTGCAGGTAAAACTGGACCTTCAGTTTTATGAACAACGATATCAAACTCTGCTTCTTTACCTTTTAGGTTTTCTGCATGGTAATCTTCTGGGAAAGTAACATTAATTGTTTTTTCTTCGCCAACTTTCATACCTGTGATTTCTTTCTCAAAACCTGGGATCATACGACCAGCACCAAGTTCTAATTCAAAACCTTCAGCTTTGCCACCTTCAAATTCTTCACCATCGATGCGACCTGTGAAATCTAAAGTTAACTTATCGCCTTTTTTAGTTTTACGCTTGTTCTCTTTCCATGTTTGGTGTTGCTTTTGTAGCGTAACAAACATTTCATCTAGGTCGCCGTCAGTTACTTCAACGCTTGGACGTTCAACAGCAATTTTTTCTAAGTCTTTTAATTCAACTTCAGGATAAATTTCAAAAGTTGCTTCAAACTCTAATGCTTTACCATCTTCATTGCTTTTAGCAACGAATGCAGGACGACCTGCTGGGTTAATTTTTTCAGCTACAATCGCATCAACAAAGCTACGCTGCATGATTTCACCAGCAACTTCTTGACGAACTGATTGACCAAAACGCTTTTGAATAACTGACGCTGGTACTTTACCAGGGCGGAAACCGTTAATACGTTGTGTTTTAGCAACTTGACGAAGACGATTCTTAACCTCAACATCTACTTTTTCGGCCGGAACAGAAATTGTCAAACGACGTTCCAAACCTTGTGTAGTCTCAACTGAAACTTGCATTTACATACCTCAAAACTTAGCGTGCTACGCTTTTTTATAATGCACTTGTATATTGTCGGTAACTGAATACCTAAATAATAATGTGCTTAGTTCATACGAACGGTTAAAATATTATGACGCGGGATTATATCTAGGTAGATAAAAACATGCAAGCATATACCTACGTTACTTGAAAAAGAGGTAAATTGATTAAATTATACCAAATCCGTTAATGACCTGTTCATTTTAAATGGCCAAAATCAATAACCTGAACTCGGCTTAACACATATAAAAGTAGAATAACGACTTAGTAGATTTAAACCCTTGTATATATCCATTTTTTCTCATAATGAAGTACAATAATTATATTAGTGAGATTGCTATAAGCTATAAGATATTATGAAAGAAGTTAAACTAACTGGGACTCTATAAATAACTAAAAGAGAACGGAGATATACTTAAGAAATACAAAGAATGAGATAAGGTGTGAAAAAAGAAAGTGGTCGGTGATGCAAGATTCGAACTTGCGACCCCTTGGACCCAA
>JBMYWR010000146.1:0-7909 GCA_049607625.1 Colwellia sp.
CCATAGATGACGCCGGTATTTTTGATGAAATAAACCAACAACTCACCCTGCGTTAGTCCAACCAAACAAAGCCACTTTATAATTAATAAAAAGTGGCTTTGTTTATTAGGACATGGGTATATAGAGAGTTAAAAAGGAGTTAACTAAAATAAATAAGAGAATGTAGGTAAACGCTTAGTCACTTTTTAATAACAAACAGTGATTTTAAATATAGGCTCAATAAAATTTTACCTCTATAATGATAACTAAATGTAAATTATTTTTTAAAAATCAAGGTCTAAATATGTTTGTTTTAAGTTCAACCTACTCGATATTGAAAAACGAAAATGACCAACTAAAAAAAGAAATTGAGAGTTTACGTAATAAAAATACAACGCTTATCAATGAAAATACTTCTCTAATTGAAGAGTTAAATAACCCAAATAATAATGAAGATCATAGTTTCACTCACTCATTACTTTCCAGCTCTATAAATGGTGTTGCTCAAATCGAAGATATAAGACAAACCGTATTGGGCTCTTACTCTAAAATTGATGAAGAAAACAAAGTAAGCGATAAGATAAACACCCTGCTCGAAAAATCAAATAGCTCGCTAAATCATATTGTCAAAGAAATGGATTTAATGACCAGTAAAATGGGAAGCATGACTGAAAACATTTCAGGCCTAGCTAGCATGGCCGGTAAAATCAGTACGTTTGTTTCAACAATTAGTAAAATATCAGATCAAACAAATTTATTAGCACTTAACGCTGCTATTGAAGCTGCCCGTGCGGGTGAAGCTGGCCGAGGCTTTAGTGTTGTAGCAGATGAAGTAAGGGTGCTAGCAACAAACACGAATAAGTCAGCGCAAGAAGTGGCCGACCTAGTAAAAGAAATTATTAACAAAACAGATGAAACAGTGGTATCAGTAGAAGGTATTAAAGAAAATAGTTCGCACCTAAGTGATAATTTTGATGCACTGAATACCGATTACACTTCAATTATCGATTTTTGTAACAACATGAAAAATACGATTTCTCAGGCTGCTACGTTGTCGTTTATTCAAACCGTTAAACTAGATCATGTTGTATGGAAAGGTGACATTTATGCAGTAGCAAATGGCCAAAGCAACAAGTCAATTAATGACTTTAGCGACCATACAATGTGCCGATTAGGCCAGTGGTATAGTTCAGAGCAGTCTGCCGAATTTAAACACACCAATGCATTTAAACAATTAGAAAACCCGCATAGTGAAGTACATAAAAATGGTGTTGCGGCTCTGCACTCAATTCAAAATGGCGATAAAGAATCTGCAATTAAGCATATTCATAAAATGGAAGCAGCCAGCGAACGTGTGATGCATTTACTCGATGAGATTTGTTAGCCCCAGCTAAGCACTAATGAACAAGCTATTAAAATGATTTAAATTTTAATAGCTTGGCTTATAAGTTAGTCTTTAATTTTAACCTGCACTCTTTTTTTATCACATGTATAGATTGTTTAAAGCGCCCTGTTTAAAACTGTAATAATAAGTAAGAAACTGTTTAGCTTACGTAAAGCAATGTAAAGGAACGTCCAAACATTAAATAGGTCAGTTAATGTTCAGTTTCAGAGGTTAATATTAAGCCTAGTTATGTAACAACATAAACGAGGCACACTATGAAACTTACATTTTTACTATCGGGTATAATTGCCATTAGCGCGCTTTCAAGCACCGCAATTGCAGCGCCCAACGAGCGAGAAGCTCATAAAAATTATAAGCACGAAAACCCTAAACGCATTGAGTATAAGCGCGATGAACGTCGCCATGAAAAAAAACTACGCATAGAGCATAAAAAAGAAAAGCGCCAAGACCGTAAAAAAGAAAAGAACAAGCAAAAAAAGCAGCAAGAAAAGCGTAAACAACTACGTTTCGACAATCATAAATATAACTACCTAACTAATAGGTATAAGCCGCGTTATTACAAAGAAAATAGATACATAAGGCACTTGCCAAGAAGAAGTACCTCTATTTGGTTTAATGGAATTTCATTTAGCTTTAATGACGGCATTTACTACCGAAAAGCTAAAAAAGGCTATCACGCTGTGATGCCACCTCGCGGACTGCGCATTAAAAAACTTCCTAGACATTATTCGCGTATGAAACATCGCAACACCACATATTATGCTTATCAGAACGTTTTCTATATTGCCGATAACGGCGGCTATAAAGTGGTAGATGCGCCAATAATTCAGCGCAACAAAGCTATTAAAATTGGCAACGTCTTCGACTATAGCTTAGGGCAAGTTTACGATGAACTACCATCGTCAGCTGAGCCAGTTACCATAAACTCTCAGCAATATTTTAAATACAACGATATTTACTTTTTGCCACAAATAAATGGTGACGAGATACAATACCTAGCAATCAGCTTAGGCTGAGCATTATTTAACTACTTAACCTGCCTACAGGTTAAGTAGTACTTTATTAATATTGATTTCAGCAATCCTCCTATAAAATTTCCTTTTGTAATCCCCCCTTCTAAAAACATAAAACGTTTATTTAGTGAACAATTTTAATTTTAGCTCCGTATGTATGTTTAATATTTGTAAATAAAGCGTTTATGACCTAAACCTAAATAGAGGCTTTATAGAGGAGCTCCACTTATGCCTACAACAAAAACAATTGAAAAAAATACCGAATTTGCTCGCTGTATAGAGTGTAACAAAGTAGATACGTTCGCTGCTTTTCACTGGTTAGCACTTGCGTTTAAAGATATGACCCGAGCCCCGTTACTTACTGTAATTTATGGCCTAGTGTTTAGTATTATTCCTGCAGCTATTATCTACTCTGCATTTTTTGCACAAAGCGTATTTGTAATTTTACCCGCCACTGTTGCGTTTGTTTTAATTGGACCCGCTTTCGCAGCCGGCCTATACGACGTAGCATGGGAACTCGAAAAAGGCCACAAACCCACTTTTAGGCATTCGCTAAAGTCGATGTTTAGAAACCCAGTTGGAGAGTGGGGATTTGCAATATTATTACTCGTAATAATGATTGCGTGGATGCGCATTGCCGCCCTTGTTCATGCTTTATACCCTAACTACGCTAACCCAACATTTGAAGAACTGTCAGCATTTTTAACGCTTGGTACAATTGCAGGTGGCGTTTTACTCGTGTCTGTTTTTTCAGTGTCTGCATTTACACCACAAATTATGATGGAAAGACGCGTAGACATAATGACAGCTATCGTCTCATCTATTAATGCCGTTAAAAATAATTTTGCGCCAATGGTTGTTTGGTCAATATGCATTTTCCTAATGGTTGCGCTTGGTTTTGTAACTGGGGCTGTTGGGTTTATTGTGATTATGCCACTACTTAGCTATGCAAGCTGGCACGCATACATTGCAGTAATCAAAACTAAAAAAGCCAGAAAATACGAATAGTTAACAAACTTTAACTTAACTTGTGCCACGATCTAGTGAAACTAGTTTGTGGCACAAATAATACTTTTCCCCTCCTCCCTTCATTTAAATGCCCCGATTTTTTTAAAAAGTCATAATCAAACATCCTCACTTTAGTAGCTATACTTTTTAGCGCCTGATAAAGTAATTTTTACTGTATTAAACATAATGACTTAAGGCACCTTATGGCAAATCAATTTAACGTTCTGGATACCCGGTTACAATTATGCTGTGGAAATGGCGGGTATACTCGCGAGGGTTTTTGCTATGTACCAGACTCTGATCGCGGTAATCATAGTGTGTGTGCAATTATGACCGAAGAATTTTTACAGTTTTCGAAGTCACAAGGTAATGATCTCATAACGCCCAATCCACTTTACGATTTTAAAGGCTTAAAAGCTGGCGACAAATGGTGTTTATGCGCAATAAGATGGCTTCATGCGCAACAAGCAAACGTTGCGCCGCCAGTAATCTTGCAGGCCACTAATAAAAAATCGCTTGAAGTAATACCGCTTGAATTACTAAAGGCACATGAATACACCCGTTAAAAATATTCTAGTTTAGTTTCAGCAAATCTGTTTGGTCTGCAAATTTTACAAAAAGATGCAGACTTTTCATAACCACCTCATATTAATAAAAAACCAAACAAAAGCAAAAACACAAGCAACTGATTTAAAACAATTTTATTTAGTTTAACTTTCGGCATATTGATTGCTTCATACAATTATCACGTATTTATTACGTTAAAGGACTACGTGAAAATATTAAATAGTTAAGTAGGAGAAGTTATGAGCAATACAAATAAGCAAGCTAAATTTACTGCACCAGGTATGAGCAACGAATCAGCTGAAAAAACTATCGCAGCCTTAGATAACCGCATGGTTGCACTTATAGATCTTCAATTAACACTAAAACATATTCATTGGAATGTTGTTGGTCCTAATTTTATAGGTGTGCATGAAATGCTAGACCCTCAGGTTGAAGCTGTGCGCGAAATGACAGATACAATAGCCGAGCGTATTGCCACTTTAGGCGGCATACCAGTAGGGACACCTAAGTCAATTGTTGACCGCCGTACATGGAACGAATATTCATTAGGTAAAGGACTTGTTACCGAGCATTTAGGCGCGTTAGATAAAGTGTACAACGGCATTAATGCCGATCACCGTAAAGCCATCGAAACGGTATCAGATTTAGACCCAGTATCTGAAGATATGTTAATAAGCCAACTTGCCGATCTTGAGCAATTTCAGTGGTTTGTAAGAGCACACATAGAGTCAGCTACTGGTGAATTAGCGCAATAATATCTTTATTACCTAAGTACCTTAGCCCAGCATTTTTGCTGGGCTTTTTGTTTAAATCATAAAACAAAATATCACTAAGGTATTTGAGCCGTGCAAGAACTTGTGGCATAAGAATTAACCTACTAGTATCAGTAAGTAGTTTTCAATATTGGTACAAATTAGTATGATAAGTTTTAATACCCCTAAACAATTTTGGCTTTTTTCTTTAATCTTTTTATCAGCCTGCGGTTCAGGCAGCAGTAATACCAAAGTTCCGCAATCAAATACAAGTGAAAGTCCGACTCCAATTACACAAAACAATATCGAAGATAATTACAACATTATTATTTATGGCAATAGTCACAGCAGTCAGTTAGGGCGGATCATTGAGCATATAATCGAAAACCAATACCCAGATAAGTCAGTTCAAACAACCACAGTGTCGGGACCTTTTTTAGATAATATTGTGAGTATTAGGGCAAACGTAGACAAACTTAAAAACAAAAATCTAAGCCATGCCATTTTTCAAGGCCAAAAATACTCTCAGTCTGGTTTAACAACTTACCCTACTGATGCCGCTGAGCATTTAATTTCATCAGCCAAGGCACAAAATATTACACCTATTTTATTTCCTGAACACCCACAAAGAGGCAACCCTGAAGAAGGCCAGCGTGTATACGACTTACATTTATCAATAAGCGCTAAACAACCTAGCTGCGTAGCTCCTATTGGCCTTGTTTGGAACAGGCTTTTAGTGTTAATGCCAAATGCAAAACTACATATGGATGATGGCAACCATGCCTCTTATGCAGGCAATGTATTAACAGCAATGACTTTTTCAGAAATAATTACTTCACGACCCGCGGATATCATGAAATTTGACCCAACTATTAATTTGTCAAAGCAAGAACAAGCTCTATTTGGTCAAGTAGTTACCGAAGTGCTTAATTTACATCCTGCTTGTGATGTAAGCTAATCTAATTATAAATCTATTTTTGTGTTTTAAATTTTTTACTTTAATTAAAAATAAAATGTCAGATTATTCTCATTGTTATCGACTAATAACATAACAATCAAAAGGAGAGTAATTATGAATACATTAACAGTAACCCCACTACATAGTTTACCCGCTAGTAAAGCTAATCAATGGCTTCAAGACGGTTTTTCACTTTTTAAGCAAGCACCTGTAAAACTTTTTTTATTTTTACTGCTTCCTTTAATTATTGAAGGTATTTTTCAAATACTACCCGCCCCTTATGGCATGCTAGCCTCCAAATGGGCTGCCACTTTTGTAGGCAGCAGCGCTATTATCGTCATTCACCATTTGGCCACTCAAAAAGTATTTTCATTGAAGTCGATTTTTAAAGCTAAAAACTGGCTAAGCATGATTCCGCTTTCAGCAATTTTAGCATCTGCTTTTTTTATTCAGTTATTTGTAGCAAAGCTTTTACTAGGAAATGATGGCATAAATTTACTTTTATTTTCGCAGCCTACTGAAGTTACCCAATGGCAACTAGGTATTATTTTTGCCTCGATTATTCCTGTTACACTGCCTGTCAGTTTTGCAAGCTATTGTGTTTTACTTGGTGATAAAAACGTACTGCAAGCATTAAAAAGTAGCCTAAATGCTTTTTTCTATGCGTTTAAACCAATGTGTTTAATCGCGCTAATTTCTTTCTTAAGTCTATTGTTAGCTCCTTATACTTTTTTATTAAGTGCGATTATTACGGGTCCTATACTCACGTGTATAAGCTATATTGCTTACAGAAGTGTATTTATCAAAAACAAGGAAGACTAGTGGAAAAAAGGGATCATATTCATGAGATACTATTGCAATACGCACCTTTAATGGCGCGTATTGCTACAACACATGAAGCAGACCAAGCACTTAGAGAAGACCTACTGCAAGATATATCGTTAGCTGTTTGGCATGCAGTAGAAAACTTTAGAGGCGATTCAAGTATGAAGACCTTTATTGCTAGGGTCGCACACAACCGTGCTGTCGATCATGTTTTAAAAGAAACACGTCGCCAAGATCGTCATAATTTAAGCGACCCTTTACTTGACTTAGTTAGTACTGATTCTCACCAACACAGCGATAACACGTATGATTTAATGACAGCGATGAGACGGCTACCATTAAAATTTAGGCAAGTTATTTCTCTTCAATTAGAAGGTTTTAACCAAGCCGAAATAGCACATACGTTAGGTCTAAACGAAGCGAACGTTGCCAAGCGCGCTAGCCGCGCACGTGTGCAACTTCAAAAGCTAATGGAGCAATAATAATTATGGATCCACTATTAGAACAATGGCAAAAAGACTATAAAAATGCGACTCCAAAACTGGATACTGCCGCACTACTGAGCCAAATTACATCGGCTAGAAAAAAACAATCAATTAAAGCATGGTTAGACTTAGTTGCTGGCGCATTTGTTAGCTTATTTTGTATCTATGCATTAGTTTTTGAAGCAACTAGCACTCTTGAGCAAGTGTTATACGCAATTTTAACTCCGTTACCAATTGGGTTTTCAGTATGGGCATTTATTCAGCGCAAAAAGCTAATAAAAACACACACCCTAGATGTTAATGGTTTACTACTTTTTAAAAAGCAGCAGCTCATTAATCAAATAAACTATTGGCGCTTAAACCTTATAGGCTGTTCCATTTTGTGGGCAGCACTTTGCATCACTGCGGCCGTGAGCATTTTAATGTACAACCACACAACAATATGGCTCACACAAGTGGGTATTGGCACTTTGGTACTAATTGCCACACTAGCTCGCTACATTCATGTAAAGTTAAATTTTAAAAGTAAGCTAAAGCTAATTGAAAGTTTAAAGTAGATTTGCCAACTTAAATTACTCAATAAGGGGTTACACCAAAACTGTAAACTAAATGAAATATCTAATGACATTTAAAATTCATTAAAATAAACAATATATGAATGCTTGGTTGGTTTAATTTCAAAGGTACAGTGCTTACCGTTCTTGTCACTAATAAGGGGCCGTAAATTTTTATAACTGATTAATTAACCTTTCAACTTATTTTATTGAGCTTAATGTAAATCAATAACTTTTTGTAAATGGCGGGCTGTCTATAATAAAGCTAACGAATATTTGTCTCTTTATTGTAACGTGTAGTTAAAAGTTGTCATTCAGTTCACTTTACTTCTATAGTAACGCTATATAAACATTAGGTATTAC
>JBMYWR010000147.1:0-7833 GCA_049607625.1 Colwellia sp.
CTCTGTGGTAAAAACGTTCTTATATCTTGCCCTTACCCTTTACCTTGTCTGATTCGGGCTTTGTCTCATCTGCACGCTACAGGGATGTTGCTTATTAGAGAATGCAGGACGCATATTCTCCTGGTAATCTGCGGGCAAAACGGGCTTATCACTGTTCTTCCCCACAAGAGCTTCCCGAATAAATTGAGTCCTACAAGGGTAAAAGCATACTTTCTAGCTTTCTAGCTTTCTAGCTTTCTAGCTTTCTAGCTTTCTAGCTTTCAAGCATTTTAGCTTGTCTTACCCTCTAGCATTTCGCTTTAGTCTTAAACTTTATTGCCTCTCTTTTAACAGTAAGCTTTTTATTTCTGCTAATTCGCGTTCTAATTTTTCAATTTGTGCGCGACTTGCAGGCTCTGCTCCTTCAGCACTTTCTCCATGTTGCTCTGCTCTGTAGTTATCATGCTCTTGCCCCATCACTTCCAACACAGTACCAACCATCATATTTAAAAAGACGAAAGCGGTTAGGAAGATAAAGGTGAGGTAATAAATCCAACTAAAGGGATGAACCGCCATGGTTTCATACATTACATCGGTCCAATCTTCAAAGGTAGCAACTCTAAAGAGCGTGAGCATAGAAATAGACACATCGCCCCATAATACATCATTAATATTATGAAAAAACATGCTACCCATAGCAGCGTAAATATAAAAAATAACAAACATTAATAAAGCGATGTAACCCATTCTAGGTATAGCTTTAAGAAGTGCATTAATTAATATACGTAGTTCTGGCACCATAGAGACAAGACGTAATACTCTAAATACCCTTAATAGCCTTGCTAATAATACTCCTGAACCACCGGTTGGTATCAAACTTCCTATCACGATAATGGTGTCGAATACATTCCATCCGTTTTTGAAGAACTGCTTTTTTTGCGGGTCGGCTAAAAAACGAATAATGATTTCAAAAACAAAGAAAATCGTTACTGCAACATCCATGACAACAAGAAAAGCGACGGCTCGCTCTGGAATATTATGTGTTCTAACGCCAATTAATAAAGCCGATAATAAAATAACGGCAATGATAATAGCTTGAAATATTTTACTCGAATCGATAACCCTTAAATAAGCCTGTATTTTTGCAAGTAGGTTGTTATTTTCTTGCGCTTTACCAAGTTCAAACTTTTCCATGTTAACGCCCTTGCCCCATAGCTCTATCTCCTACAAAAGGATTGGTTTTGCGTTCATGCCCTAAACTTCCCATAGGGCCATGACCTGGAATAAACTGCACATCATCGCCTAGGGTAAATAAGTTATTTCGAATGGAATCAATTAAGGTTGCATGATCACCTCTAGGGAAATCTGTTCTACCGATTGAGCCACAAAATAATACATCGCCAACTTGAGCTAACTTCGACTCTCGATGAAAAAATACAACATGACCAGGTGTATGTCCTGGGCAAAAATAAACTTCTAAACAAATATCACCAAAGAATACTTTATCGCCTTGGTTTAAAAATCTGTCAGGGGTGAATTTACTCCCCTCACTAAAACCAAATTGCTTTTTTTGCTCTTCAATTAAATCAATCCAAAATTGATCATCTTTGTGAGGTCCTTCAATGGGTACTTGATGATGTTTAGCTAAAGCATCGGTTGCGCCAGCGTGATCTAAATGTGCATGAGTTAACAATACTTTCTCAAGCGTTAACCCGCGTTTTTCAATTGCAGCAAGTATTTTATCTAATTCGCCACCGGGGTCTATAACAGCAGCTTTTTTCGTTTTGTCACACCAAAATAAGGTACAGTTTTGTTGGAAAGGTGTAACGGGAATAATTTCATATTGAAGCATAGTAGGTTCTAAAGTTATTTATTATTTAAAAATGTAAGTGCTAATTTAGTTATGGTATTAACGACCTAGCTAAAAGTAAATTCTATCATACAAAACTTAATAAAATAAAAGCTATCTTGCTTATACCTATTCAATTAAGTTATTGCTCACTTGTACTGGTTTAAATGGTAAAAAATGATAACGGTTGATTATTGCACTCTTGTAAAACTAAATATTCTGTAGTTTAATATAAGTAACTATAATTAAACGTTTTTATTTTATTAGTATTAGACGACGTTTATATTTAAGTTAAGGTTTAAGTTAAGACTTAATCTAAGAACCAATTAAGCTACAACAAATTAATTTAACAGGAAAGTTAATGAAAAAATTACATTGGACCCCATCAAAGACAACCGCTATATTTCGCTCGTTTTTATTTTCTACTTTAGGTGCAGCCTCTTTTATCTGTTTAATACCTTTTATGAGTTTTGCACAAAGCGAATTGACACCTGAAAGATCTGAACTGATAACCATGATGACGCCTGCTGTAGCAGTCGATAGAGTAAACCCTAGATACCCAATAAGCGCAGCAAGAAATGGTGATGAGGGTTGGGTCAGACTTTCTTATGTTATTAATACCGAAGGTAGGGTTGAAGATGTTATTGTAATGGACAATGAAGGGGGACGATTTTTTGTACATGAAGCCAAAAGGGCTTTAAAAAAATGGC
Organism: Colwellia sp.; assembly: GCA_049607625.1. Classification (GTDB taxonomy): domain Bacteria; phylum Pseudomonadota; class Gammaproteobacteria; order Enterobacterales; family Alteromonadaceae; genus Colwellia. The sequence continues at coordinate 2,539 of JBMYWR010000147.1, forward strand.
GGTTTACACCTGCAAAAGATGAAAACAATGAAAATATTGTGTCTTGTCAAAACTCGGTCCAGTTAGGCTTTAAAATGGGAAATCAAGGAGCTGACAAAAAATTTATAAAATTACTAAAGCAAAGCTTTGCTAGTATAGACGAGGGAGATTTAGCTAAAACTGCAGAGCTAATTGATAAAATAAATAAATTTAAAAACAAAAACTCTATGGAATTAGCATGGGGTCATTACACTAATATGAAGTATGCTGTTTTAAATGAAGATGAGCAGCAAACCTACATCTCAGCTAAAAAGGCTTCAAATTATGTTTCACTTAAAGACTCTTCTTTTAGTGATGCCGCGTCATTACACATTATGCATAATTTATTACGCTTACAGATAAAAAAACAATTGTTTTCTAAAGCAAAAGATACTTTTAATAAAATCGAGCAGTATGATACTGATTACGCAAAGAAGCTAATGAGTTCTTTTACGCCTTATATGGAACAAATTGACAGTTTAATCGCAAGTGAAAGAGATATTTTGGTAGAGGGCAAAATAGCTAATAACAATTGGTACCATAAGCTAGTAAGAAGTAAATTCTCTATTGGAGATATAAATGGCCAGGTAGACACCTTAGAAGTTCGTTGTAGTAATAGCCTCAGTACATTTAGCTTAAAAGCTGATGATGTATTTACTATTCCAGACTCATGGAATGATTGCAGTATTTTTGTAAAAGGTGACGATAACGCTAGCTTTAATTTATATGAAATATCTGACAAAAGTGCTCATTTAACCGATGATATGTCAGAGAACAAACCCGGTAATAAAGAAGAAAATAAGGCAGATGGTAAGGCTTAGAATATGCCTGATGACAATATAAATTTGAAAATAGTTAGCCGATAAATGTCTTTAATAAATTTTTCATAAGTCATTCACTAACACGCTTAAACTATTCATAAACCACTCTTGACCCATTCATAAATAAGTGGAGATTTAAAGCTTTAAATCTCCACGGCTATAAAAATAGAGTTATTTAAAAAACTCACTTCCCAAAAGGGTTTGAACTAGGTAAGCTTATCGCATTCAAACCTATTCATAAATTCAAAATTCAATTATGCAAGCGTCACAAACCTCTTCTGTAAACTCTCGTGATTCATTTCAATCTAAACTCGGTTTTGTTCTTGCTGCTGCAGGCTCTGCTATTGGCTTAGGCAATATCTGGGGGTTTCCGACTCAAGCAGCTAATAACGGTGGCGGTGCATTCTTATTTGTGTACCTTTTAGTGACCTTATTACTAGCACTGCCGGCATTATACGCAGAAGTTTATATTGGTAACCAAGCACAGAAAAACCCAGTGAGTGCTTTAAAGGAAGCTTGTAGCGATAAATTCCCAATGCTAGGTAAACGAGCTGGTATTATCGGCTTAATAGGCGCAATGATGATGTTAAGCTTTTACACCATTGTTGCTGGTTGGATGCTTGCCCATGCTGCCTCTGCCCTTTTTGAATTTATTGGCCTATTAGATATTTCAACATGGTTATCCACTTCCAGTACGCTTCGCAATGCCTTGTTCACCCCTGTATTTATTTTATTAGGGGCTATCATAGTTCACCAAGGTGTTCATTCAGGCATAGAGAAGTGGTCTAGTCGATTAATGCCGATGTTATTAGCCATGTTAATTGGTCTTATCATCTATATTCTTCAACAAGATGGTGCGATGGAAGGCTTAGCGCTTTATTTAATTCCTGACTTTTCACAAATAACCAACCCTAAATTAATTATTTCAGCCATGGGACAAGCCTTTTTCTCTTTGTCTATTGGTGTTGGCGGCATGATGGTATATGGCTCTTACATTAAAAAAGATCATGACATCGGTAAATTAGTCGTCTCTATTGCTGCGCTTGATACATTAATTGCTTTTTTAGCTGGCTTATTAATTATTCCTGCTTTGTTTGTAGCACAACATGCAGGCCAAGAGGTTTTTGCCGGTGGTCACCTTATTGGCGAAGGGCAACTTATATTTCAAATACTCCCTTCTTTATTTGCCTCTATGGGTGATACTGGCTTAATTGTTTCTTTTGCTTTCTTTATGTTGTTGTCAATTGCGGCATTAACTTCAACCATTTCTTCAACTGAAGTACCTGTTTCTTATTTAGTTGAAGAAAAGTCGTTTGCTCGTAATAAAGCTACTTGGTTAGTTTCTCTTGTGGTATTAATTGCTAGCATGACCTTAGTGGCTTTCTTTGACGTATTATTTGGTCTGGTAATTCAGTTGCTAACGACAATATTACAACCGTTAATGTCACTGTTCTATTTCATCGTTGTAGGATGGATATGGAAGCGTGGCAATAAGTTAAATGACTTAAGTAAATTAGAAGAGAAGCCTTTGCTTCGTCTATTTGCTTTTTACCTACGCTTTATTTGTCCTGTTCTTTTACTCGTTGTCTTTTTCAACGTGGCTTTCTAGCTGCTCTTGTAATTCAACCTGCTCTATTTTCTCAAAACGATCTGATATTTTGTCTGCTGAGGTGTTAATTTTTTTCACATCGACAGCGGCTTGATCTATATGTCTCGCCAAATTAGCAAAACGCCCTTTAAATCGGTCGAAGTCTTTTGATAAGTGCGACAAATGATCTTGAATAATATGAATCTGAGCGCGTGTGGCTTCATCTTTAAGTACCGACCTTGCTGTGGTTAAAATTGCCATTAGCGTAGTAGGTGACGTTAACCATACCCGTTTTTTATTTGCATACTCAACAAGGTCACTGTGATGTCCGTGAATTTGCGCAAAAATAGCTTCGGCAGGAATAAACATAATAGCGCCATCGGCTGTTTCATTATTAATTAAATATTTTTCACTAATATCATTTACATGCTTTTTAATATCTAGCTTAAACTGTTTTAAAGCATTGTTTCTATCTGCCTGTGCTATTGAAAAATCGACCATTTTTCGATAACTTTCTAGCGGGAATTTCGCATCAACAACAACATTACCGGTAGGCTTAGGTAAAAACAAAACGCAGTCGGCAATTTTCCCATTCGATAGTGTATGTTGTAATTTGAAACTATTTTCAGGTAAAACGTTCCTTATTAAACCATTAAGCTGAACCTCACCAAAAGCTCCTCTTGATCGCTTATCGGTTAACACCTCTTGCAAACTCACCACATTAGTTGAAAGTTCCGTTATTTTCTTCTGGGCGTCATCTATTAAAGATAATCTTTGTAAAATATCGGTAAATGTTTTAGTTGTTTTTTCAAAGCCTTCCGATAATCTTTTTTCAACCTGACCACTAATATCTTGTAAACGTTTGTCGGTAGATGTCGTTAATGCATCTATCCGTTTACTCATTTGCTCACTGGTTTTTGCTAGCGTATTTGAAAGCTCCTCTCGGCTGGTTAAACTCGTTTTATTAAGGTGGGTTAATAACTGCTCTAATGTTTGTAGGTGGTTCTGACTTAGCTGTTCTTTTTGAGTATTTAACTCACGTAATAATTTAATACGCAAGTTGGACATTTGCTGATCAAACTGACTTGCAAGGCTATGTTGATGTTTGTTTTGCTCGATAGTGTATTGTTGTAAAAACTTATTAAGCGTTTCTTGCCCTTGCTGTTCAAACAGCGCACTTGTTTGGCTGGCAAGTTGCTCATTCGCCTCTATAATCATGGACTTCATTCGAGATAATCGTAATAAAACTAATATCACTAAAATAAGCAAAAGCGTAATAAAAACACCGAAAATTAATGCCGCATATGAGATAATAACGCTTTGATCTTGCTCTAATATAAAGTCCATTCTACATCCTTTATTGTTATTTTTTATTGCTATTGCTATTGTAATGATTGTGTTTTGTTGACTGCCTCAGTTAGAAAAAGCGGTTTATTTTTAGGAGCTACATTAGTTTCTGTAATTCAAGCCAAAAATTTTGCACGATAACAAAGTCCTGAGGAGTTAACTCTGTTTTAGCTTTTAAAAGCCCTTGTGAGATTGTTGCAATTAAAGCTTGAGTTAATAATTGTTCTTCACCACCATATTCAGTAGACGCTAAAGAAATAAAGCCCCTAATGTATCCGCTTGCAAACAATACATCTTCTATTTTTCCTATCTTTACAACAATAGAGTCTACCTTAACATGATCAGCTTCTATTGCACTCTCTGCATCATAAAGACTATCTAAATATTGATATAAATCTGCTAATGTTACTAACTTTTCACTCATATAACTTACTCACATTACTTACCTATACTACTTACTTATATTACAACTGAATAACGACTACATGCCGACTTCTATTCATACTTACTTATTTCTCTACTTTTCTACTTTTCTAAATACGTATTTTATTAGCGTATTTATCAAAGAAATTTTGATAAAAGAGCCTATAGAGCAAGTTTTTACATATCACCTGACACGGCATATAGCACTTTATCGTTATATCCAGTTGTTACCGACATAAAGCCAGAAAGTGCTTGATTTAACTCGCTATCTCCTGTGTCGCATATTAAAGGTTTTTGATTTAGCGCAAGCAACTTGGTCTTGGTCGAAATGATAATAATATTATCTTTCCCTCCTGGTTGAGAGATCACCGCCTTGATAACTCTTGGACTAAGTTGCTGGTTACCGCGACCAAAAATATGACCTTGCCCCCCAATGAGGGTGATAACTAACTTGACGCTTTTGTTAGCATGAAGTTGTGCTTCAATAGAGGAAAACAATGCCTTTTCAGTAACATCTTTAGCAATGAGTTCTTCCTCTTTAACTAAGTCAACGCCAAGTAAAGTATGCTCAAGCCCTAACTCTGTCATAACATAAGCGGTTGTAGAGCCCGAGCCGATAATAAACAACTCATCTTCATCTTCTTGTATTTGCTCTATTACAAACGCCGCAATATCCTGCAAGACAAACTCATCAAGCTCTTTACCACCCGACTTAACCGCTTGTACATATCTAAGCTCGGTTGGAGTGAGCATTTCGCCATAACGTTTCGCTTTTACAATCCCTTCTCTAAATAAGCTTTCATTAATATCCATGACGTCACCACTCGATAGTGTTACCAATTGTTTAGTTAGCATTAACTCTACGACTAAACCTGCAGCTTTAGGTGTTACAGCATAAACACCTGAGTGAATTTTACAACCTGCAGGAATACCTAATACAGGAACATTCACCGCCTGCCCATCAGCTTGATAATCAAGTAATGTGTCGGCAATATCTCTAGCGGTACCATCCCCTCCAGCAAACAAAATAAGGTCCACATTTTGTTCAAGCAGAGCATGCACTAACGCTTTAGTATCCTCTTCACTGGTCTGTATAAG
>JBMYWR010000148.1:0-7798 GCA_049607625.1 Colwellia sp.
GAACAAATCATCGAGACGATAAATGGGGTGGTAGTTATGAAAACCGTATTCGCTTTCCATTAGAGATTATTAAACAAGTAAGACAAGCCGTTGGTGAAAAGTTTATACTTATATACCGCTTATCAATGCTTGACTTAGTTGAAGACGGCAGTTCAAATGAAGAAGTAATACAACTTGCTAAAGCGGTTGAACAAGCAGGTGCAACCATCATTAATACAGGTATTGGTTGGCATGAAGCACGTGTTCCCACAATAGCGACTTCTGTTCCTAGAGCCCTGTTCTCAAGTTTATCTAAAGAGATTAAAGCGGTGGTTTCAATTCCTGTTATTACCAGTAACAGAATTAACACCCCGGAAGTTGCAGAAGACCTTTTACAGCAAGAATGTGCCGATATGGTATCAATGGCAAGACCATTTTTAGCCGATCCTGAATTTGTAAACAAAGCAAAAGAAAATAGAGCTGAAGATATCAATACGTGTATTGCGTGTAACCAGGCATGTTTAGATCACACTTTTGATAATAAAATATCCTCATGTTTAGTAAACCCTAGAGCGGCGAATGAAACACTTTTGAACTTTACTGAGGTATCAAATCAAGACAAGAAAAATTTAGCGGTAGTAGGAGCAGGCCCTGCTGGAATTAGCTTTGCCACTTATGCTGCGCAAAAAGGACACACGGTTACATTATTTGATAAACACCCTACCCTTGGTGGCCAATTTAACCTTGCTAGGCAAATACCAGGTAAAGAAGAGTTTAATGAGACCTTACGTTATTTTGCTAAGCAATTAGCGCGCTATAAAGTTACTTTAAAATTTAACACCACAGCAACGCCAGACATGTTAAAAGATTTTGACGAAGTCGTTGTTGCAACGGGTATTACGCCAAGAACGCCTGATATCATCGGTATAGACCATGAAAAGGTTATTAGTTATATCGACGTATTAAATAAATCTGTCACGGTAGGTGGTAAAGTCGCTTTAATTGGCGCTGGTGGTATTGGCTTTGATGTTGCTGAATACTTAAGCCATCAAGGTGAATCACTTACTTTAAATAAGTCTTTATATGTGAAGGAATGGGGTATTGATTTAACGAATAAAAATCATGGCGGATTGACTGAAAAATCGATAATACCAAGCCCTAGAGAAATATACCTATTGCAACGTAAAGCAACGAAAGTCGGTAAAAATCTTGGTAAAACCACTGGCTGGATTCACCGAGCTAGCTTACAGCACAAAAAAGTCAATATGCTAGCAAACGTAGAATACTTAAAAATTGATGACGATGGTTTACACATTGCGATAAACAAGGAAAAGCAAATTCTAGATGTCGACCATGTTGTTTTATGTGCTGGTCAGGTACCGAATAAATCGCTTGCTGTATCGCTTGAACAATCGGGCTTTGATAAGCCTATACATATTATTGGTGGCGCTGATGTAGCCGCAGAATTAGATGCTAAGCGTGCTATTAATCAAGCGGCTTGGTTAGCTGCGGAAATTTAAATGACTGATATTACGTTAATTGGCAGTAGTATTTTTGAATTTTGGGGGAAACCTCAACTAGGCGAGCTTGTTATATCTAATCAAGCAATTCGAAGTACTCAAAGTAGTTATTGGCTTGATAAAGCAGAAAATAATGACCTAAGTCACCTATTCCCAACAAAAAACATTTTAGTTTATTGTGGTAGCAATGATTTAATTTATGGTGGAAGTGCAGAAAGTATCATAAACAATGTTTGCCAACTTTTAGACAAGCTTTTAGAGACAGCAAAGGCTAATTGTTGTGATACTGGTGAGTGTAAAATTGGCTATTTCTCTATTATGCACTGTCCACAAAAACAATTGGCGAAGCAAACTGAAATGATTAACGATATTAATCGCGCTATTGAAGAATATTGCGTTGGTAAAGTGAGCTTTTTCAATTTTAATGATTACATTCCTGCTGATGCGAGTTGGTATGTCGAAGATGGGCTTCATTTAACAGAGAAAGCATATTCTCGCTTAAATGAGCAATTAACACCGGTACTTAATAACTGGGTTAAAGCGTAAAATTCATTCTAGGCTTGGATCATATCAATTAGCCTACAGTTAATAATTTTTAAAGGAAGTACATGAAAGATTTATTTTCAGTTGAAGGTAAGGTTGCCATTGTAACCGGAGGCTCACGTGGATTAGGGGAAATGATCACCCATGGTTTACTAGAAAATGGCGTTAAAACGTATATAACGGCTAGAAATAAAGATGAGTTAACTAAAACAGCACAAGCGTTATCTGCACTTAATGATAACCCCGACATAAATTGTATACCTGTTGTCGCTGATTTATCCAGCTTTGAAGGCATTTGTGATTTTGTTAAAACGATTCAACAAACAGAAAGCAAGATAGATATCTTAGTGAACAATGCAGGTGCTGCTTGGGGAGAGACTTTTGATAACTTTCCTGAAATGGGGTGGGATAAAGTAATGGATTTAAACGCAAAAGCGCCCTTCTTCGTTATTCAGCAATTGCTGCCGTTATTAAAAGCCTCTGGCTCTGCTCAAGACCCAGCGAGAGTTATTAATATCGCCTCAATTAATGCGATAACGCATCCTAGAACAACAAATTACTCTTATTCAGCCAGTAAAGCGGCTGTGATGCAAATGACTCGACATTTAGCCGGAGACTTAGTTAAAGAGCATATAAATATTAATGCGATAGCACCTGGTTTTTTCTTAAGTAAAATGACAAAGCATGCCTTAGGTAATGCACAAGAAAATTCATTCGCAGAAGAGATGGTGCCGATGGAGCGACTTGGTAATGAAAGTGATATTGCCGGTAGTGTTATTTATTTATCATCTAAAGCCTCTGCTTGGGTAACAGGACATACCTTAGTGTTAGATGGCGGTGTGGTTGCTAAAAGTGGCTATGGCGATTACAACAACTTTGTTTAGCCATTTAGTTTTTTAGTTGTTTAATTAAATAAAGAAAAGCCCATTAATCTATTTAAGTATTAATGGGCTTTTTAGTTTTAAATTGCGTATTGCTTAGCTGTGAATATATTATTTAACCTAAGTTCTACATACTTCGCCAGAATTAATGAGGATATATAACCGTCCAGCTCTTTTTCATATCGATTACTTGCCACTGATTAGACTTAGCATCATCTAAAGCTTTACTAAGGTGCCCTATAGGAGATTTCCTGTCATAGGCCCATTCACGTTTCTCATCTGTATGGTGAATAATAACGCCTAAACGTTCGCCCTTCCCATCTGTAACATACTTAAGCATTTGCATATCACCGTCAGAGTTACCAAAAGCTGCAATAGGACGTCTTCCTATGTGCGTATTGATTGCAATAACCTTATTAGCTTTGTTGTTGTAAAAATCCATTTCAGCATGCCTTAAGATTACCTTGTTAGACGACTCAGGCATTTGAGGATCAATAACAAAAGATCGTTTCATCGTACTGCCAATCACTTGCTCTGGTGGAATATTATAAACCTGCTCCGACCATGCTCTAATAAATTGTATACCGCCACCTGATACAATATACGTTTTAAAGTCGTTATCTTGTAAATAAGTGATAAGCTCAAGCATGGGTTGATAAACCATTTTAGTATATAAGCGCTGAGTTACTGGGTGTTTTGCCTGTGTTATCCACTGCTCAACAATTTGGGTATATTGCTCGTCATCCATCCCTGTGTTCGCTGCCATAACAATAGTATTTACTGCATTTTTATCATGACTTAATGCACCTTCTATATCACCACTTAATAACTTGGCAAACGGTTGCTGTGTTTTCCACTGTGGATTATTTGGCGCAAGGGTATAAATTCTTTCAATGGCAAACATTAACTGTGCATAAATAGGTTGTTCTGCCCATAAAGTACCATCGTTATCAAAAGTAGCAATGCGTTCACTTGGATTAACAAACGATGTGGAATCTTTGTCTGTTACACGTTTAACAAAAGCGATGATTGCCGCTTTATTTTCTCCCTCATTCCACGATGGTAGTGGATCTGAAGCATTAACCGCTTTTGAGATGGTCAATGCTGTTAAAAGTAAGACGCTAAATAAAAGGCCATCGATTACCTTTTGTTTTTCTCGTAAAAATTTAATCATACATTCCTCTTTTTAATTTTATATTGTTTATTTATTAGAAGTGTTTATTGGACATGTTTTATCCAGATTTTGCTATTAGACAAGTTTTAAACATTTAAATAATGCAAAAAAAGCATAAACACGCCTCTTATTTCAATAAAATAAAAGTCATGTTTATGCTTTACACGAAAGATTTTAAATTATAAAACTTCGAATAAACCTGCTGCGCCCATACCGCCGCCAACACACATTGTTACAACAACGTATTTAGCACCGCGACGTTTACCTTCAATTAAAGCGTGACCAACCATTCTAGCACCACTCATTCCGTAAGGATGACCGATTGAAATGGCACCACCACTAACGTTTAATTTATCCATTGGTATTTTTAAAGTATCTGCACAGTAAAGTACTTGTACTGCGAAAGCTTCATTAAGTTCAAATAAACCAATATCGTCTACTGTTAAACCATGTTGCTTAAGAAGTTTAGGTACAGCATAAATAGGACCGATACCCATTTCATTAGGCTCACAACCAGCTACTGCAATGCCCATGTAACGACCTAATGGCGTTAAACCGCGTTTTTCAGCAAGGCTTTCTTCCATTAATACAGAAGCAGAAGCACCATCAGATAACTGACTCGCGTTACCCGCAGTAATAGAACCGCCTTCAATAACTGCTTTCAAAGAAGCTAAGCTTTCAGCTGTTGTTGCACGAATACCTTCATCACCAGAAAGCGTTACTTCGTGGTAAGATATTTCTTTCGTTGCTTTATCCATAACCGCTTTAGTGGTTGTAATTGGAACAATCTCAGCGTCATAGTGGCCCGCTTGTGCAGCTGCAGCGGTTCTATTTTGACTTAATAAACCGTATTCATCTTGACGTTCACGGCTAATACCGTATTTGTCAGCAACGATTTCAGCTGTTTTAAGCATTGGCATATAAATATCTTTATGCATACCAACAAGCTTTTTATCAACAGCCATATGTGTATTCATGTGTTCATTTTGAACTAATGAAATAGACTCGATACCTGCACCAATGGTTACATCCATACCGTCACAAATAATTTGTTTAGCGGCAGTTGCAATAGCCATTAAGCCTGATGAACATTGACGGTCTAAGGTCATGCCACTTACGGTAATAGGTAAGCCACCAGCTAGTGCTGCTTGACGACCTATATTCATTGAAGTGGTACCTTGTTGCATAGCACAACCCATGATCACATCTTCAACTTCACCACCTTCAACACCTGCTCTTTCTACAGCATGTTGAATCGCATGTCCGCCTAATGTTGGCGCTGTTGTCATATTAAATGCACCACGATAAGCTTTACCTATCGGAGTACGCGCGGTAGATACAATTACTGCACTTCTCATTGTTTTTTCCTTAATATCTTTTATATTCGTTTATATAAATAACTTTACAAGTCTTATTTAGCGCTAAGATCTACACCTAAAGAAGCAGCAGCTTTAGCGACATACTTATTTGTTTGCATCCAGCCTGCTTTTAATTCTTTCGCATCTGTCTCATCTTCAATATCAGACCATTGAGCCAAAATATTTTCGGGAGATTGATCTTCTGGTTTTAAGTAGATTCCGTCAGTTTCTTTGATTACAGCACGTGCATAACCACCAGCACCACAACCTAGAATTGAGCGATTTGGCGAGTCTTTAGCAACTAAAGCTAATAAACCTGTTGTAACAGATTCAACAGTCATTAATTCAAGAACGCGCTTGTCTTCAATTAAATCTTCAGTCATTGCTGTTCTTGCTGTCGGAGAAAGACAGTTAACACGGATATCGTATTTCTTACCTTCGATACAAAGTGTGTTCATAAAGCCAACTACTGCCATTTTTGCCGCGCCATAGTTAGCTTGACCAAAGTTACCGTATAAACCAGATGAAGAAGTCGTCATTGCAATACGACCGTAGTTTTGTGCTTTCATGATATCCCAAACGGCTTTAGTACAGTTTGCTGCACCCGTAAGGTGAACATCACATACAAGTTGGAAGTCTTCAATTGGCATGTTACCAAAAGATTTATCACGTAAAATACCAGCGTTGTTTACTAAGATATCAATACGCCCCCATTTTTCCATGGTTTGTGCGACCATTGCTTGCACTTGTTCCATGTTGGCAACGTTCGCGCCATTAGCAATTGCTTCGCCACCGGCAGCTTCAATTTCTGCAACAACAGATAAAGAACCTTCAGACAAAGAGCCATCTCTTGCGGCTAAATCATTTACAACAACTTTTGCACCACGTGCTGCTAAAGCAAGCGCATGTGAACGACCTAAACCTGCACCTGAACCTGTAACTATGGCCACTTGACCGTCATAACTTACTGACATAAAAACCTCTGTATTTCATTAAATGTTTATAATTTGCATTACTATTTTTAAGCATTACTGCTTATTTAACTTAACTTAACTTAATTTAATCGTTGCTAATAATGGTCATCGTTAACCACAGAGCAGTTAAAGCAGGCTTAGTCTCACCTTCAATTTCTATGGTGACATCCCAGGTATAAAGAAATTGACCAGGTCTTTTCTCTACAACATTGCCAAGCACCATACGGCCTCTTACTTTACTGTCTACTTTTACTGGTTGTAAGAAACGAACTTTTTCAAAACCGTAATTCAGTCCCATCACCATGTTTTCTAGGGTTATAGCTGCTTCGTAAGCGATAGCAGATAAAAGTGACAAAGAAAGAAAACCATGAGCAATTGTGCCGCCAAACGGTGAATCTTTCGCTTTTTCAGGATCAACATGAATATATTGTTGATCGTGCGTTGCATCACCAAATTGGTTGATTTGCGCTTGTGTAATAGTAAACCAGTTAGATACACCGGTTTCTTTACCGATATACTGATTTAGGTCTTTTGCATTTATATGAATTGCCATGATATTCCTGTTAATTATTCAATTACTTCTAATAAGTAATTTCTAATAAATTATTGTTTGCTTTTAAAGGCAAGTGCTCAACTAAGCAAATTGCTCAGTGTATTTAGCCTTTAGATCTTTTTTATTAATTTTTCCAGAGCCTAATCTAGGAAGTTGCTCATCAACGATCCAAACATATTCTGGTACTTTAAATTTAGCAATGTGCTTTAACGCAAATACTTTAAGTGCAGCCTCATCAACTTTAGCGTCTTGCTTAACATAGACAACCGCGCCACATACCTCTCCAAGTCTGTCATCTGGTACAGAGAAAACAGCTGTTTCAGCTACATCTGGGTGTTTATAAATGGCTGACTCTACTTCTAGACAAGAGATGTTTTCACCTGCACGAATGATAATATCTTTAGCGCGGTCTACAATATAAACAAGCCCTGCTTCATCTAAATAACCAAGGTCACCACTTCTGAAGTAGCCATCTATAAAAGCTGCATCGGTCAACTCTGGCTCTTGCCAATACTCAATAATATTAGCGATAGTTTTAATGGCTATTTCGCCTATTTCACCTTGTGGTAGTTCATTACCTTGATCATCAATGATTTTAACTTCAACAATTGGTGGTGTAGGTAAACCAGCACTATGTGGTTTATGAACATAATCGGCAGGCCCATTAACTGCACCAAGAGCATTAGTTTCAGTTAAACCATATCCACAACTAGGATTACCCTTTTTAAATGATTGATGAATTTTTCTAACATGTTCAGGAGGCCTAGCGGCTCCACCAGCACAAACATCGAGTAGTGAAGTGAGGTCAAAGTTGTC
>JBMYWR010000149.1:0-7791 GCA_049607625.1 Colwellia sp.
AGCTAGGAAAAATAGCTGCTAGAGAAGTATGTGTTAAGCCGAGTTCAGGTTAACTGATTAAAATGATTGTATTATTCAGGGATTAACTGGTTCACTATGTAACTTGTATTCGCATTACCTAATTTATCTTTTAAGTATGGTAAGGCTTCTTCCATTTGTTTAGCGAGTTGCCAAGGCGGATTAACAACAAACAAGCCCGTTCCTGTCATACCGTATTCAGATGAATCCTCTGATAAACAAAGCTCAATCTGCAAAACATTTTTAGTATCGCTAAGCTGAAATTGTGACGCCATTTGAGTAATTAATTCTCTTTGTACCACAGGGTACCAAAGAATATACGTACCTGTTGCAAATCGAGCATAAGCCTTGGTAATAGTACTAACTGCTTTTTGATAATCCGTTTTGATTTCATATGGCGGATCAATTAATACAACACCTCGTCTACTCGGTGGTGGTACAAGTCCCAAAACACCGTTATAGCCATCGGTTTGCTTAACAAAAGATTTTTTCCAACGATAACAGAAGTCTTCTAAATGCTTTATATCACTAGGGTGTAATTCAAACAAATGTGTACTGTCTTGACGACGCATGAAGTTTTTAGCAATACCGGGTGAACCAGGGTATAAATCTAACTCACCTGGGTTGATTGATTTTATTAGATCAATATAAGGAACAAGTGACTCCGGTAAATCATTGTTGTTAATTAATTTAGCAATGCCATCCTTATATTCACCTGTTTTTTGTGCATATTCGTCTGCTAACTCGTACATGCCAGCACCAGAGTGACTGTCAATGTAATGAAATCCCTTTTCTTTGCGTGTCATGTATTCAAGTACCAGTGTTAATACACTGTGCTTTAATACATCGGCAAAATTTCCAGCATGAAAGGCGTGACGGTAACTAAGCAAGAGCATTCCTTAAAAGATTGAAAAGAGCTATAACACCTTAGATATATGACGATTTTAGGGTTATGTCTTTGAGTAATAGACCGATAGTTAAACGTTAATGGTTAATCGGTTATAGATTATGTGTAACCGTTACGTTTGACATAGTTTATGCAGACGTAACGGGTTTATAACAGGTTACTATTTAAGTAGCTAATGCTAGTTAATGCTAGGTAAATTAAGCCTGACTCGCTAAGTACTCATCATAAGTACCTGCAAAATCATTAATACCTGTTTTAGTAATTTCAATAATACGGGTTGCAATACTTGATACAAACTCACGGTCATGACTTACAAAAATCAATGTCCCTTCGTATTGCTCAAGTGCCATGTTTAATGACTCTATTGACTCCATATCCATGTGGTTAGTTGGTTCATCAAGCAATAAAATGTTTGGCTGTTGCATCATAAGCTTACCAAATAACATTCTGCCTTTTTCACCACCCGATAAAACATGAATCGACTTTTTAATATCGTCAGCGCTAAATAATAAGCGACCTAAATAACCACGAACGGCTTGTTCGTCATCTGTTGGTTTACGCCATTGGCTCATCCATTCAAACAAAGTCATGTCCGTTTCAAATTCGTATTCGTGATCTTGAGCATAATAACCGATGCTTGAATTTTCAGACCAAGTAAATTCACCAGAAGTTGGCTCATAACCTACATCATTCATTAAAGTACGAAGTAGGGTGGTTTTACCAATACCATTTTCACCAATAACCGCGATACGCTCGCCTACTTCTATTAAGGCAGACACGTCATTTAAAACTTTTTCTTCGCCAAAGCTCTTATTCACATTTTCAAGTACTAAAGCATTACGGAATAATTTCTTTTCTTGTTCAAAACGAATAAATGGGTTACTTCTGCTTGAAGGTTTAACTTCTTCAAGTTGAATTTTATCTATACGTTTAGCACGTGAAGTTGCTTGTTTTGCTTTTGAAGCGTTGGCAGAAAAACGTGCAACGAAGGCTTGTAACTCGCCAATTTGCGCTTTTTTCTTAGCGTTATCTGCTAACAAACGTGCTCTTGCTTGTGTAGCTGCTAACATGTATTCGTCGTAATTACCTGGGAATACATTTAATTCACCATAGTCTAAATCGGCCATGTGGGTACAAACACTGTTTAAGAAGTGTCTGTCATGGGAAATAATAATCATGGTTGAATTACGCTCGTTTAACGTATTTTCTAACCACTGAATGGTGTGTATGTCTAAGTTGTTGGTAGGCTCATCGAGTAATAAAATATCAGGATCTGAAAACAGTGCTTGTGCTAATAAGATACGAAGCTTATAACCAGGCGCTATTTCGCTCATTAAACCGTAATGTTGCTCTACAGGAATACCCACACCGATAAGTAATTCACCCGCGCGGCTTTCAGCACTGTAACCATCCATTTCAGCGTACTGTGACTCTAAATCGCCAACTTTCATGCCATCTGCTTCACTCATTTCTGGTAAAGCATAAATGCGGTCGCGCTCTTCTTTAACTGCCCACAATTCAACGTGACCCATAATTACCGTATCGATAACCGTATTTGTTTCAAAGGCGAACTGATCTTGGCGTAACTTACCTAAGCGCTCACCCGTTTCTAAGTTAATATTACCTGAGGTTTGTTCTAAATCGCCCCCTAAAATTTTCATGAAAGTTGATTTACCACAGCCATTTGCGCCAATTAAGCCGTAGCGATTACCGCCACCAAATTTTTGTGAAATATTTTCAAAAAGCGGCTTAGCACCGAATTGTTGGGTTATATTATTTGCGATTAACATAAACGTTCCGTAAATTTTATTTGTCGTTAGAAGACCTAGGCAGTAAAGCTTAGCTTCGAGCATGAAAGTGTTTAAAAAGTCGTACCAAAGCAGCAAATTAGGCACGCGCTTAAAAATAGTGTGCGCATTATACAGAGGTATTGAAAGATATACCAAGGCAAATGCGCTCTTCATTAACTATCATTTAGGCTATGACTTGGCCTATTAATGATTTCTTGAAAAGTGCTTTATTAGAGCACCGTACAAAGCTATTTTCTTCGCCTGTTTTTGTTGTTTTTACCTTGCTCAAATTGGTCGTCACTAAAGCGTGTTAAACCTTTTTTGTGCTTAGGTGTTGTACTGCCTTGTTTTTTAGCGCCTGGTTTAGTGGTATTTGCTTTACCCTTAATAGGGTTTCGTTTCTGCCCAGGGCTTGTTTTAAAGCCTTGCGAATTGTTTTTACCCTTAACCGTTCCCTTGCCATTATTTTTATGAAATTGTTCACTCTTTTCCGCGCGAGTTTCTTTAGGCACTAAACAACTTGGTGAGGAGCCAATAAGCTTAGAAAGCCCCATTTTGGTTAACGCTTCGCGGATAATAGGCCAGTTATGCTTATCATGGTAACGTAAAATAGCCTTATGTAGACGACGCTGAATAGTCCCTTTAGGTACAGAAACTTTTCCAATTTCTTTGGCTAAGTTTTTACTGGTAACATTTCTGAGAGAGTTAACTTCAGTATGGTAAAGCGTGGTTGCATTCGCTAAAGGCGAAGGATAAAAGTTTTGTACTTGATCTAGTTTAAAGTCGTTACTTTTTAACCACAACGCAAGGTTTACCATGTCTTTATCTGTTGTGCCTGGGTGAGCAGAGATAAAATAAGGAATAAGATATTGTTTTTTGCCGGCAAGCTTAGAGTAATGATCAAACATTTCTTTAAATTTGTCATAACTTCCCATACCAGGCTTCATCATATTGTTTAAAGGGCCTTCTTCGGTATGCTCTGGCGCTATCTTTAAATAACCGCCAACATGGTGAGAAGCTAACTCTTTAACATAATCAGGATCTTGAATGGCTAAATCGTAACGAACCCCTGAAGCAATGAGCACTTTTTTAATGCCTTTTACCTTTCTTGCTTTACGGTAAAGCTCGATAGTTGGCGTATGATCTGTGTCTAAATGGCCACAAATAGTAGGCCAAACACAAGAAGGTTTTCTACAAGTTGCTTCAGCTTTTTCACTCTTACAGTTTAGCTGATACATATTAGCCGTTGGGCCACCAAGATCTGATATAACGCCAGTAAAACCTGGTACTTTGTCACGAATGTCTTCTATCTCTTTAATAATAGACTCTTGAGAACGCGATTGAATAATACGACCTTCATGCTCTGTTATGCTACAAAAAGTACAACCGCCAAAACAGCCTCTCATAATATTTATAGAGGTTTTTATCATGTCATAAGCGGGTATTTTTGCTTTGCCATAAGTTGGGTGTGGTACACGCTTATAAGGTAAACCAAATACGCCATCCATTTCAGCTTCTGAAAGAGGCTTTGCAGGAGGGTTCAACCAAATTAGGCGACTACCATGGCTTTGCACTAATGGTTTTGCAGAAGTCGGGTTTACTTCTTGATGAAAAATACGAGAAGCGTGCGCATAAAGAATTTTATTGGTTTTAACTTGCTCAAATGTAGGCAAGTTTATGTAAGTGTCTTCCCAAGGCTTTTTCTTTTCGCTCCACGATTTATTTCGGGTATAGGTTTTTACTTCAGATTGCTTTTGTTCAGGTTGCTTGTGTTCAGGTTGATATACTTCTGTCGCTAAGCTTTCTGTTGAGGCACTATTCTTTGGAGTATAGTCTGTTAACTCAATAACCTGTGCTGTTTTAGTGATGTCACTATTTATACTATTGCTCGTTTCAGCACTTTTTACTGAATCGCATGAAGCCTCAGACATATCTTGATAAGGGCTTATAATCGGGTCTATCTTTCCAGGTCGGTCAATATCTCTTGAGTCGATACCTTTCCAGCCAGGTAAAACTTTATTTGCTAAAAAAGCGCTACCGCGAACATCAGTAATGTTTTTTACATCGTCGCCACGCGCAATTCTATGGGCAATTTCTACAAGCGGCCTTTCAGCGTTTCCGTAGATAAGTAAGTCAGCTTTTGAATCAAATAAAACAGATTGACGAACTTTGTCTGACCAGTAATCGTAATGTGCGATACGGCGAAGACTCGCTTCAATGCCGCCAATAATAACCGGCACACCTTTGAAAGCTTGTTTACATTTTTGAGTGTAAGCTGTTACTGCTCTGTCGGGGCGCTTTCCACCTTCGTTATTAGGGGTGTAAGCGTCGTCATGGCGCATTCGTCTTTCAGCGGTATAACGGTTTATCATCGAATCCATGTTGCCAGCGGTAACACCAAAGAATAAGTTTGGCTTACCAAGCGCCATGAAATCATCGGTGGTTTTCCAATCGGGTTGAGCAATAATCCCGACTCTAAAACCTTGAGCTTCCAGCATTCTACCGATAATCGCCATACCAAAACTTGGATGGTCAACGTAAGCATCACCGGTAACAATAATTATGTCACAACTATCCCAGCCTAAAACGTCCATCTCTTTTTTAGACATGGGTAAAAACGGGGCAGCGGTATTGCTTTCTGCCCAGTGTTTAGGGTAATCGAAAAGGGCGGTTTGTGTTGCTGTGCTCATTTAATATCTCATTTAACTTAGCTGAGTAAATCTCTTACTTTATCCCCCTATAATAGCAGGTTTAGTGCCTGTGCTAATAGTTATAAATTATCTAAAAAATAAATAGGTCGTAAGTTCAATCGCTTACCAAAATAGATAACGACTTAGGTTTACAATGGACTATGGTTTTGTTGTAATCGAGCTATAAAGAAAATAAGTTTAAATATGCTATCTGATATTCCAGTCTATAATTTAAAATAATAAACATAACAAAAGGTTACAAGTAATGAAAACTTCTCTAATTAGTAGCGCCATTATTCTTGCTCTGTCATTAACAGCTTGTCAAAAAGAACAATCTACTAGCAGCACCACTCAAACTGACGTTGCCCCAACGCTAACAAGAGAAGAGCAGGGTGCTTCAAAAGGAGCTTCACTTGAAGTTAACGGGCTAAATGAGCAATATCAACAAGCAACAAAATCACTATTCAAAGCAAGAGCACTGTCAGCCACAATGTATGGCTTGTCACCCGAAAAAGCCGGGGTTTATTATCAAAATCAATTAGAAAATTATAGCCCTGAATCAGAAGCTAATCTTCGAAAAGCGCTAAGTGAACTATCGAAAAGCATTAAAGCCGCCAAAATAGAGGGTGCCAACTCGCTTGATATAACTAATCAACAAGTTATGGCAGGTATTACACAATACTTTGCTGGTCATGAGGATTTCCCAATGGGTTATATTGATACTTGGATGGGGCTTTCTCCTTTCATTGTCAATCAAATTAATGGTCCACTTATAGATATTCCGCGCATTATGCAAAACGACCAACCGATTACCAATTTAAAAGAAGCACAAGATTATCTAGAACGCTTAAGTAAGTTTGGTGAATTAGTGACAAGTATCGAAGAAAAGTTAGCTTTTGATACCGCTAAAAACTGGCTTCCACCCGTTACAACTATTTCAGGAGCGGTTCGTTATCTTAAAGGTTTTACCAGTCTTCCTGCTAACGAACATGGCTTTGTGACTAATTTTGAGGATAAGCTCAATAAAATAGATAACATTAGCGAAAAAGAAAAGCAGCAACTTATCAGCAGTGCTGTAAAAAATGTTTCAGAAGTTGTTTATCCTGCCTATAACTCGATACAAAAAGCAGCAGAAAAACTTGTCCCCCTAGCACGAAAAGAAGCAGGTATATGGGCACAACCTAATGGTGAAAAATACTATAAAGAAGCCATTTTTCAATTAGGTGACAGCCTTTTAAGTGCTGATGATATTCATCAAATAGGTTTAGATGAAGTGGCTCGCATTAGCAAAGAAATGGATACTATCCTTAAAGCGCAAGGCTATGATAAAGGTAGTGTGGGCAAAAGAATGGTGTCACTTAATGAAGAAGCGCGTTTTTTATATGAAGACTCTAAAGCAGGGCGCGAAGAACTTTTAAATGATATCAATGGGTATATTGCAGAAATTAATGAAAAAATGAAGCCCTTCTTTAAAACTAAACCAAATTATGAAGTTGAGGTGAAAGCATTCCCTGTTGAAATTCAAGATGGCGCACCGGGTGGGCAATATAGCTCTCCAGCTTTAGATGGCTCGAAGCCAGGCATTTACTGGATTAACCTAAGAGATATGAAAGCAAATCCTAAGTTTGGTCTTAAAACGTTAACGTACCATGAAGCAAACCCAGGCCATCACTGGCAAGTAGCGCTTAATATGGAACAAGCTTCATTACCTTTTTTAAGAAGAATAGCGCCTTATAACGCCTATGTTGAAGGCTGGGCTTTATATTCAGAACAAGTAGCGAAAGAGTTGGGTATGTATGAAAACGACCCTTTTGGTGACTTAGGACGCTTACAAGCTGAGCTATTTCGTGCTGTACGCTTAGTGGTAGATACCGGTATGCATCATAAAAGATGGACTCGCGAAGAAGCTATTCAATATATGGGTGATATTACCGGTACAGCAGAGTCTGATGTCATTGCAGAAATAGAGCGTTATATTACCTGGCCTGGGCAAGCACTAGGCTATAAATTAGGTATGATTAAAATCCTTAGTTTACGTGAAGAAGCCAAAGCAATACTGGGTGATAAGTTTGATTTAAGTGCCTTCCACGATAAAGTGTTATTAAGCGGCGCGGTGCCAATGGCGGTGCTTGATACAAATATTAAAGCTTGGGTAGAAAGTCAGAAATAAAAGTGATTACCCCCAGCGTCTGCCAAACCTGTAGGAGTCGGCTTTAGCCACGATCTCTTATGGCGGGGTGTATTAAAAACATTCACGGCTAAAGCACGTTCCTACAAAAGTGATTAACACAGGTGCTTATTGAACCTGTAGGAGTCGGCTTTAGCCACGAACTCTTATGGCTTTGTGTATTAAAAAAATTCACGGCTAAAGCACGTTCCTACAAAA
>JBMYWR010000150.1:0-7739 GCA_049607625.1 Colwellia sp.
ATGTAAAGCAGACAACCAAGGTGCAATAGAAATATAGTAGGTGAGGCTTTAGCCTTACAAGCGAAGCGCAAAGGGCTTTAGCGATACAAGCGAAGCGCACAAGGGCTTTAGCCATACACAGGTGACAACAGCACCGTATAGTGATATAAAACCTGAAAGCAGGTTAACGACAAAAATTTAGGAAGTAACGTGAAGTTTTATAATTTAAAAGAGAATGACGAACAAGTAAGTTTTGCCGGTGCGGTGAAACAAGGTTTAGGTAAAAACCAAGGGTTGTTTTTTCCAACACAAATGCCTAAATTCGATAATATTAGTGAGTTATTAGCACTACCGCTGGTTGAGCGTAGCGTTAAAATTTTACATCCGTTCGTAGAAGAAGATTTATCTGTTGAAGAGTTAACAGATATTGTAACGGATGCTTTTAATTTCCCAGCCGTATTACAGCCAATTAGTAGCGACCGCGCTATTTTAGAGTTATTCCACGGACCAACACTGGCGTTTAAAGATTTTGGTGCTCGTTTTATGGCGAAGTGTTTGCAAGCCTTTGTTGCCAAAGATGCCAAGGCAACAGGTGAAACCAAGCCATTAACGATTTTAACGGCGACTTCAGGAGATACTGGCGCAGCAGTTGCTCATGCTTTTCATGGTATCGACAATATTCGTGTTGTTATTATGTATCCTAAAGGGAAAATATCATTACTGCAGGAGAAAATGTTCACCACTTTAGGCGGGAATATTGAAACCTTAATGGTAGATGGCGACTTTGATGACTGTCAGGCTTTGGTTAAGGCATCTTTTGATGATAGAGAGTTAGCTAATACCATTGGCTTAAACTCTGCAAACTCGATTAATATCAGCCGTCTACTTGCACAAATTTGTTACTACTTTGAAGCCGTTGCACAGCTTTCTCGTGCTAAAAACAACTTAGACGATATTGTTTTTTCAATTCCAAGTGGTAATTTTGGTAACTTAACCGCTGGTTTATTCGCTAAAGCAATGGGCTTACCTATTAAACGCTTCATTGCGGCAACAAACTTAAATGATACGGTACCTCGTTATTTAGAGACAGGTGAATGGTCGCCAAATGATACTGTTGCAACCATTTCAAACGCAATGGATGTTAGTAATCCGAATAACTGGCCACGTGTTGAACACATGTTAAAAAATGGCATTGTAGAGCAAGGTTGTGTTAGCTCGGTGTCTATTGATGAAGAGAAAACACAATCAACCGTCATTGGTTTAAGTAAGTTGGGTTATATAAGTGAACCGCATGCCGCTGTTGCTTATAAAGCGCTGCAATATAATGCAACAGAGGAAGAGTTTGGCGTTTTCTTAGGAACAGCTCATCCAGCTAAATTTAAAGATGTTGTTGAAAGTATTTTAGGGCAACCAATAGGTTTACCTAAAGAATTAGCAGATTGCGCTGGTGAAGCGATTTTATCAGAAGATATGGCAAATAATTTTTCTGATTTAAGAGCTTACCTTTTAGCTTAATAGCAAAATATAGACTTATGAGTAAGGTCTAAATTATACCTTCTCGTTTATACCTACTCGTTAAACAAAAGCTTCTCTAGCCAGAAAATTCAGGCAACAGAGAAGCTTTTTCTTTTTATTCAACTATCCAAATTGGTATTATTATGATTAAGCCACAGTGGAATGATATTCTGCAAGCAGAGCAGAAAAAGACTTATTTTCAAAAGTTACAAACTGAAATACAAAATCAGCGTGACAGTGGTATTGCAATTTTCCCAGAAGAAAACTGTGTATTTAGTGCTTTTGAACATGAAGATCTCAGTGACATCAAAGTGGTTATTTTAGGACAAGATCCTTACCACGGGGTTTCTGCGTCAAATTCACCGCAAGCACATGGTTTAGCCTTTTCAGTGCAGGGCGACACTAAAGTGCCCCCTTCATTAGTAAATATCTACAAAGAATTGATGACAGATATTGAAGGGTTTACCACACCATTACATGGCAATTTAACTTCTTGGGCAGATCAAGGTGTGCTCTTGTTAAATACAGTACTAACGGTTCAACAAGCTAAAGCACATTCACATGCAAAGTTAGGTTGGGAAACGTTTACCGATGAAATTATTAACCAGCTAAATGAACATAACAGCGGCTGTGTTTTTATTCTGTGGGGAGCGCACGCACAGAAAAAAGGTAAAAACATATCTGCGGCTAAACACTATATTATTAAAGGGCCACATCCATCTCCACTTTCTGTCTATCGTGGCTTCTATGGCAGTAAACCTTTTTCTAAAGCCAATGCGTGGTTAGCCTCTAAAGGTAAGCAAACTATTAATTGGTTAATAGATTAAGGCTGATGACAACTATAAGAGGTTTAGGCAGCCATAAAGCTTTAATTAACGTGTATATTGCCAATACACCGCCAATGCAAGCGTATAAGCAGTTAAATACTATATCACCTATGGTACAAGGCGAAATTGCGGTTGTTGGCTCTGAATGTGGCAATGGTTGGCGTAAAGTCTTTAATGTGTATGCCAAACTGCTCTATGCGTTAGGGAGTGAGTACTATAGTTTTTCGAAAATGGCATCAACCTGGCAGTTATATCGAGACAATTACTTGTTACAAGAGGGCTCAGATACAGCACTTTTATTTTCGCCGCCAAGCCTATTATCCGAAATAGAAAATAAGCAAAAAGTTCAACCTATCCAAATCATTATGGGTAGAACTTATGCGAAACAATTAGTTAATCAAGGTGAAATTTCTGAGCCGTTAACTTGGTTAAATGAAGAGTTTGCAGTAGCAGAGCAAAGCCGCATTATCGTTTGCCCGTATTTTGACTACAGGCAATTATCGAATATTAAAATCACTTATTTAACAGAGCTAATTAACAACTTCCACCGTTAATTAGCCTGAGTTTTTTCGTTGTCGTTGTGAAAGGTAATACCAACGCAAGAGAGCAATAACTTAATTGAATTGGTATAAACTAAGTAAAATGGATGATCATTTCTGCCGCTTCACAGTGACAGTCGTTACCACATAAAATACAGTCGTAACCTTGTTTACTGTCTTCATGCCATTTGTCAGGGTGTAACTTCACCAATTGACCACCGCATTTACTAAAATAAGCAACCGCGCTATTATTTGGGCTTTGTTGCCAAAGATGTGCAGTGCCTGCGATAGCTCCTTGCTTTTTAACTGCGTCAATTGAGAGGTTAAGTAAATGCTTTCCAATACCTTGGCCGCGGTAATCTTCATCTATGGTGTTGCACTTAAAGTAACAACATAAATCACGAGGGACTTGCCAAAGCTCAGGCGTACTCCATTGATCAATCTTCCATTGACCCGCAGAAAAGGTAATTCTAAAGCCGACAACTTTGTCACCGTCTAGTGCGATGTAACTGCTATTTATATCATTTTTTATGCCACGTTCAGCCCATGAAGCCATACTTTTTGAACACAAATATCCATCACCATGAACTTTATTGGCAAGTGAGATAACCTGGTCGAAATATTGTGATGTTAAAAGCTCGTATGAGATAGAGGGTTTATTAGGCATAAAGAGATTATCTGTTGTTGGTCTGTTTGTTCGACGGTGTGTTTGTCGGTATGATAGCTAAAAATATGCAGTGATACTATGCGAAGAGAGTAAATATGTACGACCCTATGTTAGACAAGTCACCTGGATGTGGCGAAAGTTACCCTAATAGTTACTGGGCAAATGTTAGTCTAAATACCGTAAAAGAAGAAGATAAACCACAAGACGATGGACCATTAACAAAAGATATTGAAGTTGATGTTGCGATTATTGGCGCGGGTTATACAGGGCTTTCTTGTGCCTTACACCTAGCAAAAGAACATGGTATTAAAGCACATGTCTTTGAAGCAAACCAAACTGCTTGGGGCTGTAGTGGCAGGAATGCCGGATTTATATTGAAATCGTCAGGAAGAAAACCTTATTCAACCATGCAAAAGCAATGGGGTGAAGAAGTGATGAGGGGGATTTACAATGAAATGTGCGAAGGAGTTGAGACCGTAAATGACTTGATTTCTCAAGGTATTAACTGTGACGTACAAGAAGCAGGTTATATAAAAGTAGCCCATAAACCTAGCATGTTTAAATCATTGCAAGCACAGGCCGAACTGCAACGAAAAATGTTTGGTTATGATGTCGATATTCTCTCAAAATCAGACCTTCATCAAGGATACATGAAAGATGAGAATGCCTATGGCGCAATCCGCTACAAAGATGGCTTTGGTTTAAACCCGCTTAAATTGGCTTGGGGCTATCAAAAGCTTGCTCGTCAAGCAGGTGTAAAAGTTCATACCAGCACCCCTATTACTTTTAGTGATGAAAAGGTGCATGAAGGCTCGGTTTTATTAACGCCTAATTATCGTATCAAGGCGAAAAAAGTGATTATTGCCACTAACGGTTATACCCCTAAAGGCTTCAACAGCTTAGTTACCAATAGAACGTTACCTGTTTTATCACAAATTATTGTTACTGAGCCATTAACCGATGAACAAATAGCTGCATGTAACTTTTTAACCTCAAATGTAGTTATGGATACGCGGGCGCTAAAATATTACTACCGTAAATTACCTGACAATCGTATTTTATTTGGTGGTAGAGGGGCTATTACCGGCAAGGGCGCGGAAGATCCTTATTACGCCAACCGTTTGCTAGAAGTATTGAAGACAAGCTTTCCTGCGTTAAAAACATTGAAGTATCAATATGCATGGTCCGGTTGGATTTGTATGGCCCTGGACGATTTACCTCATATTCATCAAGGCTTAGCTGAGCACAAAGAGTCACATGTTTTTTATGCAATGGGTTATTGCGGCAGTGGTGTTTCATTTTCGGTGCAAGCAGGCAAACGATTGGCGCAAATGGTGGCAGGAGTGAGTGTCCCTAAACTGCCTTTATATCATAAACCCCTACCTAAATTTCCATTTGCTCCGCTAAGAAGAGTTGGCCAATGGGGCTATTTTCATTATGGAAAAATTAAAGATACTTGGTTCTAACCGCTTTATCTAAAACGAATGATTCCGCATTACCAAAGATATTACTTGTTCAATGAATGAGGGTCATTTACTATCTTTAAATCTATATTTTTCGAGTTGATTTTTAATGTCTAAAGCACAAATACTGGTTGTTGATGACCATCCTGAAATTCGTTTGAGCGCAGCCTTTATATTAGAAGATCAGGGCTTTACTGTACTTGAAGCAGAAAATCATCATTATGCACAAGCTGTATTAGCAGAAAATAACATAGATCTTATTTTATTAGACATGAATTTTTCACTTGATACCACCTCAGGTGAGGAAGGTTTACGCTTTTTAAATTGGCTGAAAAAATCTGACTTTGTTATTCCTGTCATTGCGATGACAGGCTGGTCAAATGTCGATTTAGTGGTTAAGGCAATGCAGTTAGGTGCGAGCGACTTTATTGAAAAGCCATGGAATAATCAAAGGCTTATACAAATAATTCGTCAACAATTAAAGTTAACCGGCTTACAGGCTCAAAACCAAAAACTAAAACAGCAACTCGAAGCTCCTGAAGAAGAAGACTTTCAATGGCGCTCTGCGGCAATGGAAAAGCTTCTCCAACAAATAGATTCAGTAGCCGCGACTGATGCCAGTATTTTACTAACGGGAGATAATGGCACAGGTAAAAGTCATTTAGCACAACGTATTCATCAAAAGTCAGCCCGTATAGAAAATGCTTTAATTTCAGTGAATATGGGGGCTATTTCTGAGTCGTTATTTGAAAGTGAAATGTTTGGCCATAAAAAAGGCGCTTTTACCGACGCAAAAGATAATCGTATAGGTCGCTTTGAATTAGCCAAAAAAGGCACTTTATTTTTAGATGAAATAGCTAATATTCCATTATCACAGCAGGCTAAGTTACTACGTGTATTGGAATCAGGCGAATATGAAGTATTAGGCTCAAGCCAAACGCAACATGCAGATAGTAGAATTATCTCTGCAACCAATGGTGATATGGGTCAGTTAATTCATGAAGGTGACTTCAGGGAAGACTTGTATTTTAGATTAAATACTATTGAGCTTCGAGTGCCTTCTTTAAAAGAAAGAACACAAGATATTATTCCGCTGGCTCAGCATTTTTTATCTCTGCATGGCAAAAAATATAAAAGACAAGATTTAACCTTTTCTTCAGGCGCTACTCAAGCACTAGAAGCTTATCATTGGCCAGGTAATGTTCGTGAAATGAGTCATTTAATGGAGCGTGCTGTTTTGCTTGCCAGTGGCACCACCTTGGCAGCCGAAGATTTACATTTATCGACCATTAAACAAAGCAATAACCTGCCTATGATGACGCTGGAACAAGCAGAGCAAATTTTGATAGAGCAAGCTTTGGCCGCAAGCCAGAATAGTGCGCCCAAAGCCGCTGTTTTGTTAGGGCTTACAAAATCAAGCATGTATCGTCGCCTAGAAAAATACGGCATAAAAGCACATTAATATATTTGTAACGCGGCCGATAGGCTCCTTTACAGAAAAAGAGTTAATATCATGAAAATGCTTTCCTTCAAATCAATTGAGCAAATGTTAAAAGTTTGCTTTTGTTTCAGCTGTCTACTGATAGTTACTTTGTGGAGTATGCTTGGTTTATCTCTAAACTGGACAGTCATTAATATTGTTTTAAGCAGCAGTGCCATTGCTGTTCTTTTATGGTTATTTTTTTCGCATGTATATCGTATAAGCATTGTGGCATTCAAACGTGGCATTATGCATTTAGAAGCAGTAAGCAACGATGATTATTGTGAATATGCCAAGCCCGCATTTACGCAGGGAAAGGTCATAGAATTTCATCAGACGCTTGAAAACTTAAGCGCACATTTACAGCACTTGAAATCAAGATACGATCAAAATATTTTCTTGGTTTATCAATTGATAGAACAGCTAGATAGTCCAATACTTGTCTTTAATCAACATCCTCAACTGACCTATGCCAACAGCGCTTTCAATGAATTATTTCCTCAACCATGGCAAATCTTTAGAAATGCCTCGCCAAACTTATTAGGGCTTGAGCTCGTAGAAGGAGAGTGGCACTTTAAAGATAAGCAACGCGATAATAAATGGCAAATACGCCATAGTGAATTTATTAGCCAAGGTAAAAACCATCAGTTAATGGTTTTTGTTAATGTTGAATCTGTTTTAAGGCAAAGTCAGCTTAATGCATGGCAGGAATTGATCAGAGTTTTAGGGCATGAAATTCGCAACTCGTTAACACCGGTATCGGCACTTGCTCAAGGCCTTGCTGTTAAAGCGCAAGGAGATAGAGAAAAGCAGGCTCTAAACGTAATCAACGAGCGATGCCAACACCTGCAAGAGTTTGTGAGTCGTTATGCCTCAATAACAAAACCATTCCATTTGAATTGTCAGAGTTTGTCAGTTGCAACAATCACCAAGCGTATTCAAGGCTTATTAAAAGACACTTCACTTGTGGTGAATTCAAGCATAGACAGCTTTTATGCTGATCCTGCTTTTATTGAACAAGTATTATTAAATATTATTAAAAATGCGCAAGAAGCTTCTCAAGTAGGAGATGAAATTTTACTCAGTTTCTCACAAAGTCATGGTAATACCGTAATTGAAGTCGTTGATAAAGGCCATGGTTTTGCTAATTTAGATAATCTGTTCGTTCCTTTATATTCAACCAAACAAAATGGTCAGGGTATTGGATTAAGCTTTTGTCGTAATATAATTGAGCACCATAAGGGCACTATGACCTTAGTGAACAATAAA
>JBMYWR010000151.1:0-7699 GCA_049607625.1 Colwellia sp.
GCGAGATGTTATTAACAAAAGCCAGTGAATTTGCAAAAAAACGTCATTGGAAAAGGCTAGAAGTGGGAAGCCCACCAGCAAACGAAAGCCCTAGAACCATTAAATTTTATGAAAATCAAGGTTTCGAGCAAACAGGAACTCGACTACGATATTTATTATAAAACCTAAACCTAAACCTAAACCTAAACCTAAACCTAAACCTAAACCTAAACCTCAGAATTTAATCCTTAAACTTTTTAACCTCATAAAAACAAGTGAAATAATTATGTCGATGCCTCTGTGCCCACAATGCAACTCTCCTTATGTTTACCAAGACCAAAGCCTTTTTATCTGCCCTGAATGTGGACACGAATGGACTTTAAAAGATATAGCAGATGAAGCAGAGGCGAGTAGCGTGGTTGACGTTAATGGCGCCAAATTACAAGAGGGTGATAAGGTGACTATGATTAAAGATCTTAAAATAAAAGCCAGCTCTCAAGTGATTAAAGTAGGCACTAAGGCTGTTATTAAGCGTATTGTCGAAGGTAAAGATCATCAACTAGATTGTAAAGTTGATGGCGTAGGCCCGATGATGGTTACCGCTAAATTTGTTAAGCGTGCGCTGTAGTTCAGCAAGTAAAGTTCAGCAGGTAAAGTTCAACAGATATCATTTAGTTGATGTAAAATTTAGACATAAAAAAAACGGCTTATGCCGTTTTTTTATATGTCATTGATAAAGCTTTTATTAAAGCTGACCAACAACTTTGTCGATAATTTCACGAATTACTGTAACTGGTGTTTCTTTATCTTCACTGGTAATACGCTTAACAGCCCAACCATGCCAAGCCGGTTGATGTGATTTAACATCATAGATATCAATCGCTAAGTTACCTTCAGTGTATTGTCTAACACGGGTTTCTGTACCCATTGAAGTGCCATACATACCACCGTAGTAACCGCCATAGTAACCTCTGCCCCAACCAAAACCCGTATTATAGGTAGTAGGGTAGCTACTTACTTTAATTTTATCTCGACTTCCTATTGTATAAGAAATAGCAAAGTCAGCCATTTCTGGATCTTCAATTAATGTATAACCTTTTGCAATAAAAGCCTGTTCGATTTGATCGTCTACTCTAAGCTTCATAACAGGGTTAATATCTGCAGGTGCAGCCATAATCCTGTCTTTAGTTAACCAAGCAAATGTTTTGTAGTTAGACATGTCAACTTCACTATTTTGGTCAAAGTTAACTTTAGCATCATAGGTTGAAGAACAGCTTGCAACAAGAACAACAAGTGCAGCCGCAAAAAGGGATTTAAGTTTCATCATTGCTTACTCCATTTAATTTATAAATTATTTGCCTTTAGTTATACCTTATTCTAGACCTAATATGTATTTATTTATGTATAATTCAGTAAATTAACTGTAAAAACATGTATTCGTTAATTGTCCGATTGATAATTTTCAGCCAAAGAGTTATTAGTTCTCTTACTGACGGAAATGGTGAGTTGTTAATAACAAAAAAAATTAGTGAAAATTAATAAACTAAATAGCCTCTAAGCTTGCATTTCATTTATACTAAACACATATCGTGTAATCACTATAACTTATTTTTAGATAAACTTAGTTCAACTATTAAAAAATATTAAAAATACGCACAAGTAATTAATTAAAAAATTGTAAAAACAAGGTAATAAAATGAAAAAAGAGCTCTTTAGCGGTGCTGAATTAGTCATTAAGTCATTATCGTCACTTAATGTTAAGTATATATTTGGTTATCCGGGTGGATCAGTACTCGATATATACGATGCGATATTTCAGCAAAGTGAAGTAGAGCACATACTTGTGCGTCATGAGCAAGCGGCTACACATATGGCCGATGGCTATACAAGAGCTACTGGAGAAGTAGGTGTTGTATTGGCAACATCAGGGCCAGGTGCAACTAACTGTGTAACGGGTATTGCAACAGCTTATATGGATTCTATCCCAATGGTAGTTTTAGCAGGGCAAGTTGCTAGCTCTCTTATTGGTAATGATGCCTTTCAAGAAACTGATATCGTTGGCTGTACTCGACCTATCGTTAAGCACAGCTTCAGCTGTCGCGATGTTGAAGGAATACCTGATGCTATTGCCAAAGCATTCTACCTTGCTAAATCTGGTCGACCTGGGCCTGTTGTGGTTGAGTTACCTAAAGACATTCTTGTGCCACAAAATCCGGGTAAATTTATCATGGAGAAAGGCGTTAAAATGCGCTCTTATAATCCAAACGTTAAAGGCCACCCAAAACAAATTTCTAAAGCAGTAAAAGCGATAACTTCAGCTAAGAAACTGGTGGTTTACTCTGGTGGCGGCATTGTCCTTTCAGATAGTAGTGAACAATTAACGAAGCTGGTTGAAACACTAAAAGCGCCTATTACTAATACGTTAATGGGCTTAGGTGGTATTTCAGGCGTTCATGAAAACTTTTTAGGTATGCTAGGCATGCATGGTTCGTTAGAAGCAAATAAAGCGATGGCTAATGCTGATGTTATTCTTGCCTTAGGTGTTCGTTTTGATGATCGCGTAACAAACAACGTAGACAAATTTTGTCCTAACGCGACAATCATTCATGTTGATATTGACCCGAGTTCTATTTCTAAAACGATCAATGCACATATCCCTGTTGTAGGTTTAGTTGAAATAGTTATTGAACAGTTATTAGAAGAGTTGCAAAGCAACAACTTTACCCCAAATGAAGAAGCGCTAAACCTATGGTGGGATGAAATTAACGAATGGCGAAAAGTTAGAAGTTTCAATTTTGAGGAAGGCGAAGGTAAAATTAAACCTCAGCGTGTTATTAAAGCAATGTATGAAGCCACTAAAGGCGAGGCGTATGTTTGCTCAGATGTAGGCCAGCACCAAATGTTCGCCGCCCAACATTACCCGTTTAAATACCCTAGACAATGGATAAACTCTGGCGGTGCAGGCACCATGGGCTTTGGATTACCAGCCGCAATGGGGGTTAAACTAGCCTTTCCAGATAAACACGTTATTTGTATAACGGGTGACGGCTCGATTCAAATGAACATTCAAGAGCTATCAACATGTTTGCAATATAATTTACCTGTAGTCATTATCACGTTAAATAACCGTTCTTTAGGGATGGTTAGACAATGGCAAGACATGATTTATGATGGCAGACACGCTTCTTCTTATATGGAGTCTATTCCTGATTTCATTAAATTGGCAGAAGCTTACGGCCATGTAGGTATTAAAATAGATACTCTTGATGAGCTTGACGATAAACTTGCAGAAGCGTTTAGCATCAAAAATAAACTGGTATTTGTTGATGTACTTGTTGATGAAAAAGAACATGTTTACCCAATGCAAATAAAAACAGGTGCGGTAGATGAAATGTGGTTATCAAAGGGAGTAAAAGCATAATGCGTCATATTTTAGCTATTTTATTAGAGAATGAAGCAGGCTCTTTATCACGAATTGTCGGGTTGTTCTCTCAACGTGCCTTTAATATTGAATCACTTACCGTTGCTCCTACACACGACAGTAGTTTATCAAGAATTACGATTGTTACTAACGGCGATAATCAAGTGTTAGAGCAAATCGTTAAGCAGGTTAATAAGCTTATAGATGTTATTAAAGTAACGGATATTACCGACAGACAGCATGTTGAACGTGAACTTTTATTGTTAAAAGTATTAGCGAATAACAATAAACTAAGAACAGAAGTAACAAGAATTACTGATATTTTTAGAGGCGCTATTGTCGATGTTGGTAAACAAGTTTACACCGTGCAACTTACCGGAGAGTCTGAAAAACTGAATGCCTTCATTGAAACGATGCAACACGAAACTGAAATTGTTGAAGCCGTTCGTTCTGGGTGTGTTGGGATTGCTCGTGGTGAAAAGGCTTTGAAGGTATAAATCTTAAACGGGGATTAGCCACTAAAACTGGGATTAGACACTAGATCGTTTTGCCCGCAGATGACAGGAGAATGTGCGTCCTGCATTCTCTAATAAGTCACATCCCTGTGACGTGCAGATAAGAGCGGATGAGAAACTAGCCCTTTGTGGTAAGGGCAAGTGAAAAACCAAAAGTGATTAGTCCCAGTACATATTAACCAAGTGCCTAAAGCACAGGTGTTTATTAAACCTGTAGGAGTGTGCTTCAGCCACGATCTTTTTTGTTTAGGTTAGAAACAAAAAAGGGTGGTGAGGTTATAACCTCACCACCCTTGATAAATAATGCTTATTTCTTAGAAGAATGAACGGAACGATGAACCACCGCGTCTTCTTGAAGAGCGACGACTCTTCATACGGCTATGTAATTCATGTCTTTTCGCTTCAAGCCATTCATCACGTGTAATCGTATTATCGCCACTACGTCCTTCTTCACGAGTACGATAAGCGCAAAACTCTTCAAACGCTTCAAAGTCATCTTTAAACTCTTCAGCAACAAGCTCAATCATAATAGCGTCATCAATAAAGCCAAGAAGTGGGATATGATCCGGCACTAAATCTTCAGGATCGCTGAAGTAAGCTAAAGCGCTTAATACTTCAACACGCTCTTCATTTGGCATATGCCATTCATCGTCTTCGATCATAGCGACGAAAGTTTGTAGCTTTTGAATACGTTCCTGAACAAACTCAGGTACACTTTCTTTAATGTTTTCACTAACATTTTTTGCATTTTTTAAAATTTCTTCATCGCTTAGTTTTTTTGCACTTGCTTGAGCTTTGCGCATTACATCACGAAAATAATCCAAATCTGATTCTGTTAATTCGAATTTAACTTCAAACGCCATTATTTTTCTCCCATTGTTGTTTTTAATTATTTCCCACATTAAATGTTACGCATAATAACGATTATGACTCTGTCGATATTGTGGGCAATAATAAACAGATTTAACGTGTTATTGTTTCAGCTACCTTTAATTTAACAGAATTTAAATATAGCGCCACCTAATTTGTATTAATATTTATTTTTATTACGCATGCATTCATGTTATTTTTTAATCACACCGTGTTACTCTTAATAAGTTACTCACCAGTTAAAAAAATAATTATGACAACAACTGACTTAACCCAATCATCAGACAAAGATACACCAACAAAAACTGAAAATCATGGCGCTGTAGAAAGCGAGCTTGAAACAGATTTAAACTTAAATGATACCGCCTTTTGTGAAAACTGTAAGTTACCTTTAACAGGGCCTTTTTGTGCGCAATGTGGTCAGGAAGCAGATTCAAAGTTGAAATATTTTTGGGTGGTTATTATGCATGTACTCGATGATATTCTTAGTTTTGACTCTCGAGCGATGCGAACACTTTGGCCATTAATGCTTAAACCAGGTTTTTTAACTAATGAATATTTTGCTGGTAGAAGAGTACATTACGTGCCACCCATTAGGCTTTACCTATTCATCAGTATTGTTTTCTTTATCACCTTGAAGTTTTTTGTTGTCGCCGATAATCAAGAAGTTAGTGGTATAAGCAGTAAAATCGAACTTGCTACTCAAGTTAAAAAACAAATAGACCTACTTAAAGATGAGCAACAAGGGCTACAAAAAGAACTTACACCAACAATAGAAACCCAGGAAAGAATCTCAGCTATAAACGCAGATATCACAAGATTTAAAAGCTATATAGAAGATATCAAACAAGATGATGAAGAGGGTGCTGATAAAAACTTATTAAAGCTTACAAAAGAAATTGTTACGTTAGAGCTTGAGCAGTTTCAATCGGTATTACCTCCTGATAAACAAAAGCGCCTTGATGATTTAATATCAAGTCGATTAAAGATAATAGAGGGGAGAACGCTTACAGTTGAAGGTATCGATTCAGATGACCAATCAAAAATTAAAGCAGATCTTGAAAAAGAAAATAAATTTCATTTAGATTTATTATCAGAAGAAGATAACGCTAAAGCAGAAGCATTTTTACAAGAGTTAATTAAGAAGATAGCTAAGACATTTAGTTCAGACCCTGGCCCTTTAATTGAACAGGTTACAGGTGAGTTACTTCCTCAACTTATGTTTGTTCTTTTGCCACTGTTTGCTTTATTACTTAAAGTGATGTTTGCATTTTCTAAACGTTTGTATTTAGAGCATTTAACTGTTGCTTTGCATAGTCATTGCTTTATCTTTTTGGCCTTGTTTTTATCAGAGCTATTTAGTGTGCTTGAAGATAAATTACTATTAACATTTCCTTTTATTTCAGGCCTTTTTGCTTTTCTTTCGGGAGCGTTATTTATTTGGATTCCTATTTACTTGTTTATTATGCAAAGACGAGTTTATAAACAAGGGATGTTCTTTACATCCTTTAAATTTTTCATTATTGGCACGTTTTACGTCACCATGATTGGTATTACAGGGCTTGTTGCCGTGATTTGGGGTGTTATGGGGAGTTAGTCATAAACTTTATGCAGCAGTTAAATACGTTAAAACGGTATATTGTTGTCGCTAAACGCTAAACGCTAAACTCTAAGACAAGCTAGCAAAATATGTATTAAAGGACTTCTCATGACAAGTGAAACACTTTCTCTCCCCACAGACAATAAAGGTTACGCTTTAAAATTATTCGATGATAAAGATGCGCCATCTTCAGCACGTATCAAGCTAAACAGCAAAGCAATCCCTGAGCTAAGCAAAGGGCAAGTGCTCGTTAAAATGCTTGCGGCACCAGTTAACCCGTCAGATTTAGTTTATTTACTTGGCAAATACGGCATTCCACCAAACGATGGTGCTTATGTTGGTTTTGAAGGTTGCGGTATCGTGGTTAAAGCCAATGCGGGGTTATATGGTAAGTGGTTAGTAGGTAAGCGCGTTGCGGTATCTGCTCAACCAGGTATAGATGGCGTGTGGGCTGAGTATGCCATTACTAAAGCTAACTTTTGTTTACCGGTAAGGAAAGAATTAAGTGATGAACAAGCTGCAACCATTATTGTCAATCCGTGTACTTCGGTTTGTATGGTCGACAGAGCATTAGAGCTTGGTGCAAAAGCTATTGTCATTAATGCCGCAGCTAGCCAAGTCGGCAAGGGCATTATTCGCTATGCTAAAACGAAAAAGCTTAAGACAATTGCTACAGTACGAAGTGAAGCAAATGTTGCTCCTTTAAATGCACTTGGCGCTGATGCGGTATTGCTTAATACTGACCAACATTATAATGAAGATTTGAAAACGGTTTGCCATAGCTTAAAAGCATCAGTGCTGCTTGACGCGGTGGCAGATATT
This sequence comes from Colwellia sp., assembly GCA_049607625.1. GTDB lineage: Bacteria > Pseudomonadota > Gammaproteobacteria > Enterobacterales > Alteromonadaceae > Colwellia. The sequence goes on from JBMYWR010000151.1 coordinate 7,208, forward strand.
GATACCCCGCAAATACTTAAGGCTATGCCTAATAATTCTACTGCGATTGTATATGGCCGTTTAACCGATACGCACGACCCTATCGGCGGCCTTTTCAGTGTTTCTGATGCAATATTTAGAAATGCTAAGGTAGAAGGTTTTTGGTTAGCTAGGTATATTTCTGGATGCAATCCTTTACAAATACTTGCGTTAAGCCGAAAAGTGCAAAAATTATTTGCAGAAGGGGTATTTCATACCGACATTTACGCCAGTGTAAATTTTGTCGATTTTCCCGACGCACTAGATCACTATGCAGTAAATAAAAGCGATGGAAAAGTGATTTTAAAACCACATGGTTAATCATTTTTGTAGGAACGAGGTTTAGCCGTGAATGTTTGGTTCTTAAAGGTCAAGTGAAAAGCCCGTTTTGCCCGCAGATTATACGGATTAGACAAAGACCCAATGAGTGAAAGAGCTGTTTAGGGTAACGAGTAAGAAACTTTAAACTAAAAA
>JBMYWR010000152.1:0-7617 GCA_049607625.1 Colwellia sp.
AAGCCTTTTTTTATTGTAATCATAAACACTTGCACTACTTTTGATGGGAGTATAAAAGTAATAATAAAACAACCAGTTAAGCACAAAAAAGCATACTTTATTGGTTATATTTACTATTAGCTTTTAGCGTAATTAAGTAAAGAAAGCATCATTGATGCAAACCTACTTACTCTAAGTTAAATTTCTGGCGCACATTCTAGCACACATATGTACGGCTCGACTAGAAAAAATAGAGATCTGTTACCGCCTATTTTAGAGGTAGCTCTTTAATATCTAGCTAATACCTACTCATTTAAGTTTCAATTTAAGTTATTGAACGCTTTCACTTCTTGAAAGTATCACACGTTCAAAACACTTATTGCCAATGAGTACACTGCTTTGTCGAGTGCAAATTACAGCTGTTTTACGTTTTCATAATCGTTTTCACAATCAGAAAACAATCTTAACTGAACAGGTATAAATTCCTTTAGATATATATTAGCAGGTAAAATGATAATCGAAAGTTTCTGGTTAAAGACAAAAAAAATCCCCTGCTAAAGTAGATACTTTATCAGGGGATTTTAAGAGCAAATATAAATTAAAGTTTTAAAGGTAAATTATGCTTTTATATTCATATTTGATTCAAGGCTAGCATCGCCTTCAACAACTTTAGAGTTTTTTCTAAATTTATTTTTAATATCTTCAATCACAAGATACAAGCTTGGAATGAAAACTAACGTCACAATGGTGGCAAATAACACACCAAACGATAACGATACTGCCATTGGGATTACAATTTGAGCTTGGGCACTTGTTTCGAAGAAAATAATAGGAACTAAGCCAATAAAGGTTGTAATCGAAGTTAGCATTATCGCTCTAAAGCGTTTTGTCCCTGCATGAACAACAGCATCTTTAAGCGCTACGCCACGTTTTCTGGTCTTATTGACATAATCTACCATTACCAGTGAGTCATTAACAACAACACCTGCAGCGGCAAGGATACCGAAAACAGAAAGAACACTTAAATTCATCCCTAAGATTAAATGCCCAAAAACAGCACCAATAATACCAAATGGGATAACTACCATGATCATTACAGCTTGAGAATAAGATCTCAATGGAATCGCTAGCAATGAAAAGATAACTAATAACGAAATCATAAAGTCTCTAAACTGCTCCATAGCACCATCCATCTCTTCCTGAATGCGACCAGAAACTTCACTCTTCACTAATGGGTACTTTTTCAATAACTGAGGCATATAGTTATCACGAATATCTTGAGCAACTTTGAACGGTTCTACTTGTTCAGCATCGACACTCGCCCATACATTAATAGTACGATTGCCATTTTCGCGTCGAATACGCGTTACACCATCTGTTAATATAATATCTGCAAGTTCAGATAGTGGAAGCTCTGCCCCATTTGGTGCTTGAATCAATACATCATCTACATGGCCGACACTACTTCGTTGCTCTAAGGGATAGCGAACCATTACTTTAACTTCTTCACTGTCACGTAATATACGTTGCGCTTCTAATCCATAGAAACTGTAGCTCACTTGTGAAGCGATTTCAGCTAATGTTAAGCCCATACTGTAAGCTAAAGGTTTTAAGGTGAACTGTACCTCTTTAGCACTCGTTTGACGCGAGTCAGTTACATCACCAACCCCTTTGAGCTGGTTGAGTTTTGCTTTTAGATCCTGTGATGCAAGCATGAGTTGCTCATCATTAATACTTTCAAGCCTAAAAGCGATGTCGCCATCATCTCGACCTCCGCCAAAGAAGTTATCACTTATATTTAAGCTTTTAACACCGGGATAGGTAGGTATTGCTTTACGCCACATTTCAGCAAGCTCAAAAGTGTTAATTGCTCGCTCCTCAGGAATAACCAATTTCACCATGATTTGACCACGCGTTCGACTACGCAAATCAGTTTGCATATCAGCAATCATCGATGTGCCATATTCACTTACAATATCTTCATCTATATCTTTTATAATCGACTCAATATTGAGTAAAGTATTTAAAGTCGCTTTTTCTGATGCATCAATGTTCATTTCAACAGAAACACGTGGAAAATCATGTGGTATTTTAGGTTGACCAACATAGCGAACCATACCGCCACTAAATAATCCTGCTGTTAGCATCATTAAGGCTACGAAGAACATTACCACTGCATAGCGATATTCAAGGCAAACCTTTAAGGCAGGACGGTATTTATTTTCAATGAAAGATTTAAGGCTTGTGTCAATCCATAAACGTAATCTATCGAGCGGATTTTTAGGATTAAACTTTGTCATTTTCATTTTAACTAAATGAGCCGGCAATATAAGCTTTGATTCAATTAAAGAGAAAATTAAACAGAAAATAACAACACCACCAATTGCTTTACCAAATGCTGAGGATGGTCCTTCACCAAACATGAAAGGTATAAATACTGCAATTGTTGTTAACACACCAAATGTTGCCGGCATTGCTACACGTTTAATACCACGAATAACATTATCTGTTGAGTGTCCATGCTCTTCTATTTCGTCATGAGCACTTTCGCCCATTACAATGGCGTCATCAACAACAATACCCAACACTAAAATGAAAGCAAACAAACTAATAACATTAATAGTTATATTTAAAAATTCCATTGGCATTATTAATAAAGTACCAAGAAAACAAACTGGCAGTCCCATCATTACCCAGAAAGCTAAGCGAACTCTTAAAAATAAAGCGAGCATTAAGAAGACTAAAACAGCACCACTTTTCATGTTGTCCAGCATCATGTTTAGTCGGCCATTTAGGTAGTAAGTCATGTCTACCCATGTTTCTAACTCAACTCCTTGAGGTAACGATTGAGCTTTTTGGTCTACATAACGGTTAATTGTATCTGCAACACTAGTAATGCTTTGGTTTTGAGAAGCACCAATAAATAGTGTGATTGAATTTTTGCCATTAAATTTTGAGTACTGCAAACCTTCTTGAAAGCCATCGTTAATCGTTGCAACGTCACCCAATAAAACTTTAGTTCCATCTTCAAGCGTTAAAACTGGTATTAATTCGAACTCAAAACCACGGTAAGCTTGGTTTTCAACACGTAAATTAATATAACCATTTGCCGAGCGTATTTGCCCTGCTGACATATTACGTGAAAAGCTTCTTACCGCATTGGCCACATCTCTAAAGCTTAAATTGTACTCCCGTAATTTATCTTTACTGACTTCCACCGAAATCTCGTATGGTAAACCACTGTATAATTCAGAAATGCTAATACCAGGTAATTGCTGTATTTCGTGATGGATTTTTCTTCCAAGCTCTTTTAGGTCTGTATTGGTTAAATCGCCATGAAGACTGATATACATGACTTCTTGTCGAAATTTTTCTCGCTCTACCTTAATTCGTTCCATACCATCTGGAAAACTTGGGATAGAGTCGATAGCCGATTTAACCTCCTCTAAAACCACTTGGGGATCGTAGTCAAGCTCAACTTCAAACCAACCATTTGAATAGCCACGGTTTGAATAGGTAATAACACGTTTAAGCCCTTGAACAGACTTAAGTGCTTCTTCTATTTTGATGGTTATACCTTCTTCAACTTCCTGCGGTGCTGCACCTGGGTATGGGGCAGAGAAGCTAATCCAGTTAAATTCTAGCTGTGGGAACATTTGCTTATTAATAGTAAGCGCGGTTAAACCACCACCTAATAAAATAAACACCATTAATAAGTTAGCTGCTATCGTATTACGAGCAAACCAAGCAATAATCCCTTTATTAGTATCAATTGTTTTATCAACTTCTTTACCAATGGGTTTATTTTGTTGAGGATGATTTTTTTGCTCATCGTTCGTCGTTGGTGAAGTCATGCTTATTCCCCTTCGCCGTCGTTGCTAGCAATTTGTGTTTTAATTTCTTCTGCTTCATCACCTTCTTCTACTTCATCTTCCACAGATAACAGCGCTAATTGCATGCCATCTACTGGGTAATCTAAAGCAGACACTATAAGCTGGTCACCATGAGCTAAACCATTAGCTACAATGACATTAGGCCCTTGCTGACGAATAACATCTATTTTAGCATAATGAAGCTTTAAATCTGCATCTAAAATAGCGACTTTACCTTCAACAACTAAATGCCTTGGAATGATAGCTGCACTTTCAACATTTAAACCAATAACTTTAGCTTTAACATAAGAACCAAAACGAAGTGGACCTTGATGTGTTTTTTTCGAGCCAAGGTTATAAGGGTCTTTAATTTGTGCAACTAAATAGCCCATACGACTTTTATTATCAACCACACCTTCGTTGCGAATTATTTTTGCTTGCCACTCGACTTCTTGCCCCGAAAAACTACCCATTAGCTTAACTTGTGCATCTCGACCTTGCTCTACTAAATATTGCAGTTGATTGTCGGCAACAGGTAAGCGTACTTCAGCAATAGCGGTACCAAACAATTTACCTACTTGTTGTCCTTTACTTACAAAGGCACCTAAGCCGATATCACGACTTTCAATCATGGCATCATATGGACTTCTAATTTCAGTACGTTGTAAATTACGTTCAGCTCTAAGAACAGCTGCTTGTGCTGATTTAACGCGTGCCAACTCTTTTGCTAACTGAGGCTTTCTCAAGCTAAGTTCTGTAGGTGAGGTATCTGTAATTTTATCCCACTCTTTTTTGGCAACCTTACCGTGCGCAACTTCCTGCTCTAATGCAGCTCTTGCTGTCGCCATAGATGCCTGAGCTTCGATGAGAGCCGCCTGGTAATCGTTAGGATCGATTTTCGCTAATAGCTGACCCTTTTCAACAAAACCACCTCTTTCAAAAACAGGGCTTAATTCCGTTATTTCGCCTGTAACTTGTGCTACTAAGGTCGTTTCATATTTAGGTTTGATGATGCCATGAGAAGAAACTTCCATTGACATAGGTGAAACGATAATACTTTCTACTGAAACGATAGGCGTATTATCAACTTTTGGTTTCTCTTCAGGTGGTTTCTTCATACTAGAGAAACCAACGAAAGCTAAAATGCCTAATGCCACCATAATTATTGGCAAAATGATTCGTTTTTTATTAGTCACTTTATTTATCCTTTGCTTTTTAAACATACTTATTTATTAAAATTAGGCCTTTAAGCCTTATGGGTGTAATTGTAACGCATTCTTAAATACAAATGATCACAAAGATGTAACTGTCTGTAACAAGTTCCATTCCTATTTGTTTAAATGAAGTACAAAAATCACTAAAAACCAAAAAACAACAATAAAAACATAATGTTAATATAAAAAATCCATTCTGACTATGTCGAGAAAATATTCTATTTAATCTTACACTTATTTTACATTTAAGTATTTTGACTAATTTTTGTATTTTTTCACAGTTGACAAGTCAAAAACACCACTGAGTAATATTGTCATTAATAAATTAATGATATGAACAAATAAACAAAACAAATATACAAAACATTAGTGCCTAATCATGAAGATCAGTTATCATAGCGCCCGAGTAATAAGTCAGCGTAAATTAGTCTACACTTATGTTACACGCTACATATACCAACTCCTTATAAACATAGCCCCTATGGAAACACTTATGACAACTGAGCATGCTAGCATCGGACAATTTAATAACCTTAATGTAGTCGCTATAAAAGATGCTGGGGCATATCTTGATGCCGGCGATTTAGGTGAAGTATTACTTCCAAACCGTTATGTTAGTAAAGATTGTGTAAAAGGCTCCAATGTTAAAGTCTTTTTATATAAAGACTCTGCTGACAGACTCGTTGCTACAACACAGACTCCGCTTGCACAAGTTGGTGAATTTGTGTCTCTAAAAGTCATACAAGTTAATAAAATGGGTGCCTTTTTAGACTGGGGTTTACCCAAAGACTTACTTGTTCCTTACAATCAACAACATAGTGAGATGGAAGTAGGTAAATATTACTTAGTAAGGGTGTTTTTAGATCAAATAACAGAACGTATTGTTGCATCAAGTAAGTTAGATAAATTTATCGATATTTGGCCTGCTGAATATCAACAAGGTGAAAAAGTTAAACTTATTATTGGTGGCAAAACAGATCTAGGTTTCAAAGCGATTGTTAACGATCTTCATTGGGGCTTGTTATATGACAATGAAATATTCCAACCGCTTCGCATCGGTAAGAAAATTGAAGGCTATATTAAGCAAGTAAGAGAAGATGGCAGACTAGATCTTATTTTAAGCCGTGGTTCTAAAAATAAAGTGAATGATTTTGCTAGTAAGCTCATTGCTCATTTAGAACAAAATGATGGCTATAGCCCATTGCACGACAAAAGCGCTCCTGAACTAATTCAACGTGCTTTAGGTGTAAGCAAAAAAACATTTAAAGCAACCATTGGTAATTTAATGAAAAACGGTAAACTAACTATTGAAAAAGATGGGATACGTCTTAAAAAATAGGTAATTAGGTAGTCGGTAATTAGTAAACCTATCATATTCACTGCTTTGTTATATTTTATACTGTAAAGCTTGAGTGGCTTTTAGTACGAGGCTATTGCACTTTAGTCGCAATAATTTGAGCAATGGCCTGTTTCGTTTTCGGATCACTTTGACCTACCACTCCTTCAAAATCATATTCGACTTTCCATCCTGAAAAAATGTCTGTTAACTCCCCTTTTTCCAATAAAAAGTTAGGATTATTCGGCCGGCCAAATTCACGATTATCTACTGTAAAGGTTTCATATATAATAAAACCGCCTGGTATAATCGCTTTCTTTATTTGTTCAAACAGAGCTCGATGAAGATATCTAAAAACGATAATTCCTGCAAAACGCTTCCCTTGTAAAGGTAAGCTACCCTCTTCCTCAAAATCTACCTGCCAAAAAGTGCTACTTCCTTGTTTTGTTTTCTTTGTAGTATCTGAACCTTTACTTTGTAAGCCAATACTTTCTTCAATTTCTTTAAGCACATTTGAGTTAATATCTGCAAAACAAACATCAACTCCCTGATCTAGTAAATAACGCCCATTACGACCAGTTCCACAAGCAAGATCGAGCACACACGATTGCTTTGCATTAAGCTTACTACTGCGAGTTAACTTTTTAATTAAAGGCAAGTATTGCTCAAGTAAGAGTGAGTGATGTTCATTTTTTACAATAGCTTTCATTATAATCCTCTATTAATAATTATCTCAGATAAAAAAAAGAGTGAGCCAATAACTACTGGTCACTCTTCTTTGTATGCGCTAAAAGTACTTGTTAGCGATAAAGCAAGTAGTATTAGAAAGAACCTCTAATACCAAAACTGAAGCTTCTCCCCATTAAAGGCGCCGTTTCTTTAAGAAAAGATGAATGAACCATACCGTACTCATCTGTTAAGTTTTCACCTTTCAGAAATACAACAAGGTCAGTATCTGTTAATCCAGGTGTATTGAAAACACCAGCGTTAACAAAGTAATTAAAGGTGAAGTCTACAATGGTATAACCCGGTGTAGTTGTCTCAAACTCAGCAATATCATCTTGTTCAAAGAAATGGCTTACGCTTATATCTGTATCAAAGCTATTGCCTTGATAAGCAAAGGTAGTACCCAGTCTCATTGGTGGAATGCGAGGTAAGCTGTTACCGTCTTCTTCTCCACCAATTAGCTTGGTTTTGATCACATCACCAAATAGTT
>JBMYWR010000153.1:0-7616 GCA_049607625.1 Colwellia sp.
AGTTGAAACTTTACAGAAGACATTAATATACCTAAACTTAGTAAAATTCTTTATTGTTGGTTTGTAAAAAGGTTTTTCATGCATAAGTTGAGTTGGCTAGTTTTTTTCCTAATATTCTCTGGTTGTGCCACGATAGGCGTGATGGAGTTTGATAAGCGATATGGCAAGAGTGATGTTGAAAATAGGTTAGCACAACCTCAAGCTAACACTGTTCAAAAAGAATATTTCCATCAGGATATAAAACCTATCATTGAAAACCGTTGTGTGGTTTGTCATGGCTGTTATGATGCCCCTTGTCAGCTTAAAATGGAAAGTCGTGCAGGAATTGAACGAGGTGCAAATAAAACCCCTGTATATAACGGAGAGCGTTTACTTACTGCAAAAATAACTGAAGATTTAAGTAACTTATCAGAGCTTAATAGTGAAAATTTACAACCGTTACGCAATGAAGGTTTTTTTCCGGTGCTTAATGAGCGACAACAAACTGAACAAGCGAATACGCAAGCTAGCTTGTTTTACCAAATGCTGCACCTGAAGAAGCAACACCCACTTCCTAATGACGCTCTACTAGATAGTAGTTTCGATGTTTCATTAGGTCGGGAGCAACAATGCCCAACCATTGAAGAATTTGAAAGTTATAAAGATAAGTATCCTTTAGCAGGTATGCCTTATGGTTTACCTGGTCTTTCAGATAAAGAGCATGGTCAATTAACCCAATGGTTAGCTAATGGTGCGGTTATGCCTGAGCCAGAGGTTCCAAGCGAACAAGAGCAAAAAATGATTGACCGCTGGGAGCTATTACTCAACGGGAAATCAGCCAAGGAGCAGTTAATTGCTCGCTACCTTTTTGAACATTTATATCTCGCAAACTTATACTTTGATGAAAAACAATCTAGCTATTACAGATTAGTTCGTTCTTCTACTCCTATTGGAACAAAAGTCGCTTTAATTAACACCCGGCGCCCGTTCGATTCTCCTTTTTCGGGTAAAAGAATGAAGGCTACGGTGGGTAAACCTGAAGTCTTTTACCGCCTTATAAAAAACAATGAGTCAATTACAGCAAAGCGTCATATGCCTTATCCTTTTGGCGAAGCTAAATTATCGCGTATCACCGAGCTCTTTTATAAACCTAACTATAGCGTAGAGACCTTACCTGATTATAAAATAGCTAATGCTTCCAACCCATTTAAAACGTTTAGAGCAATCCCTGATAAAGCCCGTTATCAGTTTTTATTAGACCAAGCACAGTTTTCTATCATGAACTTCATCAAAGGTCCTGTATGTCGAGGGCAAATAGCGCTGAATGTGATTGAAGATAATTTTTGGGTGTTTTTCTTAAGCCCTGATTATTTTGATAAATACCCAAGTAAAGAGTTTATTGATAAAAATACTGAGCTCCTGCAATTACCAGCCGGTACAAGTGATAAAGCCATGTCGTTATTGTACTGGCAACAATATGCTAACCGTCAGCAAGAATATGTAAAAAATAAATTAGAATATGTTGAAAAACTTGATCTAACAGGAGAGCTTGAACTTGATTTAATTTGGTCTGGTGATGGTAATCCTAATGCGACTTTAACGATATTTAGGCATTTTGATAGTGCTTCAGTATTACAGGGCTTTGTCGGGCCAAAACCTAAAACAGCTTGGTTAATTAGTTATCCAATATTAGAGCGAATACATTACTTATTAGTCGCTGGATTTGATGTTTATGGTAATGTTGGTCACCAATTGAAAACGCGACTTTATATGGACTTTTTGCGTATGGAAGCAGAGAGTAACTTTATTAGCTTCCTGCCTAAAGCGAAACGTAAGTCTGTTCATGAACATTGGTATAGAGATACGAGTAGCGACTTAAAAGACTATATTTTTTCTGATGAATTTTATCAGTTACCTGAAACAGCGATTAAGTACCAAACAGATAACCCGCAAGAAGAGCTTTATCAATTAATCGCACAATATACCAATAACGAACAGGTGAGCATGCACAGCCTTTCATCATCAAATAATCACCATGCAAACCAAAACATTGAGCAGCAAATAGCCGCATTAAGCCAGATTCCAAACAAGCATGTATCATTACTTGGTCAAGTAAGCTACATATTCGTAAATGATGGTGATAAGCAACATGTTTATAGTTTGTTAAACAACTCTGCGCACAGTAATGTTGCTCATTTGTTCTCTGAAGAGGATAGGCGCTTACCTTTTGAAGATGATTTAGCTATATTGCGGGGTATCGTAGGCACGTATCCGAATGCCTTTTTTAAAGTCGATACAAACCAGTTAAAAGAATTTGTACAGATGTTTACCAGTATCACAAAGGAGCAAGATTACAGTCAACTAAAAGACAAATTTGGTGTTCGTCGAACTCATCCTCAATTTTGGCAATTTGCTGATGAACTTCATACTTGGTATAAAGTAAACCAGCCTCACTCCGCAGCATTACTTGATTTTAATCGTTTAGAAAATCGTTAGTATGCTATTGAAAATAAAAGGAAAATAGCTAACTATATTAGTAGGATGAACTTAATATATAGAATTTACATATCCTTTTCAACTTGCTGTTAACTTTTGGTTTTCTAACATTAAATTATCCAATTGCTTTATAGGATTTTTACTCGATTAAACTCTCACAAAAAGTTATCATAGTTTACAATTCGACTAATTTATAAGGGCTCTCGGCAGCACTTATTCCCATTTTATCCATAACAGAAGTAACGTACCTATGAAAAAAAGTTCTGATGAAATTACGTTAAGTAGTTCCTTTACCCTAGCCAATGGTCAAGTCATTAAAAATAGATTATTTAAATCAGCAATGAGCGAGCAATTAGGCACTAAAAACCATCAACCGCAAAAGGGCTTAAGTACTTTGTATGGACGTTGGGCAAAAGGCGGAATTGGTTTAGCCATTACGGGTAACATCATGGTTGATAGAACAGCACTTGGCGAACCAAAAAATGTGGTTTTAGATGAACAAAGTGATTTAACACCATTTAAGCAATGGGCTGAAGCTGGCAAACAAAGTGGAGCACATATTTGGCCACAGCTAAACCATCCTGGTAAGCAAATTCCAAGTTATATTTGTGAACAGCCTGTAGCGCCTTCTGCTGTATCACTTGGACGAGGTTTAGAAAAAGGGTTTAATTTACCTAAAGCCTTAATTGAAGAAGAAATACTTGATATCATCGAAAAGTTTGCCAATAGCGCCAAATTAGCGAAAGACGCTGGTTTTACCGGTGTTCAAATTCATGGTGCGCATGGCTATTTAGTGAGTCAGTTTTTATCTTCTCGCCATAATCAACGCGAAGATGATTGGGGTGGTAGCTTAGAAAATAGAATGCGATTTGTTTTATCTGTTTATAAAGCAATACGTGAACAAGTTGGTGATGAGTTCCCTATAGGGGTTAAGCTTAATAGCGCCGACTTTATGAAAGGTGGCTTTACTGAAGAAGAATCTATGCAAGTAGTCCAAAGTTTAAGTGATGCTGGTATCGATCTTATTGAAATATCGGGGGGGACTTATGAAAGTCCTTCAATGATGGGCAGTAAAGACAAGAAAAGCGAAAACAAGCCAACAGTTAAAGAAAGCACGTTAAAGCGTGAAGCCTATTTCATGGATTATATGGAAAAGGTACGTAAGTTGGTTAAAACGCCATTGGTTGTTACTGGAGGCTTTAGAAGTGGCCCAGCTATGAATGAAGCCCTACAGTCAGGTGCTACCGATTTTATTGGTATTGCGAGAACCATGGCTGTTGACCCAGAGTTTCCTAATAAACTCATTGCTAATAATGAACATGCGATGCCATTAGAAGTACCAACAACCGGTAAACCTGCCTTAGATAGTATGGGCATGGTCGGGCTTGTTTGGTATGAACATCAAATGTGGCGTTTAGCGAAAGGAAAAGAAGCTAAACCAAACTTAAGTGCATTAGGTGTTGTTTTAAAAACGTTATTGAGCGCAGGCGTCTATTCCTTTAAAAAGCGTAGAGCATAGAAGTATCGTTGCTGTAATGTGAGCTTTTTCTTTAATATAAGCTTTGCATTTAATTCAGTTAAAACGATTAAGCAGGTGTAATAACCTACACCTGCTTTTTTTATGGCTAATTTTTTTTGCTGATTTATCTATTTAGTTTTACAACCTAATTTTATCTTCAATGCTGAATTCTACATCCTTTATTTTATTCTTTTTCACCCATCATATATCTCCGCATTTTTTGTAAAAACATAAGTTTAATTAAGAATGTTTTTTAAACTGTGCTTAGTATCTGTTTTTATAAATAACTAAAAGCTTTTAGGCGCGCTTTAAAACAAATTTCAACTTTTTACAGTAACCATAAATCGCTGTAAAAGCATAAGGTTTTTCATCCTCTATTATTCACTAATCAATGACAACGCTGTCAAAAATACTTTGACAGCGTTGTCATTGACGTGCTAGTTTTTTAGTCACCATGGCCATCATGGATGAAAATCATGAATGAATACCTTAGTTTAAGCGTACGTGAAGCTATTTAAGTTTTCGTATAAATAAAAATAATAATACCAATTACTGGTAAACAACGAGGTCAAAATGAATAGATTTTTTACTGCTTGTGCGATTAGCTCTGCTTTGATTTCCACAGCTACAATTGCTGCTGCTCCAGGCAAAGCATCGTTAACAGAACAATATGCAAATTATAATGGCAAAGGATTTGTCACCGTAACAGGAGAGTCAGGAGCTTATAAGTCACTTGTTACACGAGTTGATGTTGTCGATTTGCCTGTTACTTGGACACCTGCATGGAGTGGTGATGCTGCGACTTCATGGCAAGTTTTAATCGATGGTGAAGTATTAGCTTCAGGTGATGGTGTAGGCGGAAGCACCACGGTACCAATTCACTCTGGCGGTTTAAAAGAAATTGTTGTTCGTTTATGTAATGACGATGGCTGTTCAGATAGTGCCCCAGATACGGCTGTTATTTCAGATACTGACGGCTCTCACCTAAAGCCGCTTACGCCTTATGTCGATTCAGCCAATGTAAATTATGCTCAATCACAAGACCAAATTGTAGGAACCTATTTTGTAGAATGGGGCATTTATGGTCGTAAATACTTCGTTGAAAACATTCCAGCAAATAACTTAACACACATCATTTATGGCTTTATTCCAATGTGTGGCGAAAATAAATCTTTAAAAGATGGTAACGCGCAAGGTTGGAGTGTATTACAGGCAGACTGTAGTGAAAGTGAAGACTACGAATTAGTTATTCATGACATGGGCGCTGCATTGTGGCGTCAAAATGGTACTGCCAAGGCAATGAAAATTGACGGAACTGCCGTCGGCTATGGTGAAATTGGCATGGGTAACTTTGGTCATTTAATGGCATTAAAACAAGGTAACCCGCACCTTAAAATATTACCTTCTATTGGTGGTTGGACACTATCAGACCCATTCTTTGCTTTTACAGATAAAGCAAAACGCGATGTTTTTGTTGCTTCATCAAAAGAGTTTTTAAAAACGTGGAAGTTTTTTGACGGTATTGATATCGACTGGGAATTCCCTGGTGGAGGCGGTGCAAATACTGCACTAGGCGACCCCATTAATGATGGACCTGCTTACATTGCATTAATGCAAGAGTTGCGTGCTATGTTAGATGAGTTATCAGCTGAAACAGGGCGTGAATACGAGTTAACTTCAGCTATTGGTGTTGGTTGGGATAAACTTCAAGACGTTGATTACGCAGCTGCTGCCCAATACATGGATAACATCTTTATGATGTCATATGACTTCTATGGCGCATGGGGTAGCGAAACAGGTCATCAAACAGGGCTTTATTGTGGGGCACATGTAGAGGCGGACAAATGTGCGGGCACAGGGGAGTTTGGACCAACAACGCAAACAGATAAAACTGCAGAAGATTATGCACCAGCAGGCCGCCCTGAATACAATATTGCCAACGGAACGCGTTTGTTAATAGAACAAGGTGTACCTGCAGAAAAACTTGTTGTAGGTGCAGCTATGTACGGTCGTGGTTGGACAGATGTTGAAATGGTTGATGGTAGCCCTATTGGCGCTGTAGGAAATCATGTAAACGACTCATTGAATAACCCGTTAGTTGCAGAAGGTGGTGAAGCTACGGCAGTAGATCAAGCCGCATGGGCATGGGAAGCCGGTATCATGGATTACAGAGGGGCGCTTAAGTTCTTAGAAGTTAATCAAAATGCCAAGTTTGTATGGGATAACCAAGCCGAAGCTTCTTTCATTTGGGATGATGTAACGAGTACTTTGATTACTTTAGATACACCTCAATCGATCGCATCAAAAGGAGTATTCCTGCAAGAGCAAGGTCTTGGTGGTATTTTCTCTTGGGAGATAGACGGTGATGGAGGAGATTCATCTGAAAACCTTCTTAATGCGATGAACAAAGCTGTGGGTAATGTTGAAGGTATTACTAACTGGGAAGGTGAAGTAAGCAACACTAAACCTTCTGTTACACTTGATACAACTGCCACGGTTGATGCAGGAGAGACTTTGTCAATTGTCGCTTCGGCTTCAGATGCAGACGGTGATGCTTTAACTTATAGCTGGGCTATTGATAGCGCACTTTTGCCAAGTAGCACGAATACATCAAATATAACGATTGTTGGTACAGATGTCTCAGTTGATACGGATTACACTTTAATACTTACGGTGTCTGATGGTCAAAGCACGACAACACGATCTATCAAAGTGACTGTGGTAGCCGAAGAGGTGGTTGAAGAGAATAACGCACCTGTTTTAAACGAGATTGCTGATGTGGTTATTGCAGAACTAACCAGTACTTCACTAAACGCTATAGCAAGCGATGCTGACGCAGACGAACTTACCTTTACTTGGAGTGTGCCAAGTGGTTTAACATTAAGTGGCTCAGGTAGTGCTGTTACTATAAGTGCAACAGATGTGTCAGCTGATACAAGCTACACTGTTTCGGTAACCGTATCTGACGGACAAGAAACTGCTTCTCAAAGCTTTAGTGTTACAGTGACAGACCAAACAGTAGACCCAGTTAATACAGCCCCTGTTATTACAGAGAACGCTGATATTACGATAGATGAGTTGTCATCTACATCAGTAACGGTTATTGCAACTGATGCAGAAAACGACACATTAACGTATACATGGTCAGTACCTGCAGGGTTAACAGTTTCAGGCTCTGGAAGTAACGTAAGCATAACCGCTAGTGATGTTTCTCAAGATACAAACTACACCGTATCTGTTAGCGTTTCTGATGGCCAAGCGTCTTCGTCTACCTCGTTTGTGATTTCTGTTACCAACGAAGAAGTAACAGTTGAGCCGACAGGTTCATGGAACCCAGAGACGATTTACCTAGGCGGTGAAGTAGTAACCTACAATGGTAAGTCCTATACAGCTAAATGGTGGACTCAAAACAATGTCCCTACAGATGGCGGTCCTTGGGGCGAGAACTTTGAGGATGATGGTTCAACAGCTGGTTGGTCTGAAAGTCGCATTTATAATGGCGGTGATCAAGTAAGTTTTAATGGTGAAACATACCAAGCACAGTGGTGGACTCAAGGTAATATGCCAGGCACTAATGATGTTTGGGTTAAGTTATAACCGATAGTCATTTCCTAACTGTAAA
>JBMYWR010000154.1:0-7586 GCA_049607625.1 Colwellia sp.
GGCGTAAAATTAAAAGGCGTAAAAACAGTATGATGATCCCCGCAATTGATTTAATTAATGGTGAAGTGGTTAGGTTATTCCAAGGTGACTACACTAAAAAAACAAACTACGAATATACCGTACAAGATAGACAAGAAGCCTATGCAAATGCAGGCGCTAAAATTATGCATTTTGTTGACTTAGATGGTGCTAAAGACAGTGCGAAGCGCCAGTTAACAACACTTAAAACGGTGCTCAATCATCCTACTCTCATTACGCAAGTTGG
Organism: Colwellia sp.; assembly: GCA_049607625.1. Lineage (GTDB taxonomy): Bacteria > Pseudomonadota > Gammaproteobacteria > Enterobacterales > Alteromonadaceae > Colwellia. The sequence goes on from JBMYWR010000154.1 coordinate 266, forward strand.
CGGTGGCATTCGCTGTGAAGAAGATGTGGTTGAATTATTAGCATTAGGAGCAACGCGCGTTGTTATTGGCTCACTTGCAATTAAAGAACAAGCGCTAGTGCTTTCATGGCTAAAAAAATATGGCGGGGAAAAAATTGTACTTGCCCTTGATATCAAAATTGATGCTCAGGGTAATAAAACACTCCCTACCCATGGCTGGATTAAAGACAGTGGTGTCAATTTAGAAGACTTACTCGATGCCTATATTGAGGCTGGCATTGAACATGTATTATGTACCGATATATCTAAAGATGGCACATTAAGTGGTTCAAACGTAGCGCTGTATAAGTCACTATGTCAAAACTACCCGAGTATAAAATGGCAAGCTTCAGGCGGCATAGGTTGTTTAGATGATATTAAAGCGCTGATACCAACAGGTGTTGATGGCGTTATTTTAGGTCGTTCATTACTTGAAGGGAAATTTACCCTTGAAGAAGCTATTGCTTGTTGGCCTGTGTAGAAGTGATGAGCGAAAGTGAGAAGCTGGGATCATTTAGCTCATATCTGATAGCCCATAACTCGTAGCTCATAGCTCGAAGTTCGAATCTTAACTTAAAAGGTTTATCAAAATGAAACGCATCGTACTTTATATAACAGATAAGTGCCCACATTGTAAAAGTGCGCAACGATATCTTGATGAGAAAGGCATTACCTACAGGTTAACCAATGCCAAAATGCAAAGAGGCCGAAAAGAGCTTGACGCTTTAAGGGCGACTTCTTTGCCGGTTTTAAAAATTGGTGATCAAGTTATGATAGGTTGGGATGTAAAACGGTTTGAAAAAATGCATCGTTCATAACCCCACAACAAATTTAGCATGATAAAAAAACGTGCTAAACCAAGATAAAATATAAAGATTAAATAACAAATAATTAGAGATAAGATGAAAAAATTTAAAAATGTGGTGACATTATGTTAGCAAGACGCATTATTCCCTGTTTAGATGTGCGAGATGGAAAGGTTGTTAAAGGCGTACAATTTAGAAATCATGAAATCATTGGCGATATTGTACCTTTAGCCCAAAAGTATGCTGAATCAGGTGCTGACGAATTAGTTTTTTACGATATAACAGCAAGTAGCGATGAAAGAGTGGTTGATAAAAGCTGGGTTAGTCGCATTGCAAAAGTCATTGATATTCCCTTTTGTGTTGCAGGGGGTATTAAAAGTGAGGAAGATGCTAAGCAAATTTTAATGATGGGCGCAGATAAGGTATCCATTAACTCGCCTGCTTTAAAAGATCCAAGTTTAATTTCCCGTTTAGCTGAGCAATTTGGCCAACAATGTGTTGTGGTTGGTATTGACAGTTTTTTTGATAAGGAAACAGGCCAGTATCAAGTTTATCAATTCACGGGCGATGAGTCTCGAACGCAAAAAACACACTGGACAACCTTCGACTGGATAAAAGAAGTGGTTCGCTTAGGTGCAGGTGAAATTGTTTTAAATTGCATGAACCAAGACGGTGTTAGGCAAGGTTATGACATTGAGCAATTAGCTCAAGCAAGAAAAGCCTGCAACGTCCCTCTGATTGCTTCTGGTGGCGCTGGTGAAATGAGCCACTTTAGCGATGTATTTAAACTAGCTGATGTAGATGGCGCCCTTGCTGCAAGTGTATTTCATAAAGAAATCATTAATATTTGCGAACTAAAAAAAGACATTAACAACAAATTAAACTCACTTAATATCGAGGTAAGACCATGTTAGTAAATCAAAGTAATATTGAGTCGTTGGCATGGGATAAAATGGATAACTTAATTCCTGCTATTATTCAGCACCACAAGACCGGTGCAGTATTAATGCAAGGTTATATGAATCAAGAGTCGCTGACAGAAACACTAAAAACTGAAAAAGCTACTTTTTTCAGTCGTTCAAAGCAGGCGTTGTGGGTAAAGGGTTTAACATCGGGAAATTTTTTACATGTTAAACAAATTGTGACTGACTGCGATAAAGACAGCTTGTTGCTTTCTTGTAGCCCTGACGGTCCTAGTTGTCATTTAGGAACAGAGTCTTGCTTTGTTGAGCAGACACTTAGCGAGCAAAACTTTTTAAGTGAGCTTGAACAAGTCATCTCGAAGCGAAAATTAGAGAAACCAGAAGACAGCTATACAGCACATTTATTTTCTCGTGGCACCACCAAAATTGCTCAGAAAGTTGGTGAAGAAGGTGTTGAAGTTGCACTTGCCGCCGTTGCTGAAACCAAAGAAGATTTACTTGGGGAATGTGCTGATTTGTTTTACCATACACTGGTATTATTAGCAGACAAAAATATAGCGTTAAGCGAAGTGATGGCGGTACTACAAAAGCGCCACAATAAGTAACTGCCACACCTTTGTTATCGACTTAGTTTTTAATTAAGGTATTAACATTGTCGGCCGCTATTAACGCACAAAGGAGCAAAACATTAGCATTGAAACACAATGGCAAGTAAAACATTTTGATGAACTTGCCTTAAACCAGTTGTACGACTTACTAAAACTACGTATCGACGTTTTTGTCGTTGAGCAAACCTGTTATTACCCTGATTTAGATAGCGAAAAAGACACACTTGATAGACACAAAGATACTGTTCATCTTTTAGGTTATCAAAATGGGTGTTTAGTTGCTTACTCTCGAATTTTAGCTAAGGGGCAAAGTTACCCTGAGTATGTAAGTATTGGCCGTGTTGTGACGAGCGACAAGGCAAGAGGACAAGGTTTAGGTCATGAACTCATTATTAAAGGGTTAGAGGTTTGCCAACAAAATTTTTCCGGTGATAAAGTGAAAATATCGGCACAGGAACATCTTAAAGGCTATTATGAACAGCATGGCTTTGAGCAAGTATCGCCGATGTATTTAGAAGATGATATCCCGCATATTGCGATGATTTTAAAAGACTGATAATTCTTGTTATAAGTATCCCCTTTTTACCTATTCATAGACGAAAGAAACCGGTTTATAATCACTTACAAACCGGTTTTTGTATTTATCACTTATTTACTAGCTTATGAAATCGGCTAGCAAAAATAAGCTTACTTCAAAATACTATCAACAGTACCTTGCGCTAAACCATGATATCCAGGGCGTGCTTTTTGGTACACTTTCGTTGCCCAAGCTTTACCTTCTGTTGTGGTAGCAAGCTCTTTATAAAGCGGTACAATTAATTTACGACGCCCAATTGACTCAAGGTATTTAGCCATTGCCGGGTAAACATCTCGGTAACCCGTGCGAATGGCTAATAAATACCATGCATGTGTAATTTCAGCATTAGTACTCGTTGTTAAATTAAACGCATTGTCTAATGCTAACATACGCTCAGTACTTAACTGATGCGGTAAATTATTGATAAAGTGAAGCCATTCGTGCAGAGTCCACTCACTTGTATTTAACTCTTCAAGTTTAAGCTCATCTTTTACTAATGCTTGTATTTGAATATCTATTTTACTAAAAGCATCAGACGTTGGTTGAGGCGCTTCTTTAGGAAGGCCAGATTGATAAATCCACTCGTTCACTTCGCTATCAGAAACAATGTTAGGGTATTTATGAATTAAATGCTTATTAAGGTATTTAACAAATTCCTGTGTACCTAAACTTTGAAATGCGTGGGAGTCAAAGTATGTAAGTACGAAAGCATCAAAACGTTCACGACCAAATTTTTCTTCTAAAAACATTAAAAACAGCTGGCCTTTGGTGTAAGGAACACCTGAAAAAGCGTCATCGGGGTCTCTTCCTTTAAGGTCGATGTAAAGTTGAGTGTCACCTGAATCAAGTGTTTTGAGTTCATCGTTTAGCCCTTGTGCGCTTAACGCTTGCTCCATTACAGCTCTTTGCGTACCAAAAACTTCTTCCATAATGCGGTTTTCAACATAACTGGTGAAGCCTTCGTTTAGCCATAAATCTCTCCAGCTTTCGTTAGTCACCAAGTTACCAGACCAAGAATGCGCTAACTCATGCGCAATAAGGTTTACCAGACTTTTATCGCCTGCTATAACCGTTGGCGTGATAAAAGATAAACGTGGGTTTTCCATTCCACCAAATGGAAAGCTAGGCGGTAAGATTAATAAATCATAACGACCCCAACGATATTTTCCATACATTTGCTCTGCTTTATCGATCATCGCTTGGGTATCATCAAATTCAGCAACGGCGGCATCTAAAATATTTGTCTCTGCGTAGATACCAGTTTGATGACTCATCGCTTTAAAGTGTAAATCACCCACACCAATGGCAATTAAATAAGCAGGTACGGCTTGTGGCATAGAGAAAAAATAATCTCCATCACGCACGGTATCTGGCTCATTGTTAGCACTCATTACCGCAAGTAAGTCTTTGTCTGTGGTAATACGCGCTGTATAAGTTACACGAACACTAGGTGTGTCTTGGATAGGAATCCATGAACGAGCATGAATAGCTTGATTTTGACTGAATAAAAACGGCTTCTCTTTACCCGCTGTTTGCTCTGGAGATAACCACTGTAATCCAGATGCTTTTTCTGTTGAATTATAATATACACGTACTTTAGAAGCTTTAAATGGCATTTTTACCGTTAGTTTTGCTCCTAAAACATCATCTCTTTGCGCTAAAGTATGTTTAACACTTACCCAGTTGCCTTGGTTATTTTCAGCCATAACCTTATGAACAATTAAATCTCTGGTATCAAGAATAACATCGCTAACATCTGAAGATAACCACTTCAATGATAAATCAGCAAAGCCTGATAATGCTTTATTTTCAAAGTCTACATCAAGATCTAGATACAAGTGTGTAGTGATCACCTCATCGTAGTTTGAGTAAGTATAAACATCTTTCTTTAGAGAGTTACTTGCATTCGCCTGAACGAAAAATGCTTGCGACATTGCTATTGAAACAATAAACAATGTTTTAAAGAAACGTTTCATTGGTTTCCCCTATTAACGTGAATAAAAAATAAGGCGAGTAGATTACTGCTAATCTACTCGCCTGTTCAAGTTTTTAATCCGATTTTTAGATACTATTTTGAAATAAGGCGTAATAAGCGTACATTTATTCATACATTAATTTTCAAGAAGTCATCTTTAAACATTCATATGTGTGCATTTAATATAGTGTATTTAATACAGTACGATGCAAAGTATCATTAACAAAAAGTGTGGCTTAAGTATATTAATTAAAAACTAAAAAGCATCTTCCATTTTAATAACCACTCTTCTATTTTCACCTCGCCCTAACGTGTTAGCGTTTGTGGCTATATGCTTTTTCTCTCCATGACCTTTCGCTTCTATGATAGTCGCTTCTATGCCGCTTTTAACAAAAGTATCTTTTATCTTATTTGCTCTACTTTTTGATAACGCTAAGTTTTTACTCCTTCCACCATAACTATCAGAATAAGCATCCACCAAAACTACGTCCACGCCATGATCTAATGCGATAAACCTTTTAAGTTTCTCAAAACGAGCTTTAGAAGCGGCGGTTAACTCATCACTGTCTGATTGATAATTAAGTACCGTAAAAGCAATATCGTCAAAACTATAATTAAGCAAATTGCTTACGCAGAACACAAAGTCACTATAAGCTCGTTTAAACTTAGCAGAAGAAATACCTACCGAGATACTATTTTGCTCGTTATACCAATGATTATAATAAAAGGTAGGGGTCATCCCCTGCTCTAGCTCTCCAAGCATGGTCCAAGCCATTTCTTTTGATAAACCGGCATTGAATTGTTTGTAAAGTTTCATATTACCTAACTTTCTTCCAGATTCACCTGGGCGCCATTGAGGAGGCTCACTGCGTATAGTCGCTAAAGAATAGTTATCAGGTAGAAGCAGCATGTCGAGTTCAAAAGACATATTAAGCTTTTTATTTGCTTTCGATGAGAAATTTGCCACACCATAACGTGGAATATAATGTGATAATGTGCACTGAAGAGGAGAATTTTGTGACAGTGACCACATAGCGTCTTTCAAGTTAGCCCTATATTGCAAAGTACCTGCAACCGTAGTTGAAACGAAAAAGGCATAGGCAACTATAAAGCTCACAAGTGATACTTTCTGCGCAACAAAACAATGTTTTTTAAATAAGCTTTTTACTTTCATAATTCTATTCAAAAGTTAGTTATTCAAGTAAGACTTTTATCGGCAACATGTAATTTAACTTTAGATGTATTATTTTAACTTGCTCTCAAATTGGCTTTAATTCAACCTAAACTTAGCTATTAACCTATTGCAAATGGATAACGCTGAAGCTAGCAAAAATAGCTTTAAGAGACGTATATGTTAAGCCGATTTAAGGTTAAGTATAGACGATATTTTTTTCCTCGTTTTAAAGGCCTTTTTCTGCGATAATTAGCCGCAAATAGCGCAGGAATTAAAGAAAATCAAATGACAAAAAACGCCACTCAAACTGATACTCAGGTTTCGAACTCGAACACTGAGCAACCGCAAGCTACCTCAAAAAAGACAGAAGAATCGCCAAAAAGTCCTTTTGCACAAAGATTTAGAGGTTATTTTCCTGTGGTTATTGATGTAGAAACGGCAGGATTTAACGCCCAAACAGATGCGCTACTTGAAATTGCTGCCTCTACTTTAACACTTGATGAAGAAACAGGTCTTTTTTCACTTGATGAGACCATTCAGTTTAATGTTAATCCTTTTGAAGGGGCAAACTTAGAAAAAGCGGCTCTAGAATTTACCGGTATTGATCCAACTAATCCATTACGTGGTGCGGTAGATGAAGAAGTCGCGTTAAAAGAAACATTCAAGCTTGTTAGAAAAAAAATGAAAGCAGCTGGATGTCAGCGCGCAATTATTGTGGCACATAATGCTGCATTTGATTTAGGTTTTTTAAATGCCGCGACCCTGCGTAGTAAAATAAAACGTAGCCCTTTTCACTCTTTTGTTAGTTTTGATACGACAACACTTGCGGGGTTAGCGCTAGGTCAAACCGTACTCGCCAAAGCCTGCGAAGCTGCCAATATCGACTTTAATAACAGCGAAGCTCATAGTGCCCTTTACGATACAGAAAAAACAGCTGAGCTTTTTTGCTTTATTGTGAATAAATGGCAAGCTTTAGGTGGTTGGCCGCTTGCTATTGAAGAGCCTAGCCAAGACTAGCGATCTCATCAAATTACATAAATTACGCGAATTAAGACATTCTTTTAGGTCAGAACCTTAGAGCCAAACACTGAGATTAAACATTAGCCTTTTTGCCCGCAAATTACACAGATAAGAGCGGATGAGTGACTAGGGCTATTTAGTTGAAGAGTCAGTAACAAGGTACTTATACCAATCTCATTTAATATGTGATCATTTCTACTTGTTAAAATCCCCAACTACT
>JBMYWR010000155.1:0-7561 GCA_049607625.1 Colwellia sp.
TAGTTACTCGCTTAGTTACTTTAGACAATAAAATAACTCAGAAGTAGGTTTAGTTGAACTTTACATGATTTTTTTATTTTATCGGCTATGCTAAGCCTGTATAATCGCGAAATAATTAGGCTTTGGCCTACCTTAAAATTAATCTAGATAAAGGCTATAAGATGAAAGCAACTGCTAAAAACCGTAGTGCCCGTTTACGTAAAAAATTACATGTAGATGAATTTAAAGAACTTGGCTTTGACGTGGCTTGGAAATTAAAAGATGATATTACGAGTGATGAGTTAGATAGCTTCATTGATAAGTTTTTTGCAGAAGTTATTCAAACCAATGGTTTAGGTTTTGGTGGAGAAGGCGATACTTTATGGCATGGCTTAATTTGCACTCAAAAGTTAGGTTCATGTACAGATGAACACAGAGCCGCTGTTGAAAAGTGGTTAAAAGATAATGGCGCAACTTCTGTTGCAGTTAGTGAGTTATATGATGTTTGGTGGGCTGAATAATTTCTACCAGTTTTAAAGCATTTTATACGGCGTTAAGTGAATTCGAAATACGAGTAACTACTCCATCATTCTCTTGCCTTGTCTAAAAAGCTTTTAATTTTGCTTGCTAGGGTAATGTCACAGAACAGTTTATAGCTGATATTTACACTGTGTATCCTATTGAGATAAAACTTACAGATAATATTAAAGATACAAAATGACAGATAAAACAGATAAAACAGAGAAAACCCATAAAACCCTAGAACAAGCAGAGCAAGAAGGGAAATATATCCGCAAAGTTCGCAGTTTTGTTAAACGCGAGGGCAGACTTACTAACGCTCAAGGTCGAGCACTTGAAGAGCACTGGGATACAATGGGTTTAACGCATGAGCAAGGCTTGTTAGACTTTAATAAGGAATTTTCTAACGATAACCCTGTTGTGCTTGAAATTGGCTTTGGTATGGGCAAGTCTTTAGTTGAAATGGCTAAGGCAGCACCTGAATTGAACTTTATTGGTGTAGAAGTACATCGCCCAGGAGTAGGCGCATGTATAGCAAGTGCTCAGGAAGTTGAAGTAACTAATTTAAAAGTGTTTGAGCATGATGCTATTGAAGTGTTGGCTGATTGTATCCCTGATAATAGCTTAACCACTGTTCAGTTATTCTTCCCTGATCCATGGCATAAGAAAAAGCACCACAAACGTAGAATTGTTCAACCTGAATTTGTTGAAACCATTCGACAAAAACTAAAAGTTGGTGGTGTTTTTCATATGGCAACAGATTGGGAGAATTATGCTGAATGTATGTTGGAAGATATGCAGAGTGCAGAAGGTTTTGATAACTTATCTCCTAACAATGACTACGTCCCACGCCCAGATAACAGACCTTTAACAAAATTTGAAAACCGAGGTCAACGTTTAGGACATGGCGTTTGGGATTTGCAGTTCTCTAAAAAATAAATAGCTAAAAAGTAAATGGTTATAACATAAGCCCAACAAGCAACTGAAATAAAAGTTAAGTAAGTTAACTCGCTTTACCTAAATTGCTTTTCAATATAGAACAGGTGTTGCGCATTACGTAAGTTTCCGGTTTCTTTTAACCAATCTTGCGTAATAATATCTCTCTTTAAAGCCGCCTCTAATAAGCGGCTTTTATATTGGCACCAATAGAAGATAGTTGCTTTTTGATGTACCTCATTATTTGGAAATACCTCACTTCGAGTTTCATCTAACTCTTCAATGATTCTTTCAATGACTTTTGGCTTTAATTCTTTTTCTATATAAGCTTTAAAGCGGTTAAACCTTTTCGCTTGCCAAAGTTGCCAAAGTAACCAAACTAAGGCACTTAATGCTAATACAGCTATTATTTCCACATTATTCTCTTTCTTGAATTAATTTATTTCTGTTCTTTAACATTTGATAAGTTAAGTAACTTTAAATTGCGCTTTTTCATGCATTAACAGTTTAGCTTTTAGCGCTAAACCTCCTGCATAACCGGTTAATTTACCATCTTTTCCAATCACTCTATGACATGGAACAACTAGTCCGATAGGATTTGCTCCATTTGCAGCACCAACTGCTCGAACAGCTTTAGGGTTGTCTATTTTATTTGCTAGCCATGCATAAGTTTTTGTCTCGCTCTGAGGAATAGAGCAAAGGGCTTGCCAAACTTTAACTTGAAAAGGCGTACCATTAAAAACTAAAGGTAAGTCAAACTTGCTTCTTTCCCCCTTAAAGTACTCATCGAGCTGCAAGCAAACTTCGGTAAATTTACTCTCATCTAGAGTATGATCTTTCGGGATTGTAAATGGCTTTTTTCCTTCTATAAAGGTAAGCGAAGTTAAGCCATTGTCATTAGCAGTTAAAGCAATTTTTCCCATTGGAGATTGGTAAAAGTGGTAATACATTTTGTTTCCTTTGGAAAAATTAAGTTTGTAGGACTCATATTAACGCTTTTTGAAAAAAAATATTTATTTATTTATTTTATTATTATTTAAAATAAAAAACCTTGTTCGAATTAATATTCATAATTTATAAATAACTATATGGTGAAATTATACTACGCTATTAATAAAGACAAACTAGTCTACGTCATTATTATATAAGGCTTTATGTGAAAAGGTTATGTTATTCAACAGTCAAGGTTGTACATCAATACACGGTGTATTTTAAAATTTACTGAGTGTAAAATAAAACAAACAAAAGGGTTGACGGAAAATTATTTTTCTGAAATAGCAAAAAAAAGTTTGTTTTTAAGAATTGGAGTGATTATTCTAATTTATAGAAAAACTTGAATTAGCGTTGGAGAATAGAAATATGCAACAAGAATTTATTGAAGCAGGCACATTAATGTTTGCGGGTATGGTATTTGTATTTGTATTTTTAAGCTTATTAATAGTATTTATTAATGTGTTTTTATCTAAGTTAGCAGTTATTTTCCCAGATCCTGTAATACAAAAGCGAAATAGCCCACAGAATAAAACAAATAAGAAAGCAAGTGGTGAGATATCACCTTCTGTCGTTGCCGCCATCAGTGGCGCAGTAACGCAATATCGAAAAAAACATAAACAAGCAAAATAAATCGTATTTTATAAGGGTATAGACATGAGCAAGCCATTAGGAATTACCGAGGTTGTCTTAAGAGATGGACATCAGTCAATTTTAGCAACACGCCTTCGTTTAGAAGATATGTTGCCCATCGCATCTACATTAGATGAAGTAGGATATTGGTCAATAGAGTCTTGGGGTGGTGCAACGTTTGATTCATGTATACGCTATCTTGGTGAAGATCCATGGGAGCGTATTCGAGCATTGAAAAAAGCGATGCCAAATACCAAACAGCAAATGTTATTTCGTGGCCAAAATATTTTAGGTTATCGTCATTATGCAGATGATGTTGTTGAAAAGTTTGTTGAGCGTGCACATGTAAACGGTGTTGATGTTTTTAGAATTTTTGACGCGATGAATGATGTACGTAATTTAGAAACATCGATTAAAGCTGCAGTGAAAGTAGGTGCACATGCTCAAGGTACTTTAAGTTATACAGAAAGCCCTGTACATAATCTTGAAGGTTGGCTAACAATGGCTAAAAAGCTTGAAGATATGGGTGCACATTCTTTATGTATTAAGGATATGTCTGGTTTGTTAAAGCCTTATGATGCAGAAGAGCTAATTAGTAAATTAAAAGAAACCGTTGCGTTGCCAATAGCCTTACACTGCCACGCGACAACAGGTTTAAGCATCGCAACGCAAATGAAAGCGATTGATAGTGGTGTAGATGTTATCGATACCTCAATTTCTTCATTAAGTATGACTTATGGTCATTCACCAACAGAAACGGTTGCGGCCATTGTTGAAGGTAGTGAAAGAACTACAGGCTTAAATGTAGAAAAAATGGCAGAAGTTGCAGCATATTTCCGTGATGTTCGCGAAAAATATGCTGAATTTGAAGGAAGCCTAAAAGGTGTTGATGCAAGAATTCTAACAGCACAAGTTCCTGGTGGCATGCTAACTAACATGGAAAACCAGTTAAAAGAGCAGGGTGCAACAGATAAGTTTGACGAAGTGTTAACTGAAATTCCTAAAGTTAGAAAAGATTTGGGGTATATTCCTCTGGTAACACCAACGTCACAAATTGTTGGCACACAAGCGGTATTGAACGTTTTAACAGGCGAGCGTTATAAGTCCATCACTAAAGAAACCGCGGGTGTTTTAAAAGGTGAGTACGGCTCTACGGCAGCGCCGGTAGATGTTGAACTTCAAGAACGTGTTCTAGACGGTAAAGAAGTGATGACTTGTCGACCAGCTGATGTATTAACGCCAGAAGTTGAAACGTTAACAGCTGAATTACAAGCAATTGCCAAAGAGAAAAATATTGAGTTGGCAGAAGAGTCAATTGATGACGTATTAACTTACGCTCTTTTCCCTCAAATAGGTTTAAAATTCCTTGAAAACAGAAAGAACCCTTCTGCTTTCGAGCCTATCCCTACCAAAGCGAGTGCTAAACCTCAGCCAGCAGCTGTACAAAGTGATGCTACTGGACCAGAAAACTATGCGGTAAGTGTTGATGGTAAAGTTTACGATGTTGTGGTTGCACCAGGTGGCTCTATCGATTCAATTACACATCCAGCTGGCGATGATGCGATGAAGCAGTCTGCTTCGATTTCAGCTGATGAAACTTTAAATGCCCCATTAGCCGGTAATATTTTTAAAGTATTGGTTAACGAAGGTGACACTGTTGAAGCGGGTGAAGTTGTTATCATTATGGAAGCGATGAAAATGGAAACAGAAGTTCGCGCTGTAAATGCTGGCACTATTACAACAATACATACCAAAGAAGGCGATTCGGTCGCTGTTGGTGATGCATTACTTAGCTTTTCATAGGAAGTATTATGGAATCGTTGAATAAATTATGGTTATCTACCGCCTTAGCTAATTTTGAGCTAGGGCAGGTTATTATGATGCTAGTAGGGTGTGGGTTACTTTACTTGGCTATAGCTAAAAACTTTGAACCTTTACTTTTATTACCAATGGGTTTTGGCTCTATTTTAACGAATATACCTGTTGCAGGGTTTTCTGAAGTAGGTGGATTACTACACTATATTTATTATGCAGGAATCGATACGGGTATTTTCCCACTTATTATCTTCATGGGTGTTGGCGCTATGACAGATTTTGGGGCGCTAATAGCTAACCCTAAAACATTGTTGTTGGGTGCTGCTGCGCAGTTTGGTATTTTTGCGACTTTATTTGGTGCTATTGCATTAAACGCAATTCCAGGTATGGAGTTTACTTTAAAAGATGCTTCTGCCATTGCTATTATTGGTGGTGCTGATGGGCCAACGGCTATTTTCTTAGCCTCTAAACTTGCTCCTGAATTACTTGGTGCGATTGCGGTTGCTGCATACTCTTACATGGCTTTAGTTCCAATTATTCAGCCGCCTATTATGAAGGCTTTAACGACGGAAAAAGAGCGTAAAATGGAAATGGCTCAACTTCGTCACGTAACTAAAGTTGAGAAAATTGTTTTCCCACTCGCTGTGTTATTAATGGCTATATTCTTTCTACCAGCAGCAACACCTTTAGTTGGAATGTTCTGTTTAGGTAACTTAATGAAAGAGTCTGGTGTTGTAGATAGATTAAGCTCTACAGTTCAAAACGAACTTATTAACATAACCACTATTTTCTTAGGTTTAGGTGTTGGTTCAAAGTTAAGCGCAGAAGCGTTCTTAAATGTTCAAACTTTAGGTATTTTAGGTTTAGGCGCCGTTGCGTTCTCTATTGGAACAGCATCGGGTGTTATCATGGCTAAAATAATGAACAAGTTTGCTAAAGAGCCTGTAAACCCATTAATAGGAGCTGCAGGTGTTTCAGCTGTACCAATGGCAGCAAGGGTAGCAAATAAGGTTGGTTTAGAAGCTAATCCTCATAACTTCTTATTAATGCATGCTATGGGACCAAATGTTGCGGGTGTACTTGGCTCGGCGGTTGCTGCGGGTGTATTACTTGCTTTAGTCGGCTAACAACTAGGTTTAAGCTTAAGATAAAAATCAAAAAAGGGATCTTATAAGATCCCTTTTTTGTGTTAACTGAAAAGCAGCTCTACTTATAGCAAGCGCATTAATTCCCTGTTAGATTCAATTGGTTTTTAACTTGTTTGATCGCATTTAATCTTGCCTGAGTTAAATGCTCTTTGATGTAAGCGCCTTTAATCCCTTGCTCAATAAATGTTTTAGCTTGTACTTTTCGAGCTTCTAACATAGCTTCTTTCAAATAATCTTCCTGCGGATAAGCTTTCTCTTCAAAACCTAATCGGCCAAGAAAGTCACTTTTACAAGCAAGCATAAAATAATGAAACTCTTCTGGTTTTCGCCAAACATCAAGTCGGTCAAATACTTTTAAAATGGTACTTGCTTTAAGTTCAAAAGCTTTATGGCTATGTAAATGAAATTCACAAACTTTCAGCGCTAATTGTTTACATTGAGTTGGCACTTTAAACTTTAAGCACGCTAATTCTACTAAAGGTAGGCCCGTTGTTTCATGACCTTTATGACTGGGAAGTAAATTTTTTGGTGTAATGCCTTTACCTAAATCATGACATAAAGCTGAAAAACGAATTGCCACCTTTACCGCATTGTTATTAATAAACTCAGATGTATTGGTTAGCTTTACGGCTTGTTGTAAAACCATCATGGTGTGTATACCACTGCATATTTCTGGATGCCATTTGGCAGGATTTGGTATCCCCCATAAAGCATGAAGCTCAGGCCATAGCGCTTTTAGAGCTTTACATTGATGTAACACTTCAAAAAACACAGACGAGTCAGCTCCATCATTACCCCCTTCAGATAACGTAAGCTGCATTTCTTGCCAAATACGCTCAGGTGTTAGCGTATTTAATTCTCCAGATTCTGCAATTTGTGTCATCAAAGTAAGTGTTTCTTCAGCTACGCTAAAGCCATATCCATGATATCTTGCCGCAAACCGAGCGACTCTTAGAACCCTTAAAGGGTCTTCTACAAATGCGCTGCTAACGTGTCTAAGTTTTTTATCTTTTAAATCTTTTTGACCTTTATACGGGTCAATTATGTTGCCATTTCTGTCGGTTGCCATTGCATTAATGGTTAGATCTCGGCGAAGTAAGTCTTCTTCTATGGTGACGTCTGGGGCTGCATAGCAACTAAAGCCTGTATAACCTTGGCCTTGCTTTTTCTCTGTTCTTGCTAGTGCGTATTCTTCTTTAGATTGCGGATGTAAAAACACAGGGAAATCTTTACCTACTTGGCTAAAACCAAGAGATAGCATTTCTTCAACAGTTGATCCCACAACAAGATAATCGTTGTCTTTAACATGTCTATTCAACAGTTGATCGCGCACCGCACCACCCACTAAATATATATCCAGTGTCTCGTGTATTTCTTCTTGTAAGCTCTGTTTGTTATGATGACTATTTGGCAAAAGGCGACCTTGTATGTTAACAACGTTTGCAGACTTAAAACGTTTCTGAGTTATTTCTTACTTTATTAACAGTAAGTATTAAAAGTGTGTCTTACAGTTAAGTATTACAGGTAAATATTGCATCTTA
>JBMYWR010000156.1:0-7379 GCA_049607625.1 Colwellia sp.
AGTGACTTATTATTAAAGTCTCTCGATGAGCCAGAAACAAGAACAGATGAAGTTAAAATAGTCTATTACGCCGATAAGTTAAGCTCTTCCATTGCAGATCCCTGTGATGAAGAATCATTTAATGATTTACTTGATGCAATCTCAGCCATTATGGGGGTAACAGTTAAACAACTTAAAGTGAGAATTGAAGATACGCGTCAAAAATCTCAGGAGTTGCTTTCATCATATGGCGCTTCGAAACTTATCGATAATATTAAAGCATTACCTCACAGTAAAGATTTTGTTGAGGCGAAATTTAAATTAAAAAAAATAAAACTAGAAAAAGAGGCTTCTCATAATAAAGATAAACTTATGTTGGAAACTATATCAAAACTAACTCTATTAGCGCAGTCTTCTAAGGATGTAAATGACTACTTTCATTTGGCTTTGAAAGAATGTGTTCGCATTTTTGATTGTCAAAGGGGCGCTTTCTTTATGCAAATGGAGGATAAGTTTGTCGTTAAATCACGTTTTTCTGTAAATAGCCGACAAGAGAGCGAGAATTTAAATTTAACCGCTAATATAACCTCTGTTGATAATGTTATTGGTCAAGTCATTAAAAATAATTCCCCTTTGAACCTAACGAAGAAAGCGATTTGTGAAGGGCCTTATTTATTAGGTAATGAGCTTGTATCTTTACTAGGCAATGCGAGTTTGGCGATATTGCCGATAAAAATAGGAAAAAAAATGTTGGGTGTTGTTTGCGTTCAGCAAAAAGAAGAGAGGGATATTTTTAGTGCTGAAGATTTTAACAGGATGAGCGTACTTTTTACTCATTTAAGTTTATGTTTAAATATATCTGTCCATTTAAAAACGGTCTAAATATTTTAAAACACAGAATTTAAAACACAAAGTTAAGGGGCATGGATTAAGGGGCATTCGTTAGTTGACATTGGGTTAGGGGGCATTGAGTTATTGGTGCAGTGGTCTGGAATATAGTCGATTAGGGTCTAGCTAGCTTTGCCAACCATAAATATGCGAAATAGCTTTTATAAAGTTAAGCTCCTCAATTAAAAAATTGTACGTATTCTTCCACCCTATCAGTCTAAAGGGCTATCAGTCTAAAAGCCTACCAGTCTTCTTCGTCGTCGAGTAAATCCTTTAATCTTTTTTTCTCTTTAAGTTCATCAATACGTTTTCTCGCGATCTTATTTCTTTCTGCTTGCTCCTTTTCTTTTTGCGCAGACATTTCTGCTTGCTCGATGTCAGTGTTTTTAGTTGGCTTGATATCATCAGAGCTATAGCTATCAAGAAATTGTTCTTCATCAATCATTGTTTACCTCTCTAGGCTCTAGTACTGGTATGACTTATATCGTCATGGTTGCTGTTAAGTCGTTAATTTACATTCAACGAAACCAATATATTTAAAACATAGGCAAAAATGAAGATTAAATCAATATTGGAATTTTAGAAAGATGAATTGAAAGCTTAAATTAACCTGAACTCGGTTTAAGAGATAGCTTAATCTTACGTAGTTTATTGACTTAACACAGAAGCTAGGAAAAATAGCTGCTAGAAAAGTATGTATTAAGCAGAGCTCAGGTTAAATTAGCAAACATAGGTATTGCTTGTTAAACTATCTTAATTGATGAAATACAAAGACATAATAATGTTAAAAGACTTTTCAACTTGGTTTAAAACCTATGCAGCGCAAGCATTAACCCATAATGAACGACGACTTATCTTACTAGAAGGGTCCCACCAATGGGCTAAAGCGTTGCTTTCTTCACTTCCAGTAGAAGATAAAATATGGCTAACCTATTCAGATAGCGCGATTATTATGTCAAATGTTGGGCAGAAACAATTTCGTCAAAAATTAGGTGGAGAAAGTCACTATCTCACCTTTGTATGTCCAGAAATTACTGAAAAAAGTGAAGCCCAATTTAATGCTGATGCCTTTGCGGCTCTATCGGGTACATTGGTTGCTGGCGGTATTTTATTTTTAATTATGCCGGAAAAATCAGAAGAAACTAAAAAAAGCATTTTTTTACAGCGACTCAAAGGGTTGATACCTCATTACAAAGCACATTGTGTCATCAAAGAAACAGAACCAACTAATTTACCTTGTTGTCATGATGAAGATCATCCTTTAGATACAGAAAAGCAAAGCGTGGAATTCGATAATTTGTCTTATTTGTGTAAAAGCACGGATCAACTTATCGCCGTAAAAGCTATTTTAAAAGTCGTTTCTGGTCATAGAAAAAGGCCGCTTGTTTTAACTGCAGATAGAGGTAGAGGAAAGTCTAGTGCTCTGGCGATTGCTTGTGCAGAGCTTCTTAAAAATGCATCTTTGTCAGCACAAGCGAACCCTATTGAAATTGTTATCTCTTCAGGGCATATAAATGCGCTTAACGTGTTTTTTAAACAGTTATCATTATGTTTAAAACAAGGAGAGGAGTTTAAAAATAGCTTTGTTTATTTTGGTAGTCGAGTAAGGTTCTTAGCTGTTGATGAGCTTGTTTCACTAAGTGCAAATGCTAATCTAAAAGCTAATTTAGTTATTATCGACGAGGCAGCTTCCGTTCCTGTTCACTTGCTTAAAAAGTTGCTAGAACATAATCATCGTATGGTCTTTTCCAGTACTGTTCATGGTTACGAAGGAGCTGGGCGCGGTTTTGCGATAAAGTTTAAACAAGTGCTTGATGCCGTATGCCCTAACTGGAAGTCTTTAGAAATGCGTCAACCCATGCGTTGGCGCGTTAACGACCCTTTAGAGGAGTTTATATTTGAGAGTTGTTTATTAAATGCAAAAATAAATACTTTTGATGCGAATGAAATCAGTGAAACGTTTTTTAAAAAAGTGCCCAAACAAGAGCTTTTGCGCAATGAAAAACTCCTCGCTGAAATCTATGCAATTTTAGTAACAGCACATTATCAAACCAAGCCCAATGATCTTAAATTACTCCTTGATAATGAACAGCTTGATTGTTTTTGTTTGTTTTCATCAACTGATCGTAACAACAAGGTCATAGGTGTTGCACTGATGATGCGTGAAGGAACAGTTAACGCTGATGACAATGACAATGACAATGGCAATCAAAACTACCAATATGTTAGCGGTAATAAAGGTCGTTTGAAAAATCAATTTTTACCCCAATCGTTATTAGTTCAACACGGTATAGAGCAAGCGTTCCAGTTGAGTTATTTTAGAATAATGAGGATTGCAATTCACCCACAGATACAAAATAAAGGGTTTGGTGGGGAGTTAATGAAAAACCTTATCCATTATGCTCAATTACAAAGGGCAGACTTTATTGGTTCAAGCTTTGGCGCTAACGCTCGGTTACTTGCTTTTTGGTTAAATAATAATTTTCAGCTTACTCGGATTGGTTTTAAAAGAGAGCAATCTAGTGGTGAACATTCTGCACTTGTTCTTCAACCGTTAAGCGATAGTGCATCTTCTTTATTGTTAACCCCTGTAAAGCAGTTTTATCAGCAGTTTGAGTACTTACTTGTTGACGAGTATCAACACTTAACTGTGGATTTAGTTGTGACAATCTTACAAAGCTTCCCTAAACAGTTTACAACTAAGGTTAGTCAAGAGTTATTAAAAGACGTTACGGATTTTACAACGGGCGCGCGACAATTTAGCCCATGTGTTTACAGTTTACATCAGTGGTTAAAAAGCGAGTTAGTCACAGGGTCGTTAAAACGTGTAATGAAAAAAACGCTAATAGATTCAACAATGGATCTGAACCCTCAAGAAGATAACTTACCTCTCAAACAAGTTGTTAATATTGCAGGGCTATTAATTCAACGGGTTATGCAAAAACAGTCAGTAGGCGAGTTGTGTGAGCAGTATCATTTATCGGGTCGTAAAGCTTTTGATAGCTCTCTTAAAACCCAAGTTAGTAAAATATTGTTACTTAAATGATATATAAGGTTTGCTTGTTCGACATGGTAAAGGAAATAAAATAAACTAGCGCTATAATTAACGTATTAAATGTTATTGGTATTATTGTCGAGTTGTATCGCTTTTTTGTACATGGTTGAACTAGGCCGTTTTAGAGAATAAAAATCTAAAAGAGCTAAACTGAATTGAACAGTCTGTACAGAAAAATATATCAATGAAGAGCATGTACATAGCAAGACCAAGCTAAAATAGGTATAACGAGAGGAATTTAAATGTCTGTAGTAATAAGTGGTACCGGGCTTTATACGCCAAAAGAAAGTATTTCTAATGATGAGTTAGTTGAAACATTCAATGCTTATGTTGATAACTTCAATCAGGAAAACGCTCAAAAAATTGATAATGGTGACGTTTCAGCACTATCACATTCTAGTAGTGAATTTATTGAAAAAGCATCGGGCATAAAAAGTCGTTATGTTATGTCGAAAAGTGACATTCTTAACACTCAGGTAATGCGACCGACTTATCAAGAACGTCCAAATGAAGAACTATCTGTTCAAGCTGAAATTGGCGTAGCTGCAGCGAAAGAAGCCATGAAAGCTGCCAATAAGACAGCTGAGGATATTGACTTAATCATCGTTGCTTGTGCTTATACGCAGCGTTCTTATCCTGCAATGTCTATTGAAATTCAAAACGCACTAGGTTGCGGCGGTTGGGCTTTTGATATGTTAGTAGCATGCTCGGCGGCTACCTTTGGCATCATTAACGCATCTAACGCCATTAAGAGTGGTACAGCGAAAACCGTCCTTGTGATCAACCCTGAAATTTTATCGCCACAAATTAATTATCGAGATCGCGATAGCCACTTTATTTTTGGTGATGTTGCTACAGCTTCTATTATCGAAGACGAATCGACAGCAACTTCAGAGCATGTATTTAAAATTATTGCAGAACAACCTATTACTGATTTTTCAAATAATATCCGTTCAAATATTGGCTACATGAATAAATGTACACCAGAAAATATCGATAATATAGACAAGTATTTCATTCAACAAGGACGTAAAGTCTTTAAAGAAGTTTTGCCTATGGTGTCGAATTTAATTTCCTCTCAGATGGAGTCAATAGACTTGTCTCCTACTGATATTAAACGTTTATATTTGCATCAAGCCAATATCAATATGAATAACTTTATAGCTAAAAAAGTATTAGGTCGCGAACCTGAAACTGGTGAAGCGCCAATTATTCTTGATGAATATGCTAATACCAGCTCTGCAGGTTGCATTATTGCCTTGAACAAACATCATGATGGTTTTAGTTCAGGCGATAAGTCGATTCTTTGTTCTTTTGGTGCCGGTTACTCTGCCTGTTGCCTCATTTTAGAATATGTATAGCCTTAATATTACAAGTTTAAAATAGTTTTAAAATTAAATGCTCTACATTTACGTAGGGCATTTTTGTTTGTAATGATAACTTTAAATTATTTTTGATTTTGATAGGTTTTATTCATTGTTAGGTAAAATGTTACTTACAAACAAAGATAAACTGCGTTTATAGTGTGATTCTCTCTATTTATGTAGTAATATTTCTTCAGCTACTTAAGGACGTGTTGATCTTTCGAGATTAAATTTTGTTCAAGTTAAAAGCGATTTAATCGCGGCGTCACGACTGTCGTATGTTTATTCCATATAAAAGTGTGACAACAATGAAAAAATCTCTTTTAAATTAACCTATAGGGGCAGTATTTGCTGCAAGAATAATCCTGAAAGATCAACACAGCCTAGATTTTCACGTAAGATTCATTCGTCTATTTAAGGTATTTCCATGACAAACTCTATTTCGCAATTAGCACAATTAAAAACAATGACAACCGTAGTTGCCGATACCGGTGATATTGAAGCCATTGCAAAATTTCAACCTGAAGATGCAACGACAAACCCTTCATTACTGTTAAAGGCTGCGAGTTTAGAAAATTACCAAGTTCTTTTAAAAGAGTCAGTTGCATGGGCAAAAGAACAGTCATCAGACGCAGAACAACAAGTTGTTGATGCAGCTGATAAGTTATCAGTACTTATCGGTTTAGAGATTTTAAAAATAGTTCCTGGAAGGATTTCTACAGAGGTTGATGCACGCTTATCTTTTGACACTAAAGCTTCTGTAGATAAAGCACATAAGTTAATGGCAATGTATCACGAAGCGGGTATCAGCAACGACCGCATACTGATTAAGTTAGCGTCGACTTGGGAAGGCATTAAAGCAGCTCAAGAATTAGAGAGAGAAGGCATTAACTGTAACCTAACGCTTTTATTTAGTTTTGCTCAAGCAAGAGCTTGTGCAGAATCAGGTGTTTATTTAATTTCTCCTTTTGTTGGTCGTATATTAGATTGGTATAAAAAAGACACTGGACGTTCAGAATACCCTAGTGATGAAGACCCTGGTGTTGTTTCTGTAACGAGCATATACAACTACTACAAAAAACAAGGTTATAACACGGTCGTTATGGGAGCTAGCTTTAGAAATACAGGTGAAGTCCTTGCTTTGGCTGGTTGTGATAGATTAACGATTAGTCCGCAGTTAATGGCAGAGCTTGATGAGAGCTTTGAAGATGTTGTACAAAAGTTAACAGCGCAACCTGCGCAGCCAGATAATGAAACGTCATTAACCGAGGCTCAATTTCGTTGGTTGATGAATGAAAATGCCATGGCCACAGAAAAACTAGCTGAAGGCATAAGAAATTTTGCTATTGATCAAGTTAAGTTAGAAAAGCAATTAGCAAGCATGCTTTAGGATTTAGTCAAAATAAAAAACGCAGTGATCGTATCACTGCGTTTTTTTTTGTAATTTTTTTGTAATTCCAAGTTTTTTATTAATAGTTACAAGTTCTTCGATATTTTTTGGGCTGTTTTATAATGATAGATAAATGCTAAAAATGTAATTGAAATGTATCTTTTTTTAACATTTTGTTTGCAATTGTTGTGAAGTGTGCTATTAAAGGGGGGCAGTTGATGCATGTTCTTATTAAAACAAGAGGTGTTTATGGATAATTCAAGTCAAGCAGTAGAGTCACTTAATCAACCAGCTAAAGCTAAAGCATCGTCTAAAAAAAGGAAATGGCGAGAGATAGAAGAATTGATGGATAAATTTCAACTAGAAAAAGAACTCAGAATTTATGATGACTCGTTAGAGCATTTATTAGAAGACTTCTAATAAAATCATTTCTTTACTAAGCCCAGTCCTCTGGGCTTTTTATTGCCTAAAATTTAAGTGAGATAAGCTTCGCAACTAAAACCAGCTTAGAAAAAAAACAAAAAACAAAAGAGAAATTTATGTCCAATTTTTCAATATACGCGGAAGTATAATATTGCAAAGAGAATAGCAGGGTAAGACTTGCTTGAGCCTTTCAGCATTCTAGCACTCGAGCCTCCTAGCATTTTAGCCTTTTTCTGATATGAGTGCCTTCCAAGATGCCGCGGTCAACTTTAGTCCTGAA
>JBMYWR010000157.1:0-7297 GCA_049607625.1 Colwellia sp.
GTTTGAAGGCACAAAAGCATGGGCGACGGGCAAGCAAACATCACGACAAGAGTTATTGTTACAGCCTAAAAATATTCAACGCTTTGCAGAGCAGCTTGCAAATCTTCGCGGGGCTGCAATGAAATTGGGCCAGCTGTTATCCATGGATAGTGGTGAATTACTCACTCCTGAACTATCTGCAATTTTAGCAAGGCTGCGTTCAGAAGCGATAGCTATGCCGCAAAAGCAGCTAGTTAAAGTAATGCGAGAGCATTGGGGGGATGCGTGGTTAGAGCAATTATCACATTTTGAACTTAGACCATTTGCTGCGGCATCAATAGGGCAAGTGCATATTGCTTATCGAGAATCGGGCGAAAAGTTAGCAGTTAAAGTGCAATACCCAGGTATTGCAAAAGGCATCGCCAGTGATGTTGATAACTTAGCTTACCTTCTGAAGCTCAGTGGCTTATTACCTAAAGAGGTAGAAATACAGCCTCTTATCGATGAAGCAAAACAGCAGCTTATAAACGAAGCTGACTATGAGTTAGAAGCTAATTATTTAAAACGCTACAGTGAGTGTTTGAAAGGTGACGACAATTACCTTATTCCTAATGTGGTAGATTCGCTTAGTTCTTCTCAAGTTTTAGTAATGAGTTTTGTTGAAGGACAAGAACTCGATGAACTGGCAAATAAAGAGCAAGCGCTACGTAATAAAGCGGTTGAACAGTTACTCAGCCTATTTTTACGTGAATTATTTAGCTTTAAACTAGTTCAAACAGATCCAAACTTTGCCAATTATCAATATCAAATCGACAATCAACGCTTAGTACTTTTAGATTTTGGCGCCACCCGCGAACTACCTCAGCATATTAGTGATGGTTACTTACAGTTATTATCTGGAGCGATTAGTAACGACAGAGCTGGCGTTGCAACAGCAGCACAGCAAATTGGCTATTTTCAACAAGGGCTCGCTCAAGAATATATAGATAATGTCGTCGATATATTTCTGCTCGCCTGCGAACCACTGCGCCACCAAGGTGAATATGATTTTGCGAATAGCGACTTACCAAAACGCATTAAAGAACTCGGCCTTAAAATGAGCACCGCCTCAGAGCATTGGCATGCACCACCAGTAGATGCCTTATTCGTACACAGAAAACTAGCAGGCCTGTTTTTAATCGCTGCAAAGCTAAGTGCAAAAGTGAATGTGAACAGTATTTTTAAGGAGTTTGAAGTACAGAGTGATAAATAATTGAAAGGGAGTTTGGGGTAGAGAAAAAATGGTCGGCATAGCAGGATTTGAACCTGCGACCCCTGACACCCCATAAAAGTAATGATTAGAATTAAGTAGTTATGATTAGAATTGAGTAGGTGCATTTTATATTTTTTAATTTAATAAAATCAGTTTATTATGTTTTAAATTAGGAGTGATTAGCTCTAATTAGAAATAAGTAGTTGTTCTGCGCTTATGCTACATATATGCTGCATGTAGTTGGTTTGTTATAATCGGTGCTACATATGGCAACAGTAAAAATGCTTCTGAGTGACTCAACGTTAAGTAATATCCCTGATCAAATAAAACGTATCAATGATACTAAGCTGAGTGGCTTCCATGCTCGTGTAGGCAAACCAACTAACACCAATAAAACAGCTCGTGTAGCACTGTATTTGAATTATCGCTTGGGTGGCGCTAAGGGCAAACAGCGTAACTACCATCTTGGTTACTACGGTGAGCGAGATTTAAAACAAGTAAGAAAAGAGGTGGAAAGCTTAAAAGGACGTATTGCGACAGGTGAAGATGTTTATGAAACAAGACAACAGAACATTAAACAGCAATTTATAGAAGATACATCACCCACAGTCGAGATACTATTTCAGGAATTCTATACGCGCTTTATAAAGATGCACCGTAAGGACCCTGCAGAGGTGGAGCGTATGTTCAATAAAGACGTTCTACCAGCGATAGGGGGCGTTAAATTAAAAGACATTACCCGCCGCGATATTTTAAGCAAAGTATTAGACCCAATAACCGACAGGGGAGCTGGTACTCAAGCCAATAAAACCCTTTCAATCCTCAAACAGATGTTTGACTACGCTGTTGAACGAGACCTAATGCAGGGCAATCCGATAAGCACCGCAAAGAAAAAGAACGTTGGTGGTATACAGAAGCCGCGGACACGGGCTCTTGAGTTTGAAGAATTGATACAAGTATTTGAGCGCTTGCCTAAGCTCGGTGTAAGTACTCAGGTTATTTATGCGTTGAAATTTATTGCGTTAACTGGTTGTAGGCCGATAGAAGTGACTGGAGCTCAGTGGAGTGAATTTGACTTTGAAAAAATGATATGGACTATTCCTGCCGAGCGAGTAAAACAAAACAAAGGTGGGGAGCGAATCCACAAAGTGCCAATTACTCAAAATATGATCATTATGCTTGATGAACTAAGAGCTTCATTCAGTTATTTAGGCTCAAAGTATGTGTTTCCTAGTACTACGTGCATCAATTGTGCACCTGGCGAACAGCCCATTGATAGACACTCTCTTTCTAGGGCTGTAAACCGTAAACAAAAAGAGTTAGACATACCTAAATTTGTACCCCATGACTTACGAAGAACAATGGCTACACGTTTAGGTGATGATGATATTGGTGCAGATCCTATTGTGGTAGAGAATATACTTAACCACCAGTTGCAGGGGGTGCAAAAGATCTATAACTTGCAGGAGTATATGGAAAAAAGGGTTAGATTGTTGAAGTTGTGGGATTTGAAGTTAAATGATAAATTTTCAATTTAACCGCAGAGTAGTAAAGATTTAATTTTTGTTAAGCTTTGTAGATTGAATGGTTGTTACTCATAGTGTAAAGTTAGTTAAGCTCTTTAGCGTTGGACGAAATTCGTCTAGTCGGGTGTTTAGCCAGACTCTAATTTATTGAACGACTTTATGGTTGCGGTATCTACGTCTCCGCTTCCTCAAATTCGTTCCTCATTTTCGGAAGCGGAGACGTAGATACCGCTTCCTCTAGTAAAGAGCTTGGCCCAAGATATTTTTCTTGGGCTTTTTACTTTTGAGGCTGTTAAATGAATTACATTGGGCTGTTAGCTGAGAGGTTAAAGAAAACTGAGGATGAGGTGAGCAGCTTCCTCCTTGGGGCTCCTTTAAAGTATAAAGTCTACAATATTCCAAAGAGGACTTCGGGATATAGAGTTATAGCTCAACCATCAAAAGAACTCAAAATATACCAAAGAAAGTTTTTAGAGACATTTTCTTTTGCAGTACATAACTCAGCAAAAGCATATAAAAAAGACATTAGTATAAAAGACAATGCCTTTGTCCATAGTTCGAATCAATACCTACTAAAAATGGACTTTGAGAACTTTTTTAACTCTATAGATGATGTGGTTTTTTGGAAGGTCTGGGCTGAGCATTATTTGATGCCTGATGATGAAAATAAGCTTTTTCTAGAAAGGTTACTTTTTTGGGCTCCTAGTAAATCTTTGATGGGGAAGTTAGTTTTAAGTATTGGTGCGCCAAGTTCTCCGATGATATCAAATTTTATTATGCATAACTTTGACGATGAAGTTTTTAACATGTGTAAGAATTTAGGTATTAATTATTCTCGTTATGCGGATGATTTAACATTTTCTACAAATATTAAAAATGTGCTATTTGAAATACCGAACTTAATTATCCCAATTATTCGTAAGCATTTTAATGATTCATTAAAATTGAATCGTAGGAAAACTGTATTTGCTTCTAAAGCCCATAACAGGCATGTAACAGGCGTAACTATTGCTAATGATGGGAAGTTATCTATTGGAAGAGAAAGGAAAAGGTATATAAAGCACCTTGTTCATCAATACATTTTAAAAAAATTGGAATCCAATGAAGTTTATCATCTTAAAGGTTTGCTTGCTTTCTCTAGTCATATAGAACCTCTTTTCATTCGTAGACTAGAAATAAAATATTCAAAAGAAGTATTAAAAAGCATATTTGAGGAATCATATGAAGAAACCTAAGAGGAAAAGCCATAGCAAAGCTATGACAAATATTGAAAGCAATGCTTTAAAAGGTAATCTGTTATCTTTATATCAACTTTCTCAAAATTATAAGACAGGCCGTTTTGTAGGTGAGGTTAGCGAAAAAAAATCGGAAGAGTACTTTAATGATTTACTGAATAAGTTAGCACAATCAAGGTTCATATTAGATTCCCTAAGCTTATATAATTTCAGATGTTTTAAGGATTTTAATATTTCCTTTGATGACAGATTAACCGTAATAATTGGAGATAATGGTTCTGGCAAAACAAGTTTAGTTGAAGCAATTTCAAAAGTTTTAACTTGGTTCAATAATATTATAGAAAATAAGCAAACGGCTAGGCCAATAAATTTGGCTGATGTTAACGTCAACGCTAAAGATTACAGTGAAATAGTTACGAATTTCTCACTTAATACCAAAACTAAGTTTGATGCAAGTCTTTTGAAATCTGCCCCAACAGGAGATGCAGGTCGTTCTAGTCAAGTCGATGATATAAAGAAAGTCGCAAAAATGTATAAAGATGGAAGCGAGAACAGTAAAAGTATCCATATACCATTTTTGGCATACTATTCTGTTGAGAGGTCAGACTTTAAATTAACACAAACGGTAAGCGAAAAAGTATCAAAGGATACTATCCCTAATAGGTTTTCGGCTGTACATAGTGCGCTAGAAGGGAGCGGTAATTTAGAAGATTTTTCCGAGCTATATATTGAACTTGTGAATCTCGCGGAAGGTGAAATATCTGAAGAGGTTCGATCTCTACGTGAGCAGATCAAAGCGTATGAAGAGCTTATTAAAGAAGCCTATGGCAATAATGAACTACCAGAAGATGATCGAATCGGAAGTCTACTAAAAGAGAAAAAAAATGAGCTGACATTTGCACTAAAGAACAACTGTTCAAAAAAACATCAGCTCCATCTATCTATGGTAAATGAGGCAATAAATAATATTGTACCAGATGTCAAAGATTTCAAAGTAGATAGAACTTCAGGAAAATTGAAGTTATTAGTAAGTAATTTCGGTAATGTAGTAAATATTTCACAGTTGTCTCAAGGACAAAAGACTTTGGTTGCTTTGGTAGGTGATATAGCAAGAAGACTAGTTACTTTAAACCCTGATATTGATAACCCATTAGAGGCTGAAGGCATTATTGTCATAGACGAGGTTGAATTACATCTTCACCCTCGATGGCAGCAAGAAGTACTCTCTGGCTTAATGAAGAATTTTAAAAACATACAATTTATAGTCACAACACATAGCCCTCAGGTTTTAAACCATATTGAATCCAAATATAAAATTATACGGTTTGAGAATAATAATGGGCTTATCAATAGTGAAATTGTTGAAGGTACTTACGGCCGAAATACAGACAGAATTTATGAAGATAATATGGAAGTTACTTCTCGGCCGAAAGCTATAGAGAGTGAGCTTAGCAACCTCTTTAATCTGATAAAGGAAAGAGAGCTTGATAAGGCTAAACAGGAGATATTAAAACTCGAGAACAAAATTAGTTCAGATCCGCAACTGGTCAAAGCAAAAACACTAATAAAAAGAATAGAGTTGATCGGGAAATGAGGTTTATTATTAAGGGTAATGAACCTCAGGAGTTCAGGGATTGGAAAAACTTAGAGAATGATGATTGGACTCCTACATATGGAGAACTAAATAACCCTGTAAAAGCGTCGGTTTTTACAAGCTTACTTAAAGAGCAAGGACATCTATGTTGCTACTGCGAACGTACTTTAGCAAACAAGGATTATCACTTGGAACATTTGAATCCTCAGGCGAATCATGACGGTGATGACTTAGATTACAATAACTTCCTATGCTCTTGCCTCAATAAAACAGCCAAGGGAGCCCCTCTTCACTGCGGCAAGAAAAAAGCTAACTCAGTACTACCTGTGACACCTTTACAACCTGGTTGCAATGAAAACTTCACTTTTAATGCTATAGGTGAAATTGGCGCTATAAACGAAGAAGGCTATGAAACTATTCGTATATTAGGCTTGGATTTAAAAAAATTGAATGCTCTTAGAGAAGCAGCGTTAGAACCTTTTTTGTCCGATGATTTAACAGACGAAGAGTTAGTTACTTTTTTAACTGAATACATTAGAGAGCAAGAGGTAATGAACCCTTTCATCTCTGCGATAAAATACGTTTTCAACAGGTATATTCCAGAGTGATTATTCAATCATAGTTTAAAAATAGCGCTATAAATAAACTTTCGTAATTTCTGGTCTAAAATGCCCCATCTCCTGTGAAACGGTCTCTAATGCCGTTTCATACTTATACCCCAAGCTTTTCAGCTCAACCATCCGTTTTTGGGCATAGCTATGCCTTAGGCCGTGTGCTCCTGTAGAAAACAGCAAAGCGCTGTTAGAGGCTTTTGAAAATGAGTCCGACCATTTTTTACCGCCAGCAATGTTATAATGCTGAGAATAGTTAATTTCTCTGTCTACTACTGTGATTGGTTGTGCTAAGCGTTGTTGCTCTAGCTGAGAGGCAAGGATATTGGGAATAAGAACATGACGAATCAAGCCTCCTTTGCCAACTACTGTGTAAAGTTCACCGTTCCGGCCTTGCCATTTTGAGTCTAGAGCAGGGCGTTTATCTGGAGCTCGTTCATTAGCTTTGGCAAGTGTTAGCAGCTCATGAGCTCGAAGGCCGGCCGCATAAGCTATTTGTGTTGCGAGTTGATTCCTTTCTGTTTGCCTATGTGAAATAGCAGTAGCTTGTTCAGTAGTGTAAGCTCGAGAGCGCTTTATCTCGTCTAAACATGACTTTATTCGGTAGAGTGTTTCTTTCGGTTGTAATTTACCGTTTAATTGCATCATAGCTTGTATCGCTTGCCGTTCCATATCTAGGGCTTTTTGGCCAACGATTTCTGCTCTGTAATCAAGGTACATACGTGCTTGCTGAATAGTCATGGCCTGAATACCATTAATACCGATATCTTTAGACCAGTTGGCAACCGTCTTAAGAGACTGCATATAGTTTCTGGCCGTGCCTAAAGACTTTATGCGCTTTGCTTTAGTTAGCCCTTTAATAACATTTTTGGCTTGAGTTTCAGCTTTGGCGAATTTAGGCATTTTTATCGACCCACCTTTTAACAGTTGTCCACTGAACATTTATGCCTCTCATAGCGAGCCAGCGTTGCAGTTCAGCTTTGCTTGCACCTGCTTTATAGAGTTTGCAAAGGTGAGTGCGGTATTTATCAAGTTTGGATGGTTTACGCCACGGCAAGATCATTATAAATTGAACTTATAGAGCAAGTAGTGATCAGATC
>JBMYWR010000158.1:0-7232 GCA_049607625.1 Colwellia sp.
TCTTGATAACTATCTTGAGAACTGTGTTGATGACTTTGTTGATGGCTCTCCTGCTTATTTAAAGCAGTGCCTTTAGACTCATAAACCACTTCAACCGAGAAGCCTAATGACTTAGCAGCCTCTTCACCCATTAACCCTTGAGCGGTATAAATACTAAAATCTTCTTTATATGGCAATAGAACTTCTAAAGCTATTTTTGCACGTTCATTAGCTTTTGGTACAGCGCCTAAAGCTAAAGCTTGTGCCACCATGTTATCGCTGCCTTTTAGGGCCACTCCTCCACCAACGCCTGCAATGGGGTTAATGATAAAACCTAGTTTAAATTTTGACATGAAGATGTTCCACAATAGAGGGGTTGTTTTGAATAAACTGATCGCGAGTTAAAGGAAAATCAACATGATAAAAATCGGCTAAAGCCTGAATAAACTCACTCGCACGTTTAGGAAAACCATCAGATAAATAGGATAATACCTGATTAAATACTTTCATTTTAAATGGAGATGGATCTGTTTCAATACCACTTAAATTATCGATAGATATATTAAACTTTTTCCCACTCGCTACATGGAATGCCCACTCAATGGCCTGAGGAATCACTTCAACTTGTTCAAAGGCTATTTGTTGTTCTTCATTTCTACCATCGGGTGTATACCAGTAACCATAATCTTCAAGTAAACGCCTTTTATCCCCAGCCTGACACCAGTGAGATATTTCATGTAAAGCGCTAGAGAAGTAACCATGGGCAAAAATAATTTGATGATAAGAACAAGATTTACTTTTAGGGATATAGACAGGCTCATCTTCACCTTTAATTAGTCGCGTGTTATACACTTGACTAAAAGTGGCATTAAAAAGTTGAATAATATCTGAAGTTTTATGCTGCATGAACATTGAAAAAATAAGCGAAATAAAGATAAGCTATTATAAAGCAAAATGACGATTGAAACATCGTCATATAATATTTTTCTAGCATAGAACCATAGCTGTTAGTAAGAAAAACTCGTGACTTTTGAACTTTCAGTTAATCGCTCTGTTGCTCTTTAAAAGAAATTAGTTCAACAAAGCTCTAGACATCATCTTTGATATTATCAGTGCCTTTGGTTCGTTTTATAGCGTTTAATTTATGATGAATTGCTGACTTAATCATCATATAAGCACTAATGGGAGCAGTGATAAATAAAAATAAAGAAATAAGTAATTCTTTTGTACTTATTCCAGCTTCTGATGTGCTAAAAAACACCATACTTCCCACTAATATACCCGCCATACCTAGGGTTGTCGCTTTTGTCGGACCGTGCAGGCGCATAAAGAAGTCAGGCATTTTCACCAGTCCAATTGAACCAATTAGAATAAAAAAGCCACCAATTAATAGTAATATAGAAACAATCCATTCACTCATATTTTACTCCTTACTCTATAATATCGCCACGTAACAGGTATTTACATACTGCTACAGTGCTAACAAAACCTAACATAGCAATTAAAAGTGCAGCTTCAAAATAAATTGCGCTCTGTGATGTAATGCCATATAAAATAATTAAAGCGATACTGTTAATGTACATGGTATCAAGCGCTAGAATTCTATCGGGTACTGAAGGGCCGACTAATAGCCGCCATACATTTAATAATAAAGAGACCCCAAGCATAGCAAAGACGATTAATATGACGTTTTCTAACATTGGAATATTTCCTTAAGCGGTGCTTCATAACGCTCTTTGATGGTTTTAATTAATGCTTGCTCATCTTCAAGATTTAAAACGTGAATAAGTAAAAATTTATCTTCCTGCTTATGGGTTAAATCCTTACTGTCCAATTCTCCATCAGCATCAATACGAGACTCATCCCAAGGATAAACTTCTGCGCTAACTGTTCCAGGAGTGAGTGATACAGTGCTAGCCAAAATAGTAATAGGTAAATTATGCTTTAAGTCTAGTGGGACTTTTACAAAACCCGGAGATAATTTTTTGGTTGGCCCAAGGATTAATACCGCGACCTGAAGATTCGCGGTGATAATATCAAAAAGTACCAACAAAAAATGCTTAATGGCAAGTCCTGGTTTTAATATAAGAGGCTGCTGGGTTCTAAATACACTGGTAACTAGGGGAATAGAAATAGCTAAAAAAACAGCTAAAAGTAGATGCCCTGGAGAAACGCTATTGTTTAATAAAAGCCATACAAAGAAAAGTAACAAGCTGCGCATTGGCGTTGGTAGTAACTTAAATTTTGCTTGTGTTCTCATTACAGGTCTCCAGGTAAAATAAGCTCAATATGACCTTTGAAATCATGTAATTGTGTCGCTGCTCCAATAGCATATTCAGTTAAGGTACCAGCAAATATACTCATTAAAGGTGCTACACAAATAAGCATTAGTAAGGCAACAACCTGCACAGGTTGCACTCGTTCTTTAATGTCAGAATTTATTTCAGGGTTGTGATCCCAAAAGAGCTTACTCCCAGCTTTCGATAACCGCACTAAAACAGCTAAGCTTACCGTTAAGTATAAAGCCCAGAAAACCACGGCAAACTCTGCTTCAAGTGTTACCTTTAATAACCAAACTTTACTGATAAAACCAGAAAGAGGTGGCATCCCGATTACCGCAATAGAGGCAACTAAAAAACAAATACCTAATAATTTAGGTTGAGCTAAAATCCCACCTCGCTTAAAGTTGTCGTTAGCAACACCTCGCTGCTTGCCTATTAAGTCAGCAAGAATAAACAAAGCTGCGGTAACTGTGGTTGAATGAACGATGTAATAAATTGCTGCAGCACTGGCTTCTACGGTCTGCATAGCAATTAATGCAACCAAAGTTCCTACCGAAATAATAACCAAATTAGCAGCAAGCTTTCTTAAATTTTGACTTGCTAGTACGCCAACCCCACCCATTAAGATTGTGGCTATTGCAAGCCACCACAACCAATTTTGTGCGATGTGTGCTAATTCACCTGCTTCTTCACCAAAAATTAAGGTATAAACGCGCATCATGGAATACACGCCAACTTTTGTCATAATAGCAAACAACGCAGCGACTATAGGCATTGCGTTAGCATAGGTATTAGGCAACCATAAGTGTAATGGCAGTAACGCAGCTTTAAGAGCGAACACCACTAATAATAACAGGCCACCGATTTTAGCCAAAAAGACATCATCACCTTGTAACAAGGATACTTTTTGTGCCATATCTGCCATATTTAATGTACCTAAAACGCCGTACAGTGTACCAAGCGCAATAAGGAATACCGAAGAACCAACAAGGTTAAGAATAACATATTGAATAGCCGCTCTTGTCGTCTTTTTATTCTGACCAACCATTAACAAAGAGTACGATGCAATAAGTAGTACTTCAAAAAATACAAATAAATTAAATGCATCGCCTGTCAGAAAAGCCCCAT
Organism: Colwellia sp.; assembly: GCA_049607625.1. Taxonomy (GTDB): domain Bacteria; phylum Pseudomonadota; class Gammaproteobacteria; order Enterobacterales; family Alteromonadaceae; genus Colwellia. The sequence continues at coordinate 3,390 of JBMYWR010000158.1, forward strand.
TAACACCTAACATTAAAAAGTGTACTAAAGGATGATAAAAACTGCCTTTTTCGTCATCACCAGCACAAGCATATAAAGTACAAACGACACCTAAAAATGAAGTTAAAGCAACAAGTAATGTTGATAAAGGGTCTGCAACGAGAACAATACCAAAAGGTGCCTGCCAGTCACCGACAGCATAAACCTGACTACCTTCTGCGTGAACTTTTATGAGTAATGCTAAAGCAGCGAAAAAACTAATACAACTTAACGCAACAGAAGCAACTCTTCTGGTATATTTACTTTTACCACAAGGGGGTAATAGTAAAATAACAGCTGCCAACATAGGCAACAAAACAGGTAAGAAAGTTAAGTGCTGCATCATGCTTCTTCCTCCTGCTTTTGCTGCTTACCATCAGTTTTAAGTTGAATAAGATCATCTTCTTGTAAATGACCATCAACATGGTCACTGCCCAAGTCTGTTTTACCTCGAATCGCTAGTATTACCACAAATGCGGTCATAGCAAAACCAATTACGATTGCGGTTAAAACCAGCGCTTGTGGTAGAGGATCTGCATAATCGTTACTGTAACCAAGTACTGCTGGTTGATTTAAACTGAGGCGACCGGAAGAAAATAGAAACAGATTAACGGCGTAAGACAGCATAGTTAAACCAAGCACAACGGTAAATGTTCGCCCGCGCAATATCAAAAAAACACCACAAGCAACCAGAACACCTACACAAGTAGCATAAAGTATCTCCATTACACACCCTCCTTTTTATTAGATATATTAACTGTCAATTGCCCAAGACTCGCTAAAATCATTAACGTTGAACCTACCACAGTAATATAAACCCCTAAATCAAAAACCAAGGCGCTAGCAAACTCGATATTACCTATCAATGGAATATCGAAGTAATCAAACCAAGTTGTCATAAATGAGCGACCATAGAAAAAGCTACCAACCCCGGTAAACATTGCGATAGCAATTCCGATAGCAGTCATTTTACGATAGTTAACGTTAAATCGTTCAGTTATCCACTGTGAACCATGCGCAATATATTGCAAAATAAATGCAACAGCAGTAATTAAACCTGCAATAAAACCGCCACCTGGAAGGTTATGGCCGCGTAAAAATATATAAAATGAAACTAACAACGCTAGTGGTAACAACGACTGTGAAATACTAGCCAATAATACAGGGTGGCGCTCTTTTGCCCATGGTCGTCCCTCGCTATCCTTTGTTGGTATAGGCAAAGGTAAATTAGCTAAAAGTTTATAAATACCTAACGCGGCTATGGCTAAAACACAAATTTCACCCAAGGTATCAAAGCCTCTAAAATCAACTAAAATCACATTAACGACATTTGTTCCGCCACCACCTGTTTTTGCATTCATTAGGAAAAAATCAGATATGGATGTTAAAGGTCGGGTAATTAGAGCGTAGGTAATACTGCCGACAACAATACCAAGCGTTAATGAGATGCCCATATCTCGTAAAATTCTAAGCGAACTAGACTCTTTTGGTGAATGCTGCGGTAAGAAAAACAAGGCTAGCATTAACAAGGTAATGGTAACAACTTCTACTGTTAACTGAGTTAAAGCAAGATCTGGAGCTGAGAAACGTGTAAAAGCAAATGCCATCATTAAACCAACAACCGATAGCATAAGTAGTGAAATAACCCGGTGGCGATACCAAACAACCGTACTTATTGCACCTATCATTAACAAAATAGCACCAACGCCGTTATGGAAATCAACAGGGGTAGGCAACTTGTTACCACTAAGGTGATTCATTTCAAACAAAGGCCAGCCAGCAAATAAAATAACCACTATAAAAATAAGAACGAGATATCTTTGCAACGAACCATTTTCTATTAGAGCCACTTTATCCTTGCTCCATGTTAGAAGGCGGGACACTGCAACATCAAAGCTTTTCTTACCATTAAACCCAGGTAAGCTCGCTTGAAATCTAAACAAATGATGACGTTGTGTATAGATTAATAATCCACCCACTATCGCAAAAAAGCTCATCAATAAAGGTAAATTAAAACCATGCCAAAGTGATACTTTAAAAGCAGGTACAACCCCGCCCAATACAGAAGAAGAAGCTGCATTTAAGATATTATCAACAATGATGTTAGGAAAAATACCAACGAGTAAACATAAACCAACTAGCACCTCAATAGGCACACGCATGTATCGCGGCGCTTCACTTGGGCTTTTAGGAAGATCAATAGGATCACCATTAAAGAATACATCGTGAATAAATCGAGCAGAATAAGCGACAGCAAAAGCACCGGCAACGGTAGATAAAACAGGGATAAGCCAAGACATTGAACCTAGTATATGTTGGTCTAATGTTTCGACAAAGAACATTTCTTTTGATAAGAAACCGTTAAGTAGAGGAACTCCTGCCATTGAGGCAGCGGCAACCATCGCTAAGGTTGCAGTATAAGGCATGTAACGCCACATACCATTAATCTTCCTCATATCACGAGTACCGGTTTCATGATCAATAATACCTGTTGCCATAAATAAAGAGGCTTTAAAGGTCGCGTGATTGATTATATGAAAAACGGCGGCAACGGCAGAAAGTTTAGTACCAAGACCTAACAGTAAGGTTATTAAACCTAAGTGACTGATTGTCGAATAAGCTAATAGCCCTTTTAAGTCATGCTTAAATAACGCCACATAAGCACCAAATAATAATGTGGTAAGCCCTGTTAAGCTCACAACAATAAACCAGATATCAGTACCTGCCAATGCAGGATAAAAACGAGCCATCAAAAAGATACCCGCTTTCACCATAGTCGCAGAATGAAGATAGGCACTTACTGGAGTTGGAGCCGCCATAGCATGGGGTAACCAAAAATGAAAAGGAAATTGTGCTGACTTGGTAAAAGCACCTAATAAAATTAAAAGCAGCGTCACTTCATACAAATTATGAGATTGTATAATTTCTTTGCTTTCTAAAATAACGTCTAAATTATAACTGCCAACAATATCTCCAATTAACAGCAAGCCACCTAATAAAGCCAAGCCACCAGCACCTGTAATAGCTAAGGCCATGACAGCCCCTTTTCTGGCTTCAGATTTATGCCACCAATAACTAATTAATAAAAAGGAACTTATACTTGTAAGCTCCCAAAAGAACCAAAGCTGAATAACATTATTGGACATAACAATTCCTAGCATGGCTGTCATAAACAACATCAAGTAGGAATATAATTTAGGGATTGAGTCTTTAGAGCTTAAGTAATACCTGGCATAGAAGATAACTAATATACCGATCCCCAAAATCATAAAGACAAATAACAAGGCAAGACCATCTAGCCTAAAAGCAATCTCAATGCCTAAGCTTGGAATCCAGGAAAAAGTTTCGCGAATAATCTGACCAGAAAAAACGTCAGACGCTAAACCTATCGTGATGACAAGGGCAGAAATAGGCATCAACAGGGTCAAAGTCAAAGATTGATTTCGTGTTAATTTACCTGACATGGAGGAAATGATACTGCCAAGTAAGGATAGCAAATGTATCCAAAGCAAAGTCATAGACAAACCTTATTTATAGATGGAAAAATGTTGTTCAAAAACATAAGTATATAATATGCTAGATTATAGTAAACTGGCAAACTTAATTGTTGTGATCTTTTGTACATATTCAAAAAAACGATGTTTGATTGTAGATAATAACCGTTTCATTAAATAATGATCATAATAAATAACCTGAACTCGGTTTAAGAGATAGCTTAATTTTACGTAGTTTATTGATTTAACATATAAAACCATCTCTAGCTTGATAGTTTTTCTTGATTCAAGGTAAATTCATGCGTCAATAGCTTGCCTATTGCAAATGAAT
>JBMYWR010000159.1:0-7195 GCA_049607625.1 Colwellia sp.
ATATCGAAAGTACCACCACCTAAATCGTATACAGCAACAACTTTATCGCCTTCTTGCTTGTCCATACCGTAAGCAAGTGCAGCTGCAGTTGGCTCGTTGATGATTCGCTTAACATCTAAACCAGCAATACGACCAGCATCTTTTGTTGCTTGACGTTGTGAATCGTTAAAGTATGCAGGAACAGTAATAACGGCTTCGCTTACTGTTTCACCTAAGAAATCTTCAGCTGTTTTTTTCATTTTCTTTAAAACTTCAGCAGAAACTTGTGGTGGTGCAATTTTATCACCTTTAACTTTTACCCAAGCATCGCCGTTATCAGCTTTTACAATACCAAATGGCATGATTTCAATATCACGCTGAGTTTCTTCATCTTCGAAGCGACGACCAATTAAACGCTTAATAGCGAATAATGTATTTTCTGGGTTAGTCACTGATTGACGTTTAGCTGGCTGACCAACTAATGTTTCGCCTTCAGCAGTGTAACCAATGATAGAAGGAGTTGTACGATCGCCTTCTGCGTTTTCAATAACACGAACACTGTCGCCGTCTAATACAGCAACACATGAGTTAGTTGTTCCTAGGTCAATACCAATAATTTTGCCCATCTTGGGAGCTCCTATTCATAAAAATATAAAGTTAAATCTGTTGTTGAAATAGTAAGTGGGGTCAGGAAAATACATTTCAATAGAAAAGTGAAAAAAAGATCACTTTTTTTTAGATTTTTTTATTTTTTTACTTTTACTCATCCGTACCTGTTGTTTTTTTGTGTTGATTACTCTGCTGTTTTAGAGTTTCGATCCTGAAATAAAAAAAAGACCTCAATGAATGTATCTATTCATTGAGGTCTTTTTATTATGAAAGCCATTTTGTTAAATTATCTTTATCGCTAAACTAACCATAAAAGCTTTTTAAATTTCGAAATAATCAAAAAAATGAAACTAAGTAATAAAGTTAAGCAATTACAGCTTAGACAGTTTCATCTACAGCTGGTGCTGCTTTTGATACCATTACCATAGCTGGACGGATTAAACGACCATTTAACTCATAGCCTTTTTGCATAACAGCAATAACAGTGTTTGGTGCAACACCTGGTACTTCTTGCATAGACATTGCTTGATGTAATTCAGGGTTGAAAGGCTGATCTTGTGGATTAACCGCTTTAACACCAAATTTTTCTAATGAAGTAATTAAACCTTGTAATGTAAGCTCAATACCTTCAACAATCGCTTTATTTGATTCGTCTTCTTTATCAATATTTTCTAGGGCACGCTCTAAGTTATCAACAGTAATTAATAGTTCTGAAGAAAATTTTTCTAAAGCAAACTTTCTTGCTTTCTCTACATCTTGAGCAGAGCGGCGACGAACATTGTCTACTTCTGCTTTTGCACGAAAAACAGAGTCTTTTTGTTCTGCTACAGTAGACTGTGCTGTAGCTAAAGCAAGTTCTAATTCATTAATTCTTACCTCTTCAGCGCTAAGCACTTCAGGAGTTGCTTCACTTTGCTCTGCAGTTTCTACTACTTGCTCGGCTTCTTGCGCTGAACTTTCTGGTGCTAAATTCTCTGACGTAACGTCAGCACTTTCTTGTGCATTGGCTTCATTACTGTTTTGTGTATTTGACGCTGAGGTCATAAAAAACTCCTGTTTGTATCTAAATCTTAAAAATCATCATAAATTGTTCTCTTATAACAAATTCATTAATCAACTGTTCATATTTCATTATGAATGCAACACCATTAATGTGTTTATCCGATATAAGAATATTATCTTTGAGCTATTTATGGGGATTAGCTTACGTGTTTCAACCCTAATTAGCGATATTTTATCAAAACTGAACTTTACAAGCCACGTAAATAGCGCGAAACTGCCATACTTAAAAGATAAAAATGATTTCAAGTAACTGGAAAACAGCTCATGAAAAAAACATACGAGACTATTGGCCTAATTGGAAAGCCAGATCACGCTGGTGCGAAAGCAACAATTGAAACATTATATAATTATCTTAATGAGCAAAATGTAGAGGTTCTTGTAGAATCAAGTGTCGCTAGCTCTTTAGATGCAGTCCAAACAAATCAAAATGTTAATGCTTGCTCTATAACCGAAATAGGCTCAAAAGCAGACTTAGCTATTGTTGTTGGTGGTGACGGTTATATGTTGGGCGCTGCAAGAGTATTAGCTCACTTTGATATTGGTGTTATTGGCGTCAACCGAGGTAACTTGGGTTTTTTAACCGATCTTTCTCCCACTGAATTAATTGAACCTTTACAAAAAATACTTAATGGCGAGTTTTATCAAGAAAAGCGTTTTATCATTGAGGCTGAAGTTTATCGACATGGTAAATTAAAAAGCTCAAACAGTGCTGTAAATGAAGCGGTACTTCATGCGGGTAAAGTAGCAAGCATGATAGAGTTTGAAGTTTATATTGATGGCAGTTTTATGTTCTCACAACGTTCAGACGGACTGATTATTTCAACACCGACAGGTTCTACAGCTTATTCGATGTCAGCCGGCGGTCCTATTTTAACTCCCAATCTCAATGCATTGTCTTTAGTGCCTATGTTTCCTCATACGCTAACAAGTCGACCTATTGTGGTTGACGGCGACAGTGAAATAAAACTTATATTAGCCAATGAAAACCAAGAGAACTTACAAATAAGCTGCGATGGCCACGTAATTCTAGCGGTTATGCCTGGTGATGAAGTTGTTATTAAGAAAAATTCCTGTCCTATTCGTTTAGTTCACCCTATTGGTCACAACTACTTTAATGTATTACGTACAAAATTAAGTTGGGGTAATAAGCTTTACTAAATGAACATCGGATTAATTTGTTCTTAAACTAAGAGCTCTTATGATAGAGCTTTTAGATATAGCTCTATATAACTAAAGCTCATACACTTATCAGTGATTTACTTATAACCGAATAGTGTAATATTCCCCCACCCGAACACCAAGAATTAATATCTAATTGATTTATATAGATATAAAAAATAAAGTGTATATTAATCTACCAAATAACTTGCAAAACACCTTAATTAACTATAACTTTACTGTATAAATTTACACTATCTTTTTATACAGTGAGTTTCTATGCTTTTACATCTAACTATTCAAAACTTTGCTATTGTTCGCTCTTTAGAGATTGATTGGTCTGCAGGAATGACCACAATCACTGGCGAAACAGGCGCTGGTAAGTCCATCGCCATTGATGCTTTAGGTCTTTGTTTAGGAGATAGGGCAACAACCAATATCGTTAGACCCAACGCAAAGAAAGCAGATCTTTGTGCAACATTTGATATTAGCCAAAATAAGGCCGTAAAAAAATGGCTAACCAGTCATGACCTTTGCCAAGACGACTGCGCTGCGAATGAGTCAGATTTTGTTGGTGAACATAGTGAATGTATTTTAAGAAGAGTCGTATCAAGCGAAGGGCGATCTAAAGCATATATTAACGGCATTCAAGTTCCCCTTGCACAATTAAAAGAAGCGGGGCAAATGTTAATTAACATTCATGGACAACATGATCACCAGTTAATAGTAAAATCCAGCCAACAGTGTAAATTATTAGACGAATATGCAAACCATGCTTCATTGCTTAATGATGTGAAACACTATTACCAGCAATGGAATAAGCTAAGTAAGGAGTTAATCGCCCTACAACAGGATAAAGAGCAAAAAGAAGCACAGCTTCAGCTTATTAATTATCAAGTCACTGAACTTAACGACTTTGACCTACAGCCGGACGAATTTTTAGCACTCGAAACAGATTATAAACGACATAGTAATGCGCAAGACTTACTTGATAAGACGATGGATTCTTTAAGATTGCTTTCGCGTGATGAAAACATAAATATTCTTGATAGCCTGCGACAGTGTCAGGATAACATTCATAAATTATCGTCTGTCGATAGCAGACTAACGGAAGTTAGTACCATGCTGTCTGACTCGCTTATACAGGCAGAAGAAGCAAGTAACGAACTCGAGCACTACTATCAGCAACTTGAATTAGATCCACAGGCATACGCCCTAATTGAGAGTCGTTACTCTACATGTCTGCAATTAGCTAAAAAGCACCAAGTTGCCCCAGAAGAACTTCATCAACTACACAGCGAGTTATGTGCACAACAAAATGCATTTTCGGACGGTGAGTTACGCATTAATAATATTCTTAATGATCTAGATAATTGCAAACAACAGTATCAAGATGCAGCAAAGGCACTTTCTAAGTCTCGAAATAAAGCGGGTAAAAGTTTAAGTGCATTAATTACTAAAAGTATGCAAGAACTTAATATGCCTCATGGTCAATTTTCAATTGATATTTCAAATAGCGATCTAGAGCAAGAGTCTTCAATTAAGTTAAACGGTCTTGATACTATTGCATTTATGGTAAGTATTAACCCAGGGCAAGCATTAGAAGCAATGAATAAAGTAGCTTCTGGTGGTGAACTTTCTCGAATTAGTTTAGCTATGCAAGTTATTTTAGCTGATAAAGTAGTCACACCGACATTAATATTCGATGAAGTTGACGTTGGCATTAGTGGACCAACTGCCGCAATGGTTGGTTCTAAGCTACAAACATTAGCCAAAAACACCCAAGTTATCTGTGTAACACATTTACCGCAAGTGGCCTGTAAAGGGCATCAGCAATTGTTTGTAAGTAAACTCTCAGATAGCGAACATACCGAAACAAGCGTTGCGCAATTAAGTAAAGAAAGCCGTGTTCATGAAATAGCTCGACTCCTTGCCGGAGATAAAATATCAGAGCATAGCCTTGCAAATGCTCAAGAATTACTGGCTAGTTAACGCTATTCAAGATACAGACTTGCAGCATTAATTCCAAATAAGGTTTAACACAAAGCACTATCACTCTTTATTTCGATAAATAAACAAAAGTATGTGGTTTAACTTGTAAATATTCGATCAGTTGCAAAAATTACTTTGAAACTAGTCTTTGCTTCGTTATGATGAGCGAACATTTCGGAATAAACCGATTAGTATTTTTAGGATAAAAAGATTTATATGTTATTTCGCGCCTCAATCATTGCTTTAACTTTATTCATATCAGCATGCTCTAGCTGGGTTTACCGCATTGATATTCCTCAAGGTAACTACCTTGAACAAAAAAATATAGATAAAATCCAAGTTGGTATGACAAAAGAGCAAGTTAAGTTTATTTTAGGCAGCCCAGTGGTGCTTGACTCCTTTGATAATGATTCATGGAACTATGTTTATCGCTTTAAGTCAGGTAGAAGTAAAGATTACGACATGAAAAAAAGTTTCTTAATTAAATTTGAAGACAATAAACTAGTTTCTGCGACTGGTGATTTTGAATTATCTGAAAACTTCAATACTCCTTTTAATAGCTCTGAAGAAGCATCAGCTGCAAGCTCTTCTCAATAAGCCTCAAATTGAATCAATCCGAATATTGGCTGTGATCCATAGCGTATATATTAACAATTTATGCGCTCGGCTTTTTGCAAAACTCACTTATACCATTCGCAACACATAAATTTAAAGTCTCCCCTCCTATTAAACCTATAACTTATACCTATACCTATACCTAGACTTTAAAATCCCTTTGTTTTAAAAAAGTAAAATGTTCAGGTATATCCGCTTATGCATTTTCAAACTTTATAAAAAATAAAGTAAACCTGAAGAACTCAACTCTTATACCAGTTCCATTAATACCAATTCAATTGCTATTATACTCCTGCAAATATACTCCTGAAAAATTTCTCGAAACGGTTTTAAATCGTACTAAAGCGAATAACTAGTGTACACTTGTACGCTGAAAGCATAAACCACTAGAACGAGCCCACAAAATGAGCAACACAGCGAATTACATTGATAATACTTCGTATCAAACGACACCTGCTTATTGTGCAAAGGAAGAATATGCGAATACGGTAATTCATCTGTTTGGTGTTGTGCTTAGCATTATTGGTTTATGTTTTTTAATAATAAACAGCACAGACAATATTGATGTCGCTGATACGAATGCGGCGAGTAACGCTTTACGTATTGCCTGTTTTAGCATTTATGGTGCAAGCTTGATCATATTGTTTGCTTCCTCGAGCCTTTATCATTCAACAAATAACATTGCACTAAAAAAACTATTCAAATTGTTTGATCATTGCGCAATTTATATATTAATTGCTGGTACTTATACCCCGCTATTGCTGGTTTCTTTAAAAGGGCCTGTTGGATATTGGGCTGCAGGTTTGATTTGGCTGATTGCAATAGGCGGTCTGACTTTCAAAATAACAACGAGACACAGTAAAACCCCACAAAAATATAAAGCTATATCATTAACTACCTATTTAGGTATGGGATTAATATCTGTCACTTTGCTTGGTGAGCTTTATAAGGTGCTGCCTATTGAGGCACTTTTCTTTTTAGCTGGTGGTGGAGTAATCTATTGTATTGGCGTGTTCTTTTATGTGCAGAAAAAAGTACGTTTTACCCATGCTATTTGGCACGCTTTTGTTCTTGCAGCAGCAGTATGCCACTTCCTTATGATTTATTTATATGTGTAGGCCATAGGTTAAAAAGCCTATCTTTGCTATACTCTTGTGCGAATTAGATTATTAGATCACCTATTTTAAAAATGATCTAATAATAAGCACTAAGTCATTACCTAAAATATCGGTAATGTGGCACACATATAGGAAAACATTCAATGTCATCTGATAAACCTTCAACCAATATTTACGAAAACAACCCATTACACGGTGTTGGCCTTGAACAAGTTTTAACTGAACTGGTTGACTATTATGATTTCGATATCCTTTATGCTTATTTAAACCTTAATTGCTTCAAGACAAATCCCAGTATCGCTTCAAGTATGAAGTTTTTGAAGAAAACCGATTGGGCAAAAGACAAAGTCGAAGGCTTTTATTTATATCAGTACAAAAGCTTACCTAGAGCAGATGAAGAACAGTTTCTACTTCCTCCAAGAGATAGAATTGTTCCAGCACATCACAAGCCAGCAGCACCAGCTGAACTGAGTTTAGAGGATGCAGAGAACTTACGTCAAAAACGTGCTAAAAAAACACGCGAACGTAACGAAAGAACCTCTTCGAATCCTTGGGCAGGTAGATAAGTAACTTATCAATAATCATTGTGCATTTTATTGCAACAAACACCTATAAAAAAACCTACTAAAGTTTTCTTTAGTAGGTTTTTTTGTTTCTTAACC
>JBMYWR010000160.1:0-7181 GCA_049607625.1 Colwellia sp.
GTTAAGCGAGGTCGCATTGTGAATAAAACCTGGGGTGAAGAAAACCAACAGTTATCTGAACGACACAGTAGTGAAGACTTTAAAGGAAAGGTTTAAACTTATTCTTTTGAAGGTCAGATTAAGGTCAATGTAAATAAGGCTTTAATGGTCTATATAACTTCTATAGAAAAATATAACTTCTATAGAAAAAATGTAATAACAAGGGAACTCATGATCTTTTTTAATAAAGAACTAATTAAAACTAAAAAGCATCGTTGCTTTAATATGTTCACTTTACTTTTTAGTTTATTATCGCTAAATGTCTACTCAACAGAGTTATCAAAAATAGATACGCTAGTTGAAAAAGCATTAGCAGACTTTAAAATACCTGGGGCAGCAGTAGCCATCGTAAAAAATGATAAGGTTATTCTTTCTAAAGGTTATGGCTATAAAGACCTTGAAAATAATATTAAAGTTGATAAAAACACACTCTTTCAAATAGCTTCTAATTCAAAGTCTATGACAGCCGCGGCACTTTCCATATTGATTGATGAAGGTCGATTAAACTGGAATGATAAAGTAATAGATCACCTTCCTCAATTTAAACTCTTTGACCCTTATGTTACAAGGGAGTTCACCATTATCGACCTGCTCACCCATAGAAGCGGGTTACCATTAGGTGCTGGAGATTTATTGTTTTTTCCTAATGCAGATAAAACGTCTGTAGCAGATGTTTATAATGCAATGGCAGCCATAGAACCTACCAGCAGTTTTAGATCAGAATTTGCTTATGATAATCAACTATATATCTTAGCAGGTGAAGTCGTTGCTAAGATAAGCGGAATGCCTTGGAGTGAGTTTATTGAAAGTAAATTGTTCCCTTTGATGGAGATAGAAGGTTGTTTTGCTCAACATTCCAATGTTCCAAAAAATGCTAACCAAGCGATACCCTATGTTTATCTCGATAATAAATTTTCACCTGTCGATTTTATGAATGATGAGATTGGCGCGCCAGCTGGTGGGGTAAATTGTAGTGTAGAACAATTAACTAAATGGTTGTTTGTACAACTTAATCAAGGAAAAAGTGGGAACGAAACAGATGTCTTTTCAAAAGAAAGACACCAAGAGATGTTATCACCTGTCACTATTGTCAGAAATAAAATAAATAAAGAAACAAAAAAAGTAGATACCTTAAGTTACGCTTTAGGCTGGTTTATCTCTGAAAAATTAAACCACCAAATAATTTATCATGGTGGTGGGCTAGGTGGCATGTATACACAAGTATTACTTGTGCCAGAGCTTGATATGGGAGTACTTATTTTTACAAATCAACAAAATGGCCCTGGCTTAAAAGCATTAGAAAGCGGTATTTTGGAAATTTTACTTAACGTTAGGGCTAACACCACTTATCAAGATTATGTGGCGTTGAATAATAAAGGCACTAAGGGGGCAGAAGAAGCGATAGATAAGCTATGGCAAGAAAGAAATGCCACAAGTAAACCAAGTCTTGCTCTGGAGAAATATGCTCAAAGCTATGAAGATTCTTGGTATGGAGAAGTGAAAATTAAAATGGAAGGTAATAAGTTACGCTTTCTTCCTGCTCGAAGTAAAGGGCTTAAAGGAACGCTGAAACATTATCAATATAATACCTTTGTGGTTGAATTCGATGACAGGGCTTTAATGGCGGATGCATACGTAAACTTTGTGTTAAGTGCTGAAGGCGAAATAACAGAAATTAAAATGAAAGCTTTCGATCCAAGAACCGACTTTAGCTATGATTTTCATCACTTAAAGTTAATCCCCAAAGTTAATAATTAAATGGCACTATAAGTAAAAGAACAAATTAATTTCGAAACCTTTGTGTTACTCATTTAAGGTTTCAATTGCCAAACACTAAACTCACACTGAGAGAGCGATGAATGTCGTTGATTTTGTTTTATCGCTCTCATTAAGGGGAATTTATCTATTAGTGTAAAGTGCGGTGATAATTGGTTTGATAATCCGTCAATGCCACTCACATTTTCACCGTTAATTTTTATCCCGCTTAACCACTTATCCTTCTCAGTAATCGCTTCTGTAAAATGATAATCAGAGACAATAATCAGTAAACCGTTGTTGTTTAACCTTTGTTTTACATCTTGTAAAAATTTAGCTGGATGATAACTTTCTTCAATAACATGTTGAGCCAGGATGACATCGTAACCTGTAAATACAGCTTTTAAGTTGCTTGCATCACCTTGATAAAACTTAACCCTATCTGCATGCTCTAAAAGTGATGAATTAACCCCGTCGTCTGCATTAGACTGAATATTTTTCAGTAAAATTTCTTTGTGTTCAATGATATCGCCTTGCTTTTCCATTACATATTTTACTAGATTGTTATCTTGCAGTTGAACGCCGTGTTGTATTAATGAGGCGGAAAAGTCTAAGGCATCAATTTGGTCAAAATAGGAGGATAATTCAAAAGCACATCGACCAACACTACAGCCTATATTAAGTAATTTAGGCTGTAAATTTGATATTCGATTTTGCAAGTTAGTTTGATGTTTTTCAAAAGCATCTTTGACAGCAAGGGCTATTTGTTTTGGGTAGTTATGATAATGAGGTAATTCTTCACCATAATGATGTTCTAATTGAATGCAAATGCCGTTATTTGTCTCATAGGGAGTTACTTCAATACTAGGGATATCGGCTGTATTTGTTTTAATCGTTCTAAATCCAGCGTGCTGAGTGAAATGACGCCTAAAGGCATACCGAGAATGTTTTATCGCCTCATTTCCAGTAGAAATCCAAGAACCCCCTTTAATCAAGTTATGTCTACCATCAAAAGTCGGCGTGGAAAAATCATCGTATAAGGGGTGTACTTCAAAACCGTTAAATCCATCAATAGGTGACTCGGTCCATTGCCATACATTACCAATAATATCGAAAAACCCCTGGCTTTCAAATTGATCAACAGGTCCTGAAGAAGCAGAGTACTCTAAATTAATATTACCAGGGGCCTGTGTCCAATCAACCAAATCGGTTGATATTTTATTTCTTAAACAGTACCACTCTGCTTCAGTTGGCAGTCGAATGTTATCCCCCGTTAATTCAGACTGCCAATTACAATAGGCTTTCGCCTCAAGGTAATTTACTTCTGCAGGCCAATTTAAAGGTAAAGGTATTTCTTCAACTAAATTTCGCTGAAAGTAACCACTCGAACCATTTACGTCCTGTGTTTTGAATAACCAAAATCTAGGCATACTTGATTTAGTATAAGCTAACCAGTTTTTTCCTTCTTCATTCCAGTATTGGCTATTTTTATAACCACCTTGCTCTACAAACTTAAGAAATTCTCCGTTTGATATAAGAAATTTAGATGCAGCAAAAGGTTCAACTTTTATAATGGCTTCGCCATATTCATTATCCCATCCATATGTTTCATCATGCTGCGGTTTTCCTAACGTAATGACCTCATCTTCAACCGCAACAAACTGATTAATTGGTGCTTCAGCATAAGAGCGACAAGCTAACCAGTCATTATTTTGTGATAGGTATTGCAGGGGTAACATACGAATGATGACTGATGATGTTTCTAAGTGAATTCGCTCGTGCTCACAACCCATTAAGATAATCCATGCTAATGAGTCTTGTTTAATAGGGAGTGATAATGGCATTGTATCGATAAGGTTAAGTACAAGTTTAGCAACCTCGCTTCTATAATGCCTAACCTCTTCAATCGTTGGCCAATCGTAATGATCTGAATTTAAGTCGTCCCAACTCATCTCATCAACGCCAACAGCGCAAATAGCCTCCAATTTTTCATTTAGCCTACTCGGAATATATTTTCCTAGAATCAGTTTATTAATAAAAAAAGTAGCGGTATGGCCAAAGTAAAAAACAAGCGGGTGGCGAAGTGGTTCAGGTTTTAAATAATAAGCTTCATCGGTATTAATCAAAGAGAACAATGATTCATAAGTTGCCCACGTTTTTTCAAAGTAGGCTTTTAGCTCGGTTCTTTTTTCTATCGAAGAATTACCAGTTAGTTTAGGCGTTTTTAATTGGGGTATCGTCATCATTAGTTATACTTATTTTCGT
The DNA here is from genome assembly GCA_049607625.1 of Colwellia sp. Taxonomy (GTDB): domain Bacteria; phylum Pseudomonadota; class Gammaproteobacteria; order Enterobacterales; family Alteromonadaceae; genus Colwellia. Next base: position 4,060 of record JBMYWR010000160.1, read on the forward strand.
TTAAGATAGATCACCGTCCTAATAAATAATATCGTAGCTTTGTTGATATTTCGTCATAATTACTTGTTTTAATTTATTGCCTGCCACTAAAGGCAATGCTTCTTGTTGATTCAATTGTAGCGTATGAAATTCATTTGAGACATAGTTCGATTGTATTTTATTTATACTATCGCTGAACCAGTTGTCTCTTTTAAACAACTCAATAGCGCCTAAAGTCATATTAGTAGATGCTAAAGAGCTTGGTAAAGGGACAGATCTGGGGTTTTCTATTAAAGGTTTTGATTGTGTATAATTTTCGAGCGCTTCAATAACATTGAGTAAAGCAAAAATAACATTAACATAAGGGCAGTAAGCTAAGCTCGATGCGCCTAATCGGTGCTCAATTCTTGCTGTTTCTTGCCATCGAGATTCAAAAAGCAAATCGTTGTTGTGTTTATCGACTAATAAGGTTTTACGTCCCATTGCTTGGTTATGTTTACCCAGTTCTTTGTACAAAGCTATGCTGCCTTGATGACCACCAGATATATCAACAGGTGAGCATAATTCTTCTGCTAATCCATATTGAGATTTTAACGCCAACCGCTCGAAAGCTTCTTCTTCGGGCAGAAAGAGTAAACAGCAAGATAAACTGGTGCTAAGAAATGCTTGTTGCAGATAATCACCAAATGAGGTTTCCGCCACCATGTTTTCATTCTGTTGGTTGAGAACACTTACATTGATTTGAATGGCATTAGGGATATGCACAGCTCTTTGCTCTCCAGAAAAAATATTCTGGCAATTATCACCTAACTTACCTTGATCGCCAGACCATACAACAGGTTTAATGAGCGTTGTACTAATACCTTGTTGCATAAAAATAGCAGGTAAGTTTTGAATAATAAAGGCAAGATTATCCGCTTCTTTTAAAGGTGATTGACCGTTAAATTTAGAGACGTACTCCCACTGGTTTGCCCAGTATTCAGGTACTAATTCACCATCAATATGATGAGAAGCAAGGATTGAATTAACCTCTTCAAAGTTTAATTTGACCGCTTTATCTTTTTTGTTCGATGCATAACATCCCTCTAATTCAAAGTGAATTACAGGGCGAAACCCTAACAAGTTAATGTGGGCTTGCAATAACTGTATTATATTTTTTTGAAGCAGTTTTTCCATATTAATACTTTGCAGTAAACCTAAATAGATCACAAAAGTGGCAAGAGAGCTTAGTTAAATACTATGATAATCATAGCGTAACATAACTTATATGGTTACCACATCATTGTAGTTATCTTTAAATTAATATTTAAATCTTAATAAGTTCAGTGTTTAAGACAACGATAGAAACAATTTTATAAAAAAGTAAATGAGCGGTTAAATGAATATATTTGCAACTAGTTTTCATTCAAAGGTTGACAAGAAAGGGGAATTAGATAACCATATAGACATCTAAACGTCTAACTAAACCAAAAGAAGAAATATTTTGACAACCCAATCAGAACTAAGAACTAGGTATAACGACATAAACCGTGGTGTTTACTTTATAGGTACAACACCCCCTAAAAGTGATACTCCACTTGAGAAAGTATCTGAAATAGCCAATAAGTTACTTGAGCGTGTTAACGATATCGATTTTGATGGTTTGATTGTCTACGACATTCAAGATGAAAATTCACGTATTAAAAAAGCAAGACCCTTCCCCTTTAAGTCTACCCATGATACGAGACTTTATTCTTCTTTATTGAATAAAAAATCAGGAAGACCTGTCATAACCTATAAAAGTGTTGTTCAATCTAATACTGATGCATTCAATGACTGGGCAAATGAAGCATGGCATAAGTATGGCGTAAAAGATGTGGTACTTGTAGGTAGCCCATCTAAGGAAAATGACATTTCATTGCCTTTATCTAGTGCTTATAAAACTTTGGTAAAGAATGAAAACGACTTCTTTATTGGTGGTGTTACGATTGCAGAGCGGCATGCAAGTAAGCGAAATGAACATCAACGCCTTATTGAGAAGCATGAACAGGGTTGTAACTTCTTTATTTCGCAGGCCATTTATAATCCTCAGGCAACTATCGACCTTTTAACAAGATATGCCATTGAATGTCAGAAAAAAAACTTAGCGCCACAGCGTTTAATTCTCACCTTTTCACCTTGTGGCAGCGAAAAAACATTAGAATTTATAGAGTGGTTAGGGGTTAATGTGCCTGAAGCAACAAGCTTAAGAATTTTAAATGCTGAAAATCCACTACATGAATCTATTCAAAACTGTTTAAAAAGTCTTCAACAAATTTTAGATGCGGTATTACCTTATGACTTACCGTTGGGTCTGAATATTGAAAGCTTAACAAACCGTAAAGAAGAAATAGATGGCTCTATCCTTTTATACAAGTTATTAAGATCGGAAATGGATAATTTTTTAGCTAAAAAAGAATTGGCTGCTTTTGCTAAATAGACCTTTTTAAAAAATAAAGTGGGACATCCAAAACTTGTTGAATTATTATCCAGAAATATTAACCAACAACATTATCTAGTAACAATATCGGGTAAAATTATTCAACAAGCAAAAGGTAATGCGCTAACCTGCCCAATTAATTACAGTTAATTGGGAAACAGGGTTATTTAAATGTATCAACGACTTTACCTATAAAAGCACTCATCACTTTATCTGGTTGCTCTGTATTATCAGAATCAAGTTTATCCACAGCCCAGCCATGCCATGCAGGTTGACGGGATTTTACATCGTACACATCAATGGCTAACTTGTCTTCGGTATAACTTTCAAATTCACTTTCTGTCCCTACCGTAGTGACTCCGTAATAGGCACGTTGTCCATAATACCCCGTTCCCCAGTTGAAATACTTAGTGTAACTTGTAGGGTAAGTATTCATTTCGATTCTTGCCCGACTACCTATGGTATATGAAATGACAAAGTCAGCACTCTCACTGTCTGAGATTAATCGATAACCTTTATTGATAAAGGCATTTTCAATAGCGTGTTCAATGCGCAATCTCATCACAGGATCTACATCGGCATTCAAAGTTAAAATTTTATCCTTTTTTAACCAAGCAAAGTTTTTGTAATGCTTGGTATCTACTTTAGGGTTTTTGTCATAACCAACAGTTAAATCGTCAAGTGA
>JBMYWR010000161.1:0-7154 GCA_049607625.1 Colwellia sp.
GTACGTTAGTATTAATCATGTATGGACTCCTGACATTTTGGTAAAAGATGTTTCGAAACTACTTTATACCGTATCCACCCTATTTTGGGTAGGGAGTCCATACATCTCTGTGGTAAAACGGGCTTATCTCTTTAGGCTCTCATCGGGGGCTTTGTCTAATCTGCGGGCAAAACGGGCTTTCACTTGACCTTACCCTTTAACATTTATTGTCTTAATTCGCGTAATCTGTGTAATTCGATGAGATCTCTAGTCTCTCACATCTAAGGAATTCGTGGCTATAGCCTATAGGAAGGCACAACGCCTTCAAGCCTTATAGCCCTCAAGCTCTCAAGTATTTCAACCTTTCTTTTCCCTCATTAACTTTCTGCTTTAAACTATCAATGATTGACAAATTTCAAACACTCGTTTAATTTGTGCTTAACATTCATGCTGTAAATCTAGCTATGCAAAAACCTTTAATTAATTTCGTTCATGCCAATGGTTTCCCTAGTGGAAGTTATAAAACCTTTTTTGAATACTTTTCTGATGACTTCAATATTGTGGCACATAGTAAATATGGCCATGATAAAGCTTTCCCAGTAGATAATAATTGGCAGAATATGGTTGATGAACTCATTCAATATATTGAGCAACAACTGATAAAGCATCAACAAACCAAGTTGATTGGTATTGGCCACTCTTTTGGTGGAGTCATTACGTTTATGGCGGCGTGTCAAAGGCCTGAGCTATTTAGCCAGTTAATTATGTTAGATCCACCGGTGTTTGTTGGGAGTAAAGCTTTAGGTATTTCTCTAATAAAAAACACTAAGTATATAGATAAGTTTAGCCCTGCCGGAAAAGCACAATCAAGACGAAGAACTTGGCCCATAGGTACCAATATGGAAGCATTGTTCGCTCGAAAAGCTTTATTTAGAAACTTTGATAAACGTTGTTTGCACGATTATGTTGAAAGTGGCATTAAAGAAGAAAATAATCAACTTGAGCTTGTCTTTAAGGCGGATGTTGAAGCGGATATTTTCAGAAAAATGGTAACCAACTTATCACGATATAAAAACAAACTTCAGGTTCCAGCTACTTTGTTACACGCTACCAAAACCGACCTAGGACCTATTGAGCTTTTCGAAAAGTTTACAAAATTAAATAAAAAAATAAAACTGGAAAGCTTTGAAGGAGGGCATATGTTCCCTCTTGAAAAGCCTCAAGAAACGGCGTTAAAGCTAAAGTCGATTATAAAATTGGCTGGTGTATAGAAGAATAAGGCAGTTATGCTATAGTTTGGCTCTACACCAATTTAATTACCTTTTATCTTACTTAGGGTTTAGAATTTATTATGTTACTTGTTGTCTCTCCAGCTAAAAAACTCGACTTTGAAACACCACTTGCTACAAATGAGTATTCACAACCAACATTACTTGAACATAGCCAAGAGCTTATAGAACGATGTGTTCAATTAAGCCCTGATCAAATCGCCTCACTAATGAAACTTAGTGATAAACTTGCTGGCTTAAATGCTGCTCGGTTTGGTGAGTGGTCACAACCTTTCACAACATCTAATGCTCGACAAGCGGTCCTAGCGTTTAACGGCGACGTTTATACAGGGCTTGATGCAACAAGTTTCAGTGAAGAAGACTTTAACTTTGCTCAACAACATTTCCGTATTCTGTCGGGGCTTTATGGATTATTGAAACCTTTAGATTTGATCCAAGCTTATCGACTTGAAATGGGAACACGTCTCGATAATAACCGAGGAACTAACTTGTACCAGTTCTGGGGCGATATAATCACCAATGAATTAAACAAAGCACTTACTGAGCAAAACAGTGATGTACTTCTTAATTTAGCTTCAACAGAATATTTTAAATCAGTAAAGAAGAAGAACTTAAACGCGGATATTATTACCCCTCAGTTTAAAGACTGGAAAAATGGACAGTACAAAATGATTAGCTTTTTTGCTAAAAAAGCAAGAGGGTTAATGGCGCGTTACGTTATTCAAAACCAAATAACAGATATTGAAAAGGCGAAAGACTTTGATTTAGCAGGTTATGCATTCAACCCTGAATTTTCAAAGGGAAATGATTGGGTCTTTACCCGAAAAATTGCCGATTAAATCTATTAATTGCTAAGTCTACTTAACACTAGCCTAGGTAATAGCCATTACATTTATTAAAGGCATATTTTCAAGTAAAAGAATGGGTATTAAGGCGTGTTGATCTTTCAGGATAAGTACTAGGGTAGTGTAAAAAGCTTGTTTGTTTTAGAATTGCTGACGTACGATATTTTGAAAACCTCTGAGCTATAAAGGTTATTCTTTGATGTAATCTGTTAATGTTTTCATTAACTCCTCATAGGCTTTATTAAAGAATTGTTGAGATGAAAAAATGTTTTCCAAATTTTCATCTTTAGCATGCACTTCTAACTGAGTAGCTATTTGAAACAAGCAATCTGCACTTAAATTACCCGTTAAACCTTTCATTAAATGAGTAAACTCTAAAATTTTATAACATAAAGCTTTAGAGTTTTCTTCGTCCAGTGCAATATCAATTTCATTATCGCTATCTCGTTGGCTTATTTCTTTCAGTGAATCGATGGTTTTGTTAAGCTTTGTCACCGTACTAGAGGACTCATCGATGAAAATTTGTAGCAATTTCTTCATCAAATCTATATTTCCGCTCACTCTTTGCAGACATTCTTCTTCGTTCCATACTAATTGAGAATTAATATTTTATACTCCTAAGCTAGTTTTGCTATTGAGTTTTTCCCGTTATAGCTCACTAAGTGCTGTGTAATAAAATTTTTTGTAAAACAGATAAGCATTACAAAAGCACTCAAATTATCTTCTTGAAGTTGCCATTGAACTGGTATTTTGACTTGCAGAAATATTACTACTACTTTCTTGAATTGACGGTATAGAATTAGTATTACTCTCTATTGAAGTGTTTAATAAAATCAAACTGATAAGTAACGTAAAAAGCATTGAAATACAAAATAATATGCCACTTTGTGTAAGTACAAATTGTTTTTTTCTGGCTAACTTAATCCACATGTTCTTTTTTCTCTATAACAAAATTTATTGATAATATTAAGTGTAGTAGAGGATCAGAATTTGTAAAAAATAAAATGTTTTTTTTACTGAGAAAAAAGAATTATTGAATTATTTTTATAGTAAGTTAGAATCAATAGTAAGTTAAGAGGTCTGACCTCTGTGTTTTTAACGTTGTGCGGTATAACCAATGTACAGCAACACAGCGAAATATTAGGAATCACAATGAATAAAATGACAACATCATCAGGAGAGCGCATTGCAGTTGTTGCAGGCTTACGTACTCCTTTTGCTAAACAAGCTACTGCTTTTCATGGTGTACCAGCGGTTGATTTAGGTAAAATAGTTGTAAACGAATTGCTCCAAAAGCATGATGTTGACCCAGCAATTATCGACCAATTAGTCTTTGGTCAAGTAGTGCAAATGCCTGAAGCACCCAATATTGCTCGTGAAATTGTATTAGGCACTGGCATGAACGTAAGCACAGATGCTTATAGTGTTTCTAGAGCTTGTGCTACGAGCTTTCAATCTGCCGTCAATGTATCAGAGTCGATTATGGCAGGCTTTGTTGATGTGGGTATTGCAGGTGGTGCTGATTCCTCTTCGGTTGCACCTATTGGTGTATCAAAAAAGTTTGCTAGAACGTTACTCGATTTAAGTAAAACAAAAACCCTAGGCCAAAAAATAGCGTTAATTCGTAAACTTGGCTTAAAAGATATCTTACCTGTTGCACCTGCTGTTGCAGAATATACAACAGGAATTTCTATGGGTGAAACAGCTGAGCAAATGGCAAAAACCTATAATATTTCAAGAGCAGATCAAGACGCGCTAGCACACCGTTCTCATACATTAGCAACGCAAAGTTGGAATGAAGGTAAGCTAGACGGTGAGGTAATGACAGTTCATAGTGAACCTTACAAAGGCTTTATTTCAAAAGATAATTGTGTTCGTGAGAACTCAGTACTTGAAGGCTACGCAAAACTACGTCCATGTTTCGATCGTAAGCACGGCACGGTAACAGCGGCTACGAGTACCGCATTAACTGACGGTGGCTCAGCTATTTTATTAATGCGCGAAGGTCGAGCAAAAGAGCTAGGTTATAAGCCTTTAGGTTATATCAAAAGTTATGGTTTTGCCGCTATTGATGTATGGCAAGATATGTTGATGGGACCAAGTTATGCAACTCCAATCGCTTTAAAACGCGCTGGCTTAACTTTAGCAGACTTAGATCTAGTAGAAATGCATGAAGCCTTCGCTGCTCAAGCACTGGCCAACATGAAAATGTTTGGAAGCACCAAATTTGCGAAAGAACAACTTGGTCAAGATAAAGCGATTGGTGAAATAGATATGGATAAATTCAATGTAATGGGAGGCTCTTTAGCTTACGGACACCCATTTGCAGCAACTGGCGCCAGACTTATTACACAAACATTAAATGAATTAAATAGAAGAGGTGGTGGCGTTGGACTTACCACTGCTTGTGCGGCTGGTGGATTAGGCGCGGCTATGATTTTGGAGACAGATTAATGAATGATACAACAAAGGATATGAGCGCTTTTACGCTTATTCGTAACGAAAATGGCATTGCACATTTAGTGATGGACGTGGTTGGCGATACTATGAACACTCTAAAGGCAGAGTTTTCTGATCAAGTTGCTGAGGTATTAAATGAAATCAAAGACGATGCTGGCATTACCGGTGTTGTTTTGATGAGTGGCAAAGCAGACTCTTTCGTTGCTGGCGCTGATATTAATATGATCAACGATTGTAAAACTAAAGAAGAAGTTGCTGCACTTTCAAGACAAGGGCAAATGATTTTTTCTCAACTTGAAACATTAACAATTCCTGTTGTAGCGGCTGTTAACGGCGCTTGTTTAGGTGGTGGTTTAGAGCTGGCTATGGCATGTCATGCACGAGTTTGTAGTGACAGCCCTAAAACTGCATTAGGTTTACCTGAAGTACAGCTAGGATTGCTTCCTGGTAGCGGCGGTACACAACGCTTGCCTAAACTTGTCGGTTTACAAAAGTCTTTAGATATGATGCTTTCAGGTAAGCAACTTAGAGCGAAACAAGCCCTTAAAGCAGGGTTAGTTGATGATGTTGTACCAAACAGTATTTTAATTGTTACTGCAGAAAACATGGTTAAAACACTTTCTTCAAAAGGTAAGTTAAACACTAAGAAGCGTAAACAAGCGCTTATAGCTAAGTTAATGGAAAGCTTCTTAGAGAATACCAAAGCAGGGCGCAACATTGTTTATAAACAAGCGACTAAAACGGTTTTAGGTAAAACTAAAGGTAATTATCCTGCACCATTAAAAATTGTTGAGTGTATTAAAGCAGGGCTAGAGCAATCTAGTGCCAAAGGGTATCAAGTTGAAGCGGATAACTTTGCTGAATTGGCCATGACTCCAGAGTCGGCACAATTACGTAATTTATTCTTTGCGACAACAGACATGAAAAAAGAAGAGGGTGTTGAAGGAGTAGCACCAGGAAAACTTGCTAAGGCGGCTGTGTTAGGTGGTGGTTTAATGGGTGGCGGTATTGCGTTTGTTACGGCAACAAAAGCTAAAATACCAGCACGTATTAAAGATATATCACATCAAGGTATCAGCCACGCGTTAAAATACAGCTATGATATTTTAAATAAGAAAGTAAAACGTCGTTTTATTCGTTCTAGCGAAATGCAAAAGCAAATGGCAATGATCACAGGTGATATTAACTACACCGGCTTTAAAGAAGTTGATATCGTAGTAGAAGCTGTTTTTGAAGATCTTTCTTTAAAGCAAAATATGGTATTAGAAGTTGAAAAACATGCGAAACAATCAACTATTTTCGCAAGTAACACTTCAAGTTTACCTATTGGTAATATTGCAGCTAAAGCAGAGCGACCAGAAAATGTTATTGGTTTACATTACTTTTCACCAGTAGATAAAATGCCTTTAGTGGAAATTATTCCGCATGAGAAAACTTCTGATCAAGTTATCTCTACCACTGTTGCTTTTGCGAAGAAGCAAGGTAAAACACCTATTGTGGTTAAAGATAAAGCTGGTTTTTATGTTAACAGAATTCTAGCGCCTTATATGAATGAAGCGGCGATATTGCTTCTGTCAGGCGAGCCTATTGATAAAATAGATAAGGCACTTGTTAACTTTGGTTTCCCTGTTGGGCCTATGCAACTTCTTGATGAAGTAGGTATTGATGTAGGTGCTAAAATAGGGCCAATTTTACAAGTGGATTTAGGCGATCGTTTTGCACCGCCTTCAGCCTTTTCAAAGCTACTTGACGATGGTCGATTAGGTAAAAAATCAAGCAAAGGTTTTTACTTATATGGCAAAGCAGCCAAAAAAGGTAAACAGGTTGATGAGAGTATTTACACGTTACTTAACCTTTCACCTAAAGGCAGTCTTTCAGCTAATGAAATCGCTAAGCGTTGTGTTTACATGATGCTTAACGAAGCAGCGCGTTGTTTTGAAGAAGGGATTGTTCGAAACGCAAGAGATGGCGACATCGGAGCTATATTTGGTATAGGCTTCCCACCATTTATTGGCGGCCCTCTGCGCTACATTGATAAGGTTGGTGCTCAATCGGTTGTTGCACAATTAACGCAATGGGCGACTGAACACGGAGAGCGCTACACTCCTTGTGAAGCATTAGTTAAAATGGCTGAAAATGGCGATAGCTATTATCCTGCCAAATAATACCAAGTCCGTTAATTAGGTGTTCATTTTTAATGGCCAAAATAATTAACTAACCTGAACTCGGTTTAACCAAAGTTCAGGTTAACGACTGAGTTGTAAAATATAAAAGTGGCGAGGTATTCCTCGCCTTTTTTATGCCTGTCTATCCAGAACATCTATGCCAATAAAAGCATAGGCTACAATTGATAACAATTTTGTTGTTGAATAATTACTCTAATATTGCTATATTTTCGCCGATTTCACTATCTGACCCAGATGATTTCAAAATGAATGCGGGGTTTTAAAATTTCTTTAGAAGCTCTTTTTCATAAGCAAAAGTATTATCTGGGAAGTATTATTTAGGAAGTATTATGTTGTTACTTGTAGCCCTATTTTGTACCAGTGTATTTGGCGGTTTATTTTTTTATTGTCAGGCT
>JBMYWR010000162.1:0-7124 GCA_049607625.1 Colwellia sp.
GCCTCAAGCAATGCATGATGGGTGCCTTGCTCGACGATGTTGCCTTTATTCATAACGATAATATTGTCACTATCGACAATGGTAGATAAACGATGAGCTATAACAAGACTTGTTCTATCTTTAGTGACTTCATTAATAGCTTTTAAAATAGCTTGTTCTGAATGGCTATCTAAAGAAGAAGTTGCTTCATCAAAAATTAAAATTTCTGGATTTTTCAAAATAGTTCTAGCGATGGCGACGCGTTGTTTCTCGCCTCCTGAAAGCTTTAACCCTCTCTCCCCTACTTTGGTATTTAACCCTTCAGGTAAACCTTCTACAAAGTTAGTTAAATTTGCCATCTCTATAGCTTTAGTTATCGCTTCATCTGTCGCTTCTGGGTCGCCGTAACGAACATTCTCAACTAAAGAGTCATTAAAAAGTACGGTATCTTGCGGAACAATACCGATATGCTTTCGTAATGAATGTTGGGTTATGTCATTTATTTTTTGCCCGTCAATACTAATAGAGCCACTATTAACATCATAAAAGCGAAACAATAGTTTAACTAAAGTGGACTTTCCAGAGCCACTTTCTCCTACAACAGCCACCTTTTGCCCGCCTTCAATACAAAAAGAAAGATCATCGATGATTTGTCGTTGTTCGTGATATTTGAAATGAACCTTATTAAAGTTTATTTTCGCTGTTTTTATGTGGAGATCTTGTGCGTTTTCTTTATCAGTAATTTTTGGCTTTTTATCTAATAAGCCAAATAAATTCTCGATATTTGCTAACGAGCCTTTTATCTCTCTGTAAACAAAACCAAGAAAGTTTAAGGGCATAAAAATTTGCATCATAAAGGCATTAATTAAGACAAAATCACCTAATGTCATGGTTCCTTGGCTTACATTATAGGCCGCTAATGCCAACATAGAGGTCATTGAAAGAGCGACAATAAGCGCTTGCCCACCATTTAAAGCAAAAAGCGAGTAACGGTTTTTTATTTTAGCCTCTTCCCATTCTGCCAACTGCTTATCATAGGCTTTCGCTTCATATTGCTCGTTAGTAAAATATTTAACCGTTTCATAGTTGAGCAAGCTATCGATTGCTCGAGTATTACTGGTAGAGTCAGCTTTATTTGCTGCTCTTACAAAACGAGTTCTTAACTCTGTAGCAAAAACAGAATAGGTTATATATGTCACGATAGAGACAAACGTAATAACTGAAAACCAAATACCATAGTTAAGGTATAAAATAGTAATTACCATAGCAATCTCTAAAAATGTAGGCACAATGTTGAACACCATAAAGCGCATTAAAAAACTAATGCCCGATGTACCACGCTCTATATCTCGAGAAAGCCCGCCTGTTTGTCGGTTTAAATGAAAGTCTAAATCGAGTTTATGCAGGTGTTTAAATACATTTAGGCCTATTCTTCGAATGGCACGCTCTGTAACTCGCCCAAAAAGGGTATCTCTAATCTCACCAAATAAAACCACTGAAAAACGTGTTAAGCCATACGAGGCAACTAAACCAAGAGAAAGTAAAAGGGTTAGCTTCTCTGTGCTACTTTCACCTTGACCATCTAAAGTATCGACTATATCTTTTAATAGAAATGGCAAATAAACACTTGAAACCTTGGCTAATATCAAACAAAGTAATGCAAAGCCTATACGGATTTTAAATTCGAATAAATAAGGCCATATAAGTTTAAAAGCAGACCAATTAATGTTTTTAACTTCATGATCTGGATGGGAAGAAGAGCGCATATAAAATTTTCATCAATTTAAGACTATAGTTAACATAATATAACATGTGCGCTAGTAAGCGAGATTTAATTAAAAATTAATAGGATAGTACCGTATGCTTAATCAAAGTTTGCTGCTTATTTTAGGGGTAATACTTGCTGTGTTATCAGCAAAATACCTTGTTAGTGGTGCTATTACAATCGCCAAGAAATTTTCTATCCCTGAATTTGTTATCGGCACCTTTATTATTGGCTTTGGTACGTCATTACCTGAATTTACGGTGAACATTCAAGCGGCTTTGTCTGAAAATACCGACTTAGCCATTTCAAATGTTTTAGGTAGCAATTTGTTTAATACCTGTATAACACTGGGTTTAGTTGGCTTATCTGGTAGGCTGTTAATTAATAAAGATGTAAAAATAAAAGATACGCCTTACAACTTGATTGCTGCCGTTATGATAGCGGTGTGTGGTAACCAACTATATTTTGACCATATCGAATTTCATCAACTGATGATGAGCCATGCCATTATCTTTTTATGCTTTTTTGCTATTTATATTTATTACACCATGCTTGAAGTAGAAGCGGGCTCTGAACATAAAAAGCCATTACACAGCCAACACCAAAAAGATATTAAAAATACCATTCACATTCAGGCCATACTTCCCTTTATTCAGGTTATTTTTGGTTTAGTTGGGTTGGTTTTTGGTGGTGAGCTTATCGTTAAAAGCGCAGAGCAAATAGCGACTTTGATGGGGTTACCCAGTAAATTTGTCGGCCTACTTATTGTTGGTCCAGGTACTTCTATTCCTGAGTTAATTGCCAGTATTGCTGCCTTAAGAGCTAAAAGCACCGCACTAATATTAGGTAATGTTTTAGGTTCAAATATTTTTAATATCTTCTTTACCTTGGGTATTACTGCGATGATTCAACCCGTTCCTCTTGATAGCTCTTTAAATCAAGCGGTGTTATTTAATGTGCTAGCTGCAGGGTTTTTAACGCTTACTTTTTGGTTTAGTAAAGCACAAAGTCTTTCTCGAATAACGGCTGGTGTGTTAATCGCTATTTATAGTGGCTATTTGTATTTAGCTATTATGGGCTGAAACTGGGATAGCCTTTACAGTGATAAGTGACTAGCCCGTCTTGCCTGCAGATTAGCACAGATTCGACCAAAAAATGGATGAGTAACTAGACACTAAATACTTTAAGAACAAAGCTTAGAAAATGAGATTATACCAGTTCCATTAAGTTTGTGAGCTTGTTGTAGACAGGAAAAGTGAATCAGGGTAAGGCGCTCGATTGAGTAATACCATTCGTATTAAATATGTGATCTACTTTATACGTAGAGAAAATTGTCAAATACGAGGCATTTATTTAAGTAACTAGTTGTTCAGGACAATAAGCTCAGGATAATGTGCTCCTGCATTATCTAATAAGGTACTTCCTGTACCGTCTGCATTGTCTAATAAGGTGCATCCATGCACCGTTAATTATTAAAGAGATAACGAAGTAGTTGGTAACTTTAACAAGTAGAAATGATCACATGATTGACTCGGATTGTATATCTGCTAGCTATTGGGATTGAGAGGAACGAAGCCATGAATTATTTTAACCAGTAAAAGTGAGCAAAAACTTAATTGAATTGGTATTACCCCAAAAGCTCTTCTCAACAAATAGTGATTAGCGATCTCATGCGAATTACGCAGATGTACACAGATTGAGGACCTTGGCTTGTAAGAGAAAGAGAACAGCCCTGACACTGGCTGGTTGCTAAGAACCAGATCACTTCAGTTTCTATGTCTTACCCGCAAAGGTTTTATCTCTTAATTCGCGTAATCTGTGTAATTCGATGAGATCTCTATGTCTTTTCGCTGAGATCTCTTTCGATGAAACAGTCTTCGTAATCTATTTTGTTTTAGAATCGATATACACCGCACAGGTCATGTCACCAATAACATTGGTCGCGGTTCTGAACATATCCAATAAATTGTTAACCGGTAATATAAATAGAATAGCTTCTACTGGAATACCTACTTCAACAATAATCATGGTTAGAATCACAATACCGACACCAGGTACAGCAGCGGTGCCAATTGACGCCATTACCGCTAGACCGACAATGGTTAATTGATCCATAAGTGTTAAGTCTATGCCATAAATGTTGGCTAAGAATATTGCAGAAACACCTTGGAATAATGCTGTTCCGTCCATGTTAATGGTGGCACCAAGTGGTACAACAAAACCAGAAACTTCTTTTTTAACTTCAAGTTTATCTTCTACTGTTTGCATGGTAACTGGCATAGTCGCACCACTTGATGAAGTAGAAAAAGCCATTATCGCAACTTCTTTTATTTTAGAGAAAAACCATTTAGGACTCTTTTTCGATAAAAACAATAACGAAAGGCTATTGGTACCAACAGTATGAATAAGTAAAGCCACAATAACGATAAGCGAGAAAGGTACAAGGGTTAGCAGTAAATCTGCACCTTCGGAGGCTGCAACCGTAGAAGCAATTAAGGCAAAAACACCATACGGTGCCAATTTCATGACCATCATAATGATTTTAATAGTCATTTGGGTAATGCCTTCAAAGAATGAAATAATTGGAGCGGCAACACTCGCCTCCATCTGCAATAAAGCGACACCACATATAATTGCGAAGAAAATCAGTGGCAACATATCAGGCTTTGCTTTACTGATTGACTCTAAGATATTTTTTGGAAAAATAGCTTGTAAACCTTCAAACAATGTTTGTTTGTTTTCTTGTGCTGTCTCAGCTTTTTCTGTTGCCGCTACAGTAAAGTTTTGTTCAAACTGCATTTTTATCTTTGGCTCTAAGTTTTGACCCGGCCCAACTGAATTAGCCAGTGTTAAGCCGATGGTAATCGCAATAGCGGTGGTAACTATATAATAAATAACTGTTCTTAAACCTATTTTATTTAATTTAGAAATATCGCCTAAGCTAGTTACACCCGTTAAAATTGAAGAGAACACCAATGGCACAAGCGCCATCGTTAAACAGTTCATGAAAATCTTGCTACCCACAGGTCTTATCGCTTGTAAGTCGCCTGCTTGAAATAAACCCGACATGGCAACACAAATACCAAGTACTAATGCGAGCAATATCTTAACAAATAAAGAGAACCCATAACTTTCATTAATAACGTATAAAGCAGAGAATAAAAAAATGTAGCCCAGTGGGTGCATTGAAACGCTCATACTTGCCACACTAAGAGCGAATAAAATAATCGCAAAGGCGGTTTTTGTAAAAACGTTCATGTTTTTAAGAAATTGGTGCATGTTTGAAAAGTATCCAAATAATTTAGTATTTATATTATTTAAATAATTTAACACATAATTGAGATTGTGTTTGTTTTTTATTACGAATGTCCTTAGCCAATTAAAGACTAGTTCGTACAGTGATAAGTGACTAGACCGTTTTGCGTTTAAACTGGGATAGCCCTTACAGTGATTGGTGACTAGCCCGTTTTGCCCGCAGATGACAGGAGAATGTGCGGGCAAAGCGGGCTTAGGTCTAATCCCTGTTTCAGTGTCTAATCCCAGTATCAGGGTAAAACGGGCTTATCACTTGACCTTCCATGTTATGCGAAGGGCGTCTTTGCTTAAATTCCCATTTCAAACTTTATAACTTTCTTTGGTTTATACTAAAATAATTACAGCGCTATTGTACTTATGTATGTCTGTAGGATAATATATCGCACAATATTCGGAAGTGACAAACAATAAACATTATTTATTTGGAAAATTAGCATGATAAGTGTATTTGATATGTTTTCTATTGGTATCGGGCCATCGAGTTCCCATACCGTAGGACCAATGAAGGCGGCCAAGATATTTGCTGATGCCTTAATAGAAACACAAAAAATTTCACAAGTAGATCGCATTCAATGTGAATTCTTCGGCTCTTTAGGGCAAACAGGTATTGGCCATGGCACGGGTAAAGCCGCAATATTAGGTTTGTCTGGTGAGTCTCCAGAAAGTATACCTGTAGAGTCTATTGATCAAATTCTTAGTGATACAGTAAGTAGTGAACAAATAAATCTTGGCGGTGAAAAACTCGTTAGTTTCCCTAAAGAAAATGCGGTTATTTATAATCGTAAAGTGACCTTACCTGCTCATGCAAATGGCATGACATTTAAAGCTTTCGAAGGCGATACTGTTATCAGTGAAAAAACTTATTACTCAATTGGTGGTGGTTTTATCGTTGAAGATTGCGATTTTGAAAAAGAAAAAGATAAAGCCCTCTCTTTACATAGCAACATAAAACGTCCACACCTTTTTTCTAGTGCCGAGATGTTATTAGATATAGCCAACAAAAAAGGTTTATCAATTAGCACCATCATGATGGAAAATGAGAAGTGTTTAAACGATGAAAAAACGATTCGTGAAAAATTGTTAAATATATGGCAAGCCATGCGCAGTAGTGTTGATAGAGGTATTGCTACTGAAGGCATTTTACCTGGTGGTTTAAAGGTTACTCGAAGAGCCCCTGCTCTGCACCGTTCTTTATGTGTTGAAAAATCGAATGACCCTCTCGTAACAATGGATTGGGTGAACCTCTTTGCTCTAGCTGTTAATGAAGAGAATGCCGCCGGTAGTCGTGTTGTAACCGCTCCAACCAATGGCGCGGCAGGGATAATTCCTGCTGTTTTATGTTATTACGATAAGTTTGTTAAACCAGTTAGCGACGATGACTGCATAAGGTATTTACTTACTGCTGCCGCGATTGGTATTTTATATAAAACCAATGCTTCTATTTCTGGTGCTGAAGTTGGCTGTCAAGGTGAAGTCGGTGTGGCTTGCTCTATGGCTGCTGGTGCATTAACTGAAATTATGGGTGGTAGCCCTGTACAAGTTGAAAATGCTGCTGAAATAGGGATGGAGCATAACTTAGGTTTAACTTGTGATCCTGTTGGTGGTTTAGTACAAGTCCCTTGCATTGAAAGAAATGCGATGGGCTCTGTTAAAGCTATTAATGCGTCAAGATTAGCACTTCGCGGCACCGGTACACAAAAAGTATCTTTAGATAAGGTTATTAAAACTATGTGGGAAACAGGTAATGACATGAAAACTAAGTATAAAGAAACTTCTCGTGGTGGTTTGGCGGTTAATATTATTGAATGTTAATGTTCAACGAGATTAGTGACTAGAGAACTCAGCCAATTAGTAACCAGTGATCTCATGCGAATTACACAGATGTACACAGATTAAGTGCTTGGCTTTGTAAGAGCAAAAGATTAGACATTTGTGGGTAAGAACCAGAAATAAAACAAGTAAAGTTGCTATGTCTTACATTAAAGTGGGTTTAGTTTTGTGATCTTACCCTCTTAATGTCTAGTGTCTTAATTCGCGGAATCTGTGTAATTCGATGAGATCTCTT
>JBMYWR010000163.1:0-6970 GCA_049607625.1 Colwellia sp.
AGGAGTCGGCTTCAGCCACGATCTCTTTAGGCTTTGTGTGTTAAACCGATTCGCGGCTAAAGCACGCTCCTACAAAAGTGATTAGCGCCGGAGGTTGTTAAACTGGTAGGTGAGCCTTCAGGCTTACAAGCGCAGCGCAAAAGGAACTTGTTTTATTCTCTTACCCTAAAACGCTTTTGTTTCTTATCCGCACTTATCCTGTTCATCTGCGGGCAAACCGGGCTTTTCACTTTCGCTTTACTCTCTAATTCGCTGAAAATCACACAGTCAAACACATCACAATGGCATCTTCGTAACCAAACCCAGAAGCACTTGGGTAATATCCTGTACGTCTTCCTGTTTCTATAAAACCTGCATTCATGTAAAGCATTTGCGCACTGATATTCTTAGATCTAACTTCTAAAAATATTTTCACCGCACCACGAGACTTTGCTTGGTCAATAAACTGGTTTAATAACGCTTTGCCATAACCATTACCTTGCTCACTTGGTGATACACAAATATCCATTAAAGTTGCTTCGTCAATAATAAATTCAGCAACATAAAACCCTGTGATAGCATTTTCGATATGCAGCTTTTCACCAAAGTAACGGCCACCAATACAGCTTTTAAAGGTCTTTTCACTCCATGGGTGAGAATGACAAGCGAGCTCTATGGGCATTAGAACATTTAAGTCTTGTTCAATAAGGTTTGAAAACTGATAGGTTGATTTTGCTGTCATTGTGTAGCGTTCTTTTTAAAGGATGTGCTTAGATATAGTTAACCATAGCGCTTTTTTAAGCGCTGGTGAGGATTTTATTTGTTCAATAGAAGGAGTCACTAAACTGTTATGTTGATAACTCATTACATTGTCATTTACTAGGGCTTTTTGAGCGCTATCGTACGCTTTGAAATGCCAATTAAATAACCCCATATTAAGATGATTATTTTCTTCTGTAACTTCACCCACACTCACATCGATAACTTTTAATATATTATGAAAAAAAGCAGATTTATTAATAGACTCTAAAGAAATTTTTATCTGAGAACTGTCTGGCTTTAAAGAAACATCAGCTGATTCTTTACCTACATTATTGTTAGCTTGTGCAAGTTGATTCGAGTTGTCTTTATTTGATGAGTGTTGATCACAAAGTTCAGGTGAATTTACACTTTGACGACTTTTCCATAAGGAGATCCCCATTTCTTGTAACTGTGCAAATTGTCTTTGATTAATACTCACTAAATTTATTACCTAACGATCATCTAACGTAATGTTGAAGGGTATATATTGACAGAGTTACAGCTAAACTAAAAGGTAAGTTAAAAGATAAGTTAAAATCATTTAGACGTCTATACGTTTAGATGTTGACATATCTAAAATTCTGAGTGAAACTGTTTACATAGGCATTCGTTAAGGCAAATAGAGGTAATATTATGCCAATTAAAATCCCTGACCGATTACCAGCACTGTCTGTGTTGGCAAATGAAAATATCTTTGTGATGTCAGAGCGTCGTGCTGCAGGTCAAGAAATTAGGCCGATGCAGGTTGCGATACTGAATTTAATGCCGAATAAAATTGAAACCGAAATTCAAATTTTACGTATGCTCTCTAATACGCCTTTACAAATAAATATTGAATTTGTACGGATCCATAATCAAGAGTCGAAAAATACTCCGTCAGAACATTTAGATAACTTTTATTGCTTATTCGACGATATAAAGCACAAACATTACGATGGTTTAATTGTTACAGGGGCACCACTTGCTTTAATGGATTATCAAGAGGTGAGTTTCTGGGACAAAATTTGTGAAGTGTTCGACTGGGCTGAAAAACATGTCACATCAACCATGTTTTCTTGTTGGGCTGCGCACGCTGCTTTATTTCATCATTATGGTTTAAATAGACACCTACGAGAAAGTAAACTTTCAGGTGTATTCCAACATGAACCGCTTGATAGCAAAGAGCCATTAACACGAGGCTTTGATGAAAGCTTTAATGTTCCTCATTCGCGTTTTGGTAATATAGCGAAGCAAGATTATCAAAGTGTTGCAAATCTTGATGTACTAGCCACTTCTGAAGAAGCGGGGGTTTATCTAGCAGCCAGTAAAAATAAAAGGCAAGTCTATTTAACCGGCCACCCAGAATACGATACTTCTACATTGCATGAAGAATATTTAAGGGATTTAAAAACCGATGAAAACACCTTAAAACCTGAAAATTATTATAAAGAGAATGATCCAAGTAAAAACCCTGTCGGCTCTTGGCGAAGTCATGGAAGTTTACTGTTCACCAATTGGCTAAATTACTATGTATACCAAATAACACCATACGAATTAGATTCAAGTAATATTAAACAAATAAAGAGCTAGGCACATTAAGAGCTAAGTAAATAAAGAGTTAAGCAAATAAAACTTAAACCTGTACTTGAACTTGCGAACTTGTAGCTAGTGAATCTGTACCTTGTAAATTTTTCCCGAATGCATTGATTATATAACTGGAAGTAAAATGAAAAAATCCTCTAGCTTTACATTATTAGAGCAACAGCTTGAAGAAAATATCCTTATCCTTGATGGTGCAATGGGTACCATGATTCAAGCCTACAAGTTTGAAGAGCAAGACTACAGAGGAGAGCGTTTTGCAGACTGGCATAGTGACTTAAAAGGTAATAACGATTTACTCGTTTTAACACAACCTGACGTTATCAAATCTATTCATTTATCATACCTTGAAGCTGGCGCAGATATTCTAGAAACGAATACCTTTAATGCAACCACGATTGCCATGGCTGATTATGACATGGCAGATCTCAGCGCTGAAATTAACTTAGCAGCGGCAAAAATAGCCCGTGAAGCCGCTGATGAATATAATAAAAAAACACCTCATAAACCACGCTTTGTTGCAGGTGTGCTTGGCCCAACAAATAGAACGTGTTCTATTTCGCCAGATGTAAACGACCCAGCCTTTCGTAATGTTAATTTTGATGAATTAAAAGAAGCGTATATCGAATCTACCCGCGCCTTAATAGAGGGCGGCAGTGATATTATTTTAATCGAAACAATCTTTGATACCTTAAATGCGAAAGCGGCTATTTTTGCTGTAGAAGCCGTTTTTGAAACGCTACAAACTCGCCTACCAGTGATGATTTCAGGCACAATAACTGATGCTTCAGGAAGAACTTTATCAGGGCAAACAACCGAAGCTTTTTACAATGCACTTCGCCACGCTAAACCGATTTCATTTGGACTTAACTGTGCTTTAGGGCCGGTTGAGCTACGCCAATATGTTGAAGAGTTAAGCCGTATTTCTGAAGTGGCTGTTTCGGCGCATCCAAATGCGGGGCTACCTAACGCTTTTGGTGAGTATGATTTTACAGTAGAAGACATGAATACCCATGTGGCCGAGTGGGCTAGCTCAGGTTTTCTAAATATAATTGGCGGATGTTGTGGCACCACACCTGAACATATCAAAGGAATGGCAGACAGCGTCGCAAATCTTAAACCAAGAAAAATCACCAAGCGCAAGGTAGCTTGTAGGTTGTCAGGTTTAGAAGCACTTACTATTGAAGAGGAATCTTTATTTGTAAACGTAGGTGAGAGAACAAACGTTACCGGCTCTGCTATTTTCAAACGCCTCATTAAAGAAGAAAATTACGATCAAGCAATAGCGGTTGCATTACAACAAGTAGAAAATGGCGCGCAAATTATCGATATTAATATGGATGAAGGCATGCTTGATTCAAAGCAAGCTATGGTGCGCTTTTTAAACTTAATTGCAGGTGAGCCTGATATCGCCAAAGTGCCTATCATGATTGACTCTTCTAAGTGGGATATTTTAGAAGCGGGCTTAAAATGTATCCAAGGTAAGGGCATTGTTAACTCCATTAGCCTTAAAGAAGGCGAAGAAAACTTCAGAGAACAAGCAGAGCTTATTCGCCGTTATGGCGCGGCAATGATTGTCATGGCGTTCGATGAAGACGGGCAGGCGGATACGCGGGAAAGAAAGTTTGAAATTTGTAAGCGCGCCTATCATATTCTTGTCGATGAAATAGGTTTCCCACCAGAAGATATTATTTTTGACCCAAATATATTTGCCGTAGCAACAGGTATAGAAGAGCATAATAACTATGCGGTTGACTTCATTGAAGCGGTAGCAGATATCAAGCAAAACCTGCCTTACGCTATGATTTCGGGTGGTGTATCAAATGTCTCTTTCTCTTTTCGAGGCAACAACCCTGTTCGAGAAGCGATTCATGCGGTTTTCTTATACCATGCGATTAAAAATGGCATGGACATGGGGATTGTTAATGCTGGTCAACTGGCTATTTACTCTGATATCCCAGAAAAACTTCGTTTAGCTGTAGAAGATGTTATTCAAAATAGTGATGATGGCGCAACAGAGCGCTTACTTGATATTGCTCAAGAATACGCTTCAATGTCGAACGGAAAAAGCTCTGCAATAGATTTATCATGGCGAGAGCTGCCTATCCAAGAGCGTTTATCTTATGCGCTAGTTAAAGGCATTAATGAGTTTATTGTTGAAGATACGGAAGAAGCTCGACTTGCCTCAGTGCGTCCTTTAGATGTTATTGAAGGCCCGCTTATGGATGGCATGAATACCGTTGGCGACTTATTTGGCGCGGGTGAAATGTTCTTACCACAAGTGGTAAAATCGGCGCGCGTTATGAAACAAGCCGTGGCGCACTTAAACCCTTTTATTGAAGCAGAGAAACTCGAAGCTTCAACAAACGGTAAGGTTTTACTCGCGACAGTAAAGGGCGATGTTCACGATATTGGTAAAAATATTGTTGGCGTTGTTTTACAGTGTAATAACTATGAAATTATCGACTTAGGTGTCATGGTTTCTTGTGAAGACATATTGCGTGTTGCTAGAGAAGAAAAAGTTGATGCAATTGGCTTATCAGGTTTAATTACCCCTTCGCTTGATGAAATGGTACATGTCGCTAAAGAAATGAAACGACAAGGCTTTGATTTACCGCTACTCATTGGTGGTGCGACTACATCGAAAGCGCATACAGCTGTTAAAATAGCACCTCAATACCAACACCCAGTAACCTATGTTGCTAATGCTTCTCGCGCCGTGTCAGTGGTTGGTCAACTTGTTTCAAAAGAACATCGAGATAGTTTTTTTGCTAAAACACAAGACGAATATGAACGTGTTCGAGAACGCCATTATAAAAAAGGCCCTCGTTCAAGTTTGCTTAGTTTAGCTGATGCTAGAGCGAATGGTGCGCCAATTTCTTTTGAAAACTACACACCTAAAAAGCCAAATAAATTAGGGGTA
The DNA here is from genome assembly GCA_049607625.1 of Colwellia sp. GTDB lineage: Bacteria > Pseudomonadota > Gammaproteobacteria > Enterobacterales > Alteromonadaceae > Colwellia. The sequence continues at coordinate 5,282 of JBMYWR010000163.1, forward strand.
ACGGTACTTGATGATATTGATTTATCGATAGTTAGAAATTATATCGACTGGACGCCGTTTTTCATGACATGGCAGTTATCAGGTAAATACCCTTTAATATTACGTCACGAAGTAATTGGTGAAGAAGCAACGCGCTTATTCGATGATGCGAATGCCATGCTTGACGACATTATTAGTAACGCTAGTGTGAAAGCAAAAGCAGTATTTGGTTTGTTCAATGCAAATCGAATTGATGATGACATTGTTGTTTATAAAGATGAATCAAGAAGTGAGCAATTAACTAAACTTCATCATTTACGCCAACAAAGTAAAAAACCTGCAGGGCAATATAACCGTTGTTTATCTGATTACATAGCCCCTGAAGGATCAGGGATTGAAGATTACATCGGCGGCTTTGCTGTATCGGCAGGGTTTGGCGCAGATGAATTGGTAAAAGCTTTTGATGAAAATCACGATACCTACAATAGTATTTTATTAAAAGCCGTTGCCGATAGACTAGCCGAAGCAACTGCAGAATACTTGCACGAGCAAATTCGTAAAGAATACTGGGGTTATGCTGCAGATGAAAATCTACAAAATGACGACTTAATTCGCGAAAACTACCAAGGTATTCGACCCGCCCCAGGCTACCCAGCTTGCCCTGAACATACCGAAAAAGGTGTGCTGTGGGACTTGCTTAATGTAGAAGAAAATATTGGGATGCAGCTAACGTCAAGCTATGCCATGTGGCCAGGTGCTGCGGTTAGTGGCTGGTACTTTGCTCACCCTGACGCTAAATATTTTGCCGTAGCTAAATTAACCAAAGAACAAGTTATTGATTACGGCATGAGAAAAGAGTTAACACTTGAACAAGCTGAAAGATGGCTATCAGCGAACCTCGACTACGAACCAGAGTAAGAAAAGGAATGTCCCTTTTGTAGGAGTGTGCTTCAGCCACGATCTCTTTGCTCTTTTGTAGGAGTGTGCTTTAGCCACGATCTCTTTTGTCTTTTGTAAGAGTGTGCTTCAGCCGCGATCTCTTTGCCCTTTTGTAGGAGCGTGCTTTAGCCGCGATCTCTTTTCCCTTTTGTAGGAGCGTGCTTTAGCCGCGATCTCTTTTCCCTTTTGTAGGAGTGTGCTTTAGCAACGAATTTTCTTGGGGTTGTAATACTAAAAATCTTAAACATAAATACAATCCCAATGAGGATAATCGCTAATAGATTCAACAATATTTGCTCTTAATGGGTTTGCAATGGTGTAACGCAATAATTTTTTTATATCTTCATCATATCGAAGACAACGGTCATGATATCCTGCTTGCCATAATTTTTGTGGAACATATGGACTCAATAATTTACTGCTACTTCCTTTAACCCTACCAACAACCTGGCTTAAGGTTTTATCGCCTTTTAATTGAAACAACCAATGAAAATGATCTGGCATAACAACAAAACCAATAGTCTCAGTAAGGTTATTAAGATCAGACGATTGTAATTGCTTAATTAAAACTCTAGCATTGAAAAACGAATTGAAATGGGGCCTACGATTAAATGTCGTTGAGGTAATAAAGTAATAGCTATTTTGTAAGGAGTACCTTCCTTTTCGCAAATCCTTTGCATGTAATACCATTCATATATCCAATTTAATTGATGATAAATAAGTATAGCCTCAAGCGCTTATTACACAAACGCTAATTAAACCTGTAGGAGT
>JBMYWR010000164.1:0-6944 GCA_049607625.1 Colwellia sp.
AACAAAAAAAGCGAACCTTCAATAATGAATGGTTCGCTTTTAAATTATCTAGGTTCATTTAACGCTATAAAAAACTATTCAGCTGCCTCGTTTGGTGTGCCTTTAAATTTTTCACGCATTCTTTGTACAACCATGTAGAAGTATGGAACAAGTAAAGTACCAAAGATTGTTGCACCAAGCATACCTGCAAGAACTGTTAAACCTAACGAGACACGTGAACCCGCACCAGCGCCTGAAGCAAATACAAGCGGAAGTACACCTAAAACAAACGAAAGAGCTGTCATCAATACTGCTCTAAAACGCATTCTTGCTGCATTTAATGCCGATTCAAAAATAGGTTTACCTTGTGCTCGTTCTTCCATCGCAAATTCAACAATTAATATGGCTGTTTTAGTCGACATACCAATAAGTAGCACTAATCCTACTTGCGCATAAATATTATTTGGCATACCTACAACATAAAGCGTTAGCATGGCAGCGAATAATGCCAAAGGTACTGCAGCAATAACAGAGAACGGAATAGTCCAACTTTCATACTGCGCCACAAGGAATAAATAAACGAATAATATAGCCAATGCAAATAATATCGGCGCTAAATCTCCGGCTTCTATTTCTTGCTTAGACTGACCAGACCATTCATAAATAAAACCTTGCGGAAGATTTTCAGCGAGAGCTTGCATCGTTTGTATAGCTTCTCCAGAAGAGAAACCAGGGCTTGCTTGGCCGGTAATTTTAGCACTACGATACAAGTTAAAATGATTAATGGTTGTTGGCCCAAGAATAGGCGTTAACTTAGCTAAAGTAGTTAATGGAACCATTTCATCATTGACGTTTCTTACATAGTAATGACTTAAATCAGATGGGTCTTTCCTAAATTCGGTTTGTGCCTGCACTGTCACTTTATAGGTGCGACCAAACTGACTAAAGTCATTAATGTACATTGAGCCTAACTGCGCTTGAAGTGTGCCAAAGACATCTGATAAAGCAACTCCTTGGGCTTTCACTTTGTTTCTATCTACTTCAAGGAAATATTGTGGAACATTAGCCCTAAAAGTACTAAAAACACGTTTTAGCCCAGGGTTCTGGTTTGCTTCATAAACAAGCCCGTCTAGTACTTGTGCTAACTCACTCGGATCACGCCCTTCACTGTCTTGTAATTGAAATTCAAAACCAGAGCTTGTGCCTAAACCAGGGATGGGTGGCGGATTAAAGACCATTACCTGCGCTTCAGGTAATGCCCATAATTTACCCATTAACCTTGGGATAACTTGACGTAAACCTAGCTCAGGTGTTTTTCTATCATCCCAATCTTTAAGAATAATAATAGCTAAACCATTATTTGAACCAGGCCCACCAATTAAGGAGTAGCCACCAACGGTTATAATATCATCGACAGCTGGGTCTTCTAATACCATAGGAACAATTTCACTCATTACCGCATTTGTACGGTTGCTTGATGAGGCGTCTGGTAGCTGAATATCTACAAATAAATAGCCTTGATCTTCTCCGGGTAAAAAGGCTGTAGGTACGTTACTCGTTAGCCAACCCGCCGAGAAAAACAAAATTCCCACGAAGATACCAACACGCATAACACGTTTTAACATGAAGTTAACTGCGATAGTATAACCGCCTGTCATTTTAGTTATTAAGCGCTCCATAGGTTGAAGCCAACCAATAGGTTTCATGTTCTTTTGTGACAATAAAACTGTACATAAAGCCGGGCTTAGGGTTAAGGCATTAATAGAAGAGATAATAACGGCAAAAGAAATCGTCATTGAGAACTGCCTATATAGCTCACCTGTAATGCCCGGCATAAAACCAACTGGAACAAAAACAGCTAACAACACTAGGGTTGTTGCAATAATAGGGCCTGAAACCTGTTCCATTGCCTTGGTAACAGCTTCTTTAATTGGCAATTTCTCTTCTTTTAAAATACGCTCAACGTTTTCAATAACAATAATGGCATCGTCAACTACAATACCAATGGCTAGAACTAAACCAAATAAAGTGATGGTGTTAATTGAATAATCCATTAACAACATGAAGGCAAAGGTACCAACGAGCGAAACGGGAATAGCAAGTGTTGGAATAATCGTGGCACGCCAATTCTGTAAAAATAAGAAAACCACTAAAATAACTAATGCAACCGCTTGATATAAAGTTACTTTTACTTCTTCCATCGAACGAACAATAAACTCTGTTGTATCATAAGGAATTTCGTATTCTAAGCCATCAGGAAAGCGCTCTGATAACTTAACTATTTCAGCTTTAACCAGCTCTGCAACCTCTGTCGCGTTAGCGTCAGGTAACTGATAAATAACAAGGAAGGCTGTATCTTTACCATTAAGTTGGGCTTTAGTTGAATAGTCTTCAGCACCTAAATCAATGGTGGCAATATCACTTAATCGAACAAAATTACCATTTTGTCTCGCTCTAATAATAGTATTACCAAACTCTTCAGGTGTTTTTAAACGTCCTTTTGCTTGAATTGAATATTCAAACTGTTGGTTTGGTAGTGTAGGACTTGCGCCAAACTTACCCGCTGCTACGATCATATTTTGTTCATTAAGCGCTTGCTTAACTTCATTAACTGTTACGTTAAGTGATGTCATTCTGTCAGGATTAAGCCATATACGCATGCTATAGGTCATTTCACCCATAACTTCGGCAGAAGCAACACCTTTAATACGTCCTAAAGGCTCTACTAGGTAATTACTGGCATAGTTGCTTAAGAATAGTTGATCAATACTTTCTTGTTCTGAATAAAGATTAATACCCAGTAACATTGAACTTGATTTCTTTTCAACGTTAACTCCCTGCCTAGTTACATCTGATGGCAGGGAGGTTGTTGCTAATGCAACGCGGTTTTGAACATTAACTTGAGCAATATCGCCATCGGTGCCTACTTTAAAATACACCGTAATGACCGCACTACCGTTATTTGAAGCAGAAGACTCTATATAGAGCATGTCTTCAACGCCATTGACTTGTTCTTCTATGGGTCTGATAACTGAGTCTTCAACAACCTGGGCACTTGCTCCTGGGTAAACAGTTGAAATTTGTACTTGCGGAGGTGTTATTTCAGGGTACATATTGACAGGCAATACGCCCATAGCGATTAGTCCTGCAATGGATATGACAATAGAAATAACAAAAGCAAACTTGGGCCTATTTATAAAGGTTTTACTTATCATGTATAACCCCTTATTGTGCTTGCTGAGTGTTTTGTGCCGAATCAGGCTTTTCAAGCATAGTCATTGTGCCCGTTAAGGCATCAACATTTTTTTCAATCGGCTTAATTTCAACACCCGGACGTACTTTTTGAAGGCCTTCAATAATAACACGGTCACCTACAACCAAACCGCTTTCAACAACCCACATTGCATTGACTCTTCTACCTAAAACAACAGGTCTTTGCTTTACTTTATTTTCTTCATCAATAAAAAGTACAAACTTTCCTTGTTGATTAGCTTGAACAGCGGCTTGAGGCACCATTGACATATCTTTCTTGGTTTTGCTTTCAATGACCAATGTTACGAATAAGCCTGGTACGATTACCCCTTTAGGGTTGGGAAATGAAGCTCTTACCTCTACAGTACCCATACCTTGAGTTACTTGGGTGTCGGCAAAGTCTAAAGTCCCTTGCTCTTTATAAGCTGAGTTATTCGGTAGTAGAATGCTTAAATCAACCGTATCGTTAGTTTTGTTGTTGTTCATAGCGCGTCTTTGAAGGTAGGAGGTATATTCACTCTCCTCTAACTGAAAGTTTACATACATAGGATCTGATAAAGTTAAGGTCGCTAAAATGTCACTTTCTGGGCCAATAATGTTACCTATATTGTAATTTACACGACCTATTCGCCCTGTGAACGGGGCTTTAATTACCGTATAACTTAAATCTAACTCAGCCTGTTCTAATGCCGCTCTTGCTGCTGAAACAGCTGACTCGGCTTGAGATTGCTCTGTTGTTAACTTGTCAAAATCAGATTGTGAGATATAACCGTCATTAATTAATTTATTGGCTCGTAATAAATTTCTTTTAGCATTTTCTTCTCCCGATATTTTACTCGCTAACTGTGCCTTAGCTGAAGCTAAGGAGGCTTTGTATGCCGCGGGATCTATTTCAAAAAGCACCTGTTCTTTCTCTACTATTGTGCCTTCTCTAAAGTCACGTTTAATGAGTTCTCCTTTCACTCTAGCACGAATATTGGCTTCACGGGAAGCTTCTGTTCTGGCGACAAACTCGCGGTAATCCCCTATGACATCGGACTTAATAACATAAACTGAAACCGCAGGTTTAGGTGGAGCTTTTTGAGGTGCTTTTTCTCCACAAGCCATTAAGAAAAACGGCAAGGTAAATAGCAGTGATAATTTTATAATTTTATTAGAAGTTAAAAAACGCGTTGTCATTATGTTCAGTCCTTGGGAGTGCACTATAAAAATGAGTTACATAGAAAAGCAGTATAGTATAAATAAGTGTCTTAATCTTATGTTTATATGTTACTTTTCGTATGCTGTTTTTACAAGAAAATAAAAAGCCGAGATACAATCTCGGCTTCTAGATAAGTACACATAGAGTTACTTTTATTTCAAAATCTTTTTTATAAAGGATTAAGACCTAATTTTTGCAAAACAAGTTTAAAGTTAGCTCGGCGCTCTTCAATAGCATGTACTTCTCCACTAACTGGACAGTGATCATCAGGACAACCACGATTTACTATTCCTGAAACTGCGTCTACAAATTCTGTACCTTGTAAGCCACCATCAACATAAGCTTTAAGTTCAGTATAATAATCCCATCCTTCATATGGACCACCTTCATTTTCATATGCTTGAACTGAGTTAACCCAGAAAAATAAACCTGCAATCCACTTAATTTCAGCATTCTCTTGTGAAGAACATATTAACTGAGGATTTGAACATAGATCTAAATTAGCGAATAAAGGGTTTTCAGGTGGTTGTGCAACTAATTGGCCATCAACGGTTGTTCCAATGGTTGATGGATCAACATGACTTCTACCGATGAAGTGATTTAGCGTACCAAAGTTTTGACGACCTGTTGTTTGGATAACACCACGTCCCCACCAACCACAACCTTCAACAGACTCTTGTGAGCTACCATCGAAAACAAAGCCACCTGCTTTTTGGCCAACATATAGTTTACATTCATCACGCTCCCACACTTGCTTACTTTCATCAATTCGAGTAGGTACATCAGCACACCAAGCAGCACTTCCATCCCAGCGTCCAGCATGGCCATTAACTAACTTTCCAGCTTCCTCTAAAACAGCATCTGGTGCAGCAAAAATAGGAGCAGGAGCGCCATACCATTTAGCATGAGTTAGAGCTGAAACTTCCATTTTAGGTGAACGAGGACATGAGTATGCATGATCTTTACCCGATACAGGATTTATTCCGTAATCAGCATATTTTTGACCTAGTTGCCCACATGCAGCACTATTAGGATGATTTACTGGAGCACCATATCTGACTTCAGCCCAGTTGTTTTCATCACAAGCATCAAATCGTATTGTTTCCTGCATGCTTTGAGATAAAAATGCAGCAATAGCAACTTTGGCATATTTAGCATTCGTTTGTTCGTCAGCATTTTCATCGACTAACCAAAATTTATCACCCGCTACACCAACATTATGCATAGAGTTAAGCCCTTTTAAGAAGTCACCCCATTTATAGATGGTAGACGGAACCCATTGGCTTTCAGGTGTTTCATATAAAAAGACTTCATTATCCATTACACTTTGTGCCCCTTCTAACGAAGCGTTTAATGAAGCAACACTTGTGAGGGGTGTTTCAATTAACTCTTCAGGAACGTAATACAAAGGAATAGGGTTGTTTTGATAGTCATTCATCTTATTTGTTAGATCAACACTGTCAGTATCAAACAAAATAGCAAAAATATTACTGTGAGCGGCTTTACGCAATTGTCTGTCACTTGCTGTCAATCCCATAAAGTATGTAGAAGACTGCGCTGTAGGCACAGAAGATAAGATCGCTGGAGCATCAACAAAATCTGTTACTTGTTTAACGTATTCTAAAGCGTTATGCCATTGTTCACCTGATAAACTTGGTGTCGAAGCTGATTTAGTAAAAACAACAAAGTCTGCCTTAGTCTCGCCTTTATATAGCGATAAGGTATCAAGTAAGTCTGCTGTTGCTTTAGATGCTGAGTTCCATACAGACCTTTTACCTGCATGTTTCGCATAAACAAAATCCCCAATACTTAAAGACCAACCAAAAGTTGCGCTAGTTGCAAGTTTAGATATAACGAGGTTTTGAGCTTGTGCCCAGCCAAATACATCATCACTTAATGCATTAATATCACTAACCGTTATTGTTGTAGCATTTGTATTGTTAACAGCATCGGTTAACGCTTGTTTTACAGCAATAACACCTAGAGAGGCTCCTTTATCTTCGCTAATGCTATCAAGTATATCGCTATTAAAAATAACTGATTCGTTAGCTACATTTTGTGCTGATTGTATTAATGCTACAAAAGCACTGGTTAATTTAACTGTGTCAGACAAGTCTGCTCGACTGATTAAATTAACAACCGTTGTCGTTGGTGAAGTTGAAGAAGGACTAGCTACAACAAAGTTACTTGGCCAACCTGCTACTTCTAAATTAACGGGATCGCTAGGGTTAGGCAAAGATAAATAAGCAGCCTCCCCTTTTAAAGTTCCATCACAGTTTATATGATGGTTCCAAGTATCATCGCTTCCAGGAATAGTATTTGTGTTGTATTTAGCCGCATAAGCAATGTTTTCATAAACCATTACATCGCCAGTTCCCGCTGCATTATCTCCTGTCCAATCAGGGTATACATTAAAGCCAGCACATAAACCGTCTGGGTCAATTGGGTCTACTGGGTCAACCGGGTCTACTGGATCTACCGGGTCTACTGGGTCAACCGGGTCTACTGGGTC
>JBMYWR010000165.1:0-6871 GCA_049607625.1 Colwellia sp.
CGCCTTTCATTTATTTAGTTCGGTTTATGATTTAACCGAGATACCTTTCTTTTCCATGCCTTTGTAGATGTATAGCATCTGAGCAATTGAAATTAAGTTAGATACTAACCAGTACATTACAAGACCTGATGGGAACCAGATAAAGAATACTGAGAACATTACCGGCATCCAAGTCATCATTTTCTGCTGCATTGGATCTGTAACCGTCATTGGCTGTAGCTTTTGCATAAGGAACATACTTGCACCAAATAGAATTGGTAAGATGAAGTATGGGTCCATCGCTGCTAAGTCATTTAGGTATAAGAATTCAGTGTGACGAATTTCTACCGATTCCATGAATACATAGAATAAACCTAGGAAGATTGGCATTTGTAGCAATAGTGGGAAACAGCCACCCATAGGGTTAACTTTTTCTTTGCGGTACATTTCCATCATTGCTTGACCCATCTTCTGACGGTCATCGCCGTAACGATCTTTCAGCGCCATAATTTTTGGCTGAAGGTTACGCATTTTAGCCATTGAGGTGTACTGGGCTTTAGTAAGTGGGTAAAGCACCATTTTCACGATAACGGTAATCGCGATGATTGCTAAGCCTAGGCTACCAATTAAGCCGTATAACCACATTAGTAATGAGTGTAGAGGTTGTGAAATAAACCATAACCAGCCGTAGTCTACGGTTAGGTCTAAGTCTGTTTGTAACGCTTCAAGCGTAGCAGAATCTTTAGGACCCATATAATAAGTAGAGCTAATTGTATGCGTGCTATTTGCTGCAACGTTTTCTAGTGGGCCTTTTAAACCGATAATAACTGAATTATCGCTGCGAGCCTTAGTGTAGATGTTGTTTTGTTGCTCTTGGTTTGGCACCCATGCACTTACAAAGTAGTGCTGGATAAAGCTGATATAACCCGCTGTAGTGTTAATATTTAGGTCACGCTCTTTAATGTCATCAAAGCTGTACTTTTCGTAAGGCTCTTCTGCTGTACCGTAAGCTGTACCTAAATATGTTTGGTCAATCATGCCACCTTTTTCGGTGATCGAACGCTTAATTTGCGTAAATAACTGAACTTGCTTTGTTTCAGCAGTGTTGTTAGCAATTTGATATTCAACGGCAACATCGTAACGACCCGCTGTGAAAATATATGTTTTGGTATAGCTAACACCGTCTTTAACAAATGTAAGTGGTACACGTAGCTCATCACCTTTTAGCTGGTAACTTGTTTGTGCTGCTTGGTATGTTGGGCGACCGTCAGATGATGCATCTGGTCCGTGTAAACCAATTAAGCCACTTTGTGAGAAATATTGATTGCCGTCTAACACGCCAAGCAACATAAATGGGTTATCGCTATCGATTTTTTCTTTGAAGTTTAATAGCTTGGTTTCGATGATATCGCCACCAAAGGTATCAAGTTTTACAGAAAATACATCGGTTGTTACATCAATAATTTGACGTGAGTTTGCGACGTTCGCTACAGGTAAGTCGCCAGTTGATGACTGTGGAACAAAGTCATTGTTGGCAGACTGGTTTGTAGATGTTTGCGTTGTAGCACTTGTCTCGGTATTTACTTGTGGGTTGTTATCCATATTCCATTGTTGGAATAAAAGAAAACTTACCAAAAGAAAACCGATAAATAAAAACGTGCGTTGTGATTCCATAACAGCTCTTATTTCTCGTGGTGTTGTTTAAGTGAATTTTGTTTATCAGGCACGGGATCATCCCCACCTGGATGCAAAGGGTGACATTTTATAATGCGTTTCGCTGCGAACCAACTCCCTTTTACAAATCCATGTATTTTTATTGCATCTATCGCATAACTTGAGCATGTCGGGGTAAAACGACAGTTTTGGCCAAGCAGTGGACTGAGTAGTTTTTGATACACCTTAATAATTAAGATCATCAGATTACTCGGCAGAGCAAATAAAAAGTGCATTTAATGAAAAAGTGCCTGATTAAAAGGTGAGCTAACTTTACCTAAATTTGCCTAGTTTTGCTATGCAACAACAGGTTTATTAGGCTTTGTTATTCGGTTTTTTTGCGTTTTTGTTTTTTTGCCAGTGATTAGGGCGTGGTTTTGGCTTATAGCCAGGTTGGCAACGCTCATTAATTTTGCGCCAAAGCTTAGTTAATTGCTTATGCAACTCTTCGTTAGATAATTCATCAACGCCAGTTTTAACCATTAAAACAATATCAATATTGTCGAGTTGATGGCGGTTTAAGCGGAAATTTTCACGGGCAAGGCGTTTAATGCGATTACGTTGTACCGCTTTTTTAACGCGTTTTTTAGCTATGGTTAAACCAAGACGTGGATGGTCTAGATCATTTCGTTTTGCTAAAAGAGTAAAGTGTTGATTTGCTGCGCGTGCAGGCTCATTGAAGATGCGGGAGTAGTGTGAGGGAGTTAACAGACGTAACTCCCTACCAAAGCGAAAGTCTTCCACTATATTAAGCAGAAAGAACCTTACGGCCCTTAGCACGACGACGTGCTAAAACTTTACGACCATTTTTAGTCGCCATACGTGCACGGAAACCGTGAGTACGTTTACGCTTAAGAACGCTAGGTTGAAAAGTTCTTTTCATAACTATATTCCATCCGATCGGTTAAAAGTTAAAACATCCTATGCAGGTCGCGATCCTGGCACAGGTGCCATTGCGAGCGCGAGATGTTATAGAGAAGCACACACAAAGTCAATAAAAAACACACAATAGTCGCGTTAATTATAGGCATTGAATAAAAGCCGTTCTAATCTTAACAAGGTAGTTACATTTACCTTTATATAAGGAGAGATCGTACTGTATTTCTCTGTTGATCCAGCGAGGATCAATTTTAAAATAAAGTTTTCCACAATGATAGTGTAAAAATTGCGACTTTTCTTTGGAAAACTTTTATAGATCTACTTTAATCATTTTGATCAAGCTTTTTATCAATAATTTATCCACAAAAATTTTTAGCTAAAAAACATTTAAAAATAATAAGTTATATATTTACCTGTGTCAGATCATAAAAAATATAAAAATCAATATTGATGTTGTGGATAAACTAGCTTCATAATGGCAGTCTTAACTTGGATTTGATGCTTAATTTCTGCTCTATTTTGGTGAGCGGGAATATTATTGGGGGTTGCCGTGTATTTGTCGGTTTGGCAAAGCTGTCTTTACGTTTTACAAGATGAACTGCCATCACAACAATTTAGTATGTGGGTGCGTCCGCTACAGGCAGAAAGCACTGAAGATACCCTCACTATTTATGCGCCTAACCGCTTTGTGCTTGATTGGGTGCGTGAAAAATACCTAAACCGTATTAACGAGTTATTAATTGAGATTTGTGGTGACGAAGCGCCGGAATTGCGTTTTGAAGTTGGCAGTACGGTTAATATTAGCAAACCCGCAGCACCACAAACACCAGCGCAAGAAAAAGCAGCAGTTGAAGCGCCCGTTAAAAAAGAAAACAAAGCGCCTGTTGAGCCTGCACCTAAAAACATGCCTAAATCAAATATCAAAGAAAACTATACCTTTGATAGCTTTGTTGAAGGTAAATCGAACCAACTAGCAAAAGCTGCGGCAACGCAGGTTGCTGATAACCCTGGCTCGGCCTTTAACCCTGTTTTTATATATGGTGGCACAGGTTTAGGTAAAACCCACTTATTACATGCTGTGGGTAATGGCATCTTAGATAAAAAAGAGAATGCAAAAATTGTTTATATGCATTCTGAGCGTTTTGTACAAGATATGGTAAAAGCGCTGCAAAATAATGCGATTGAAGAATTTAAACGTTACTACCGTAGCGTTGACGCATTACTTATCGATGATATTCAGTTTTTTGCTAATAAAGAACGTTCACAAGAAGAGTTCTTTCATACCTTTAATGCATTATTAGAAGGTAACCAACAAATTATTTTAACCTCAGACCGCTATCCAAAAGAAATTGAAGGGGTAGAGGATCGCCTTAAATCGCGATTTGGCTGGGGTTTAACCATTGCGATTGAGCCGCCAGAGCTTGAAACGCGCGTTGCCATCTTGATGAAGAAGGCACAGCAAAGCCAAATTAAATTACCTGAAGAAGTAGCATTTTTTATTGCCAAGCGTTTGCGTTCTAACGTACGTGAACTAGAAGGGGCGTTAAACCGCGTAATTGCCAATGCTAACTTTACCGGTAGGCCAATCACTATCGACTTTGTAAAAGAAGCGCTGCGTGATTTACTCGCGTTACAAGATAAACTGGTAACGATCGATAATATTCAAAGAACAGTAGCAGAGTACTACCGTATTCGCGTTTCTGACTTATTATCAAAACGTCGCAGTCGTTCAGTTGCAAGGCCACGCCAAGTCGCAATGGCATTATCAAAAGAATTAACCAATCACAGTTTGCCTGAAATCGGCGATGCGTTTGGCGGACGAGATCATACAACCGTGCTACATGCATGTAGAAAAGTGAAGTCACTTCGTGAAGAATCTCACGAAGTAAAAGAAGATTATCAAAACTTGATTAGAACTTTGTCATCTTAGGACGAGTACAGCATGAAAATTACTATTTCGCGCGAGCAATTTTTACAACCTTTAATGCAGGTTTCAGGGGCGATTGAGCGCAAACATACGTTACCGATTCTATCTAATGTGTTGTTAGAGGTAAAAGAAGGTGTACTTTATTTCACAGGTACCGATCTTGAAATAGAACTTGTAGCAAGTGTGGTATTAGCCGAACCAGTAGCAGACTGTAAGCTTACATTACCGGCTAAAAAGCTATTGGACATTTGTAAGAGCTTGCCTGATGGTTCTGATATCACGCTAACTATTCAAGATGCACAAGTGTTACTTACGTCTGGCAAAAGTCGTTTTTCACTAGCGACATTAGCGGCGGAAGACTTTCCTAATTTAGAAAACTGGGACAGCGAAGTAACCCTTAACCTAACGCGTTTAGAACTTAGAAAACTACTTGAAAGTACAAGTTTTTCTATGGCAAATCAAGATGTTAGATATTATCTGAATGGTATGTCACTGGAAATCGAAAACGATGTAGTTAAAACGGTTGCAACCGATGGTCACCGTTTAGCATTAGCGCAAAAGCCATTAGAAGCATCACTTAATACTCAACGTCAGGTGATTATTCCACGTAAAGGCGTACAAGAAATTATGCGCTTATTGATTGCTGATGATGAAGTTGTTGAAATTCAGTTAGGCGCTAATCATGTTCGTATTATCGACCAAGCATTTATCTTTACATCTAAATTAGTTGATGGTCGTTTCCCTGATTATCGTCGCGTATTACCACGTGGTGGTGACAAACAAATTGTGGCTAATCGCGAGTGGTTACGCAGCGCATTTGCCCGAGTATCGATTCTTTCAAACGAAAAATTCCGCGGTGTAAGGTTAAACCTTACTTCAGGCGAGTTAACGATTTCTGCCAATAACCCAGAGCAGGAACAGGCGGAAGAAACCGTAGAAGTAATGTACCAAGGCCCTGATTTAGAAATTGGTTTTAATGTGTCGTACTTATTAGAAGTATTAAATACCATTAAAACCGACGACGTTTTATTTACCTTACTTGATTCAAACAGCAGTGCATTAATTGAAGGACAGGGCGACGAAGGCGCCATGTACGTTGTAATGCCGATGCGTTTATAGTGGTTGGAGTAAGTATAATTAAATGAGCTTAGTTACCTTTAATGTTTCAAATTTTCGTAATATTGAAGCGCTAAGCTTTGAACCCTCTCCTGAAGTTAATGTGATTATTGGAGAGAATGGCAGCGGTAAAAGTAGTTTACTTGAAGCCATTTATTTTCTGTCTCACGGTAAATCCTTCCGCACTTCTAAATTTAAAGCTGTAATTCAACATCAAAAAAATGCCATGGTACTGCATGGTAAAAAGCAATTTAACAGCCTACAAATCCCTGTGGGGCTGCAAAAAGAACGCTCTGGTGATACGCTGGCAAAAGTGCATGGAAAGCGCTGTGAACGTATGGCACAGCTTGCAGAAGTGCTTCCTGTGCAAGTGATTACCCCAGAAAGTTTTGAGCTGTTTTTTGGTGGTCCAAAAGAGCGCCGTCGCTTTTTAGATTTAGGATTGTTCCACGTGGAACAAGAGTTTTATTATCATTGGTATCGTTTTAATAAATTATTGAAACAACGCAATGCGCTGTTAAAGCAAAAACCACATGGATTTGAGCAACAAATTCAGTTCTGGGATAAAGAATTTGTAACAATCGCGACAAAGATAAATACACTTAGAACCACATATATAACTAGGTTATCTAACCTGTTTTTTGATAAGATAGCTAGTCAGATTGAATTATTTAAAAGTCTTACTTTTGATTTTTCTCCAGGTTGGAAAGCTGAAGATGATTTAGCTGAGCAACTGAGTAAAAACTTCGAAAGAGACGCAAAACTGGGTTACACCAGTAAAGGCCCTCATAAAGCCGATATCAACTTTTTAATTGACGGTATCGCAGTTGATAATTTTTTGTCACGGGGGCAGTTGAAGCTTTTAATGTATGCGCTAAAGATTTGTCAAAATAGCCTGATTGAAAGTGAAACAGATAAACAATCACTTTTTTTAATTGATGATTTACCGTCTGAATTAAGCAGTGAAACAAAACAAGCTGTAAGTGAGTTACTCGCTCATTCAAATTCACAGCTGTTTATAAGCGCTATTGATTACGACAGTATTTCAGCTGTGGTGGAACCTCTAAATAAAAATATGAAAGTGTTCCACGTGAAACATGGCAAACTAATAACAAGTTAATTGGAAGAAACCATGTCTGAAAATTACGATTCGTCGAGTATTAAAGTACTAAAAGGACTGGATGCAGTAAGAAAGCGTCCTGGGATGTACATAGGTGACACGGATGATGGAACGGGTCTTCATCATATGGTGTTTGA
>JBMYWR010000166.1:0-6870 GCA_049607625.1 Colwellia sp.
TCATCACTTCAGAGCCAGTACCTGTACCATATAAAATAGGCAATAAACCAACAATGACGGTACCAGCGGTCATCATTACTGGACGAACTCGTAAGCCAGCACCATGTAACACTGCTTGAAGTACATCAGCTTTAGAGGTCGAAATAGCTCTTTCTTGATGATCCGTAATCATTTCTTTATATGCTTGATTTAAATAAACCAACATTATGACGCCTATCTCTACAGCAACTCCCGCTAACGCAATAAAACCGACACCAACAGCAACTGAAAAGTTATACCCTTCGAGATACATCAACCAGATACTACCAACCATAGCAAGTGGTAAAGTTCCCATAATCATTGCAACTTCAATGAAGTTTCTAAAGTTTAGATACAATAGAATAATGATAATGAAAAGCGTTAATGGTACAACGTAAGTTAATTTGGCTTTTGCGCGTTCCATATATTCATATTGGCCCGCCCAATTTATTGAGTAGCCAGATGGTAGCTGTAACTTGTCTGCGACAACCTTTTTTGCCTCAACAACGTAAGTTCCTACATCTACCCCTTCAATATCAACAAATGCCCAACCATTTAATCGTGCATTTTCTGACTTAATACCCGGAGGCCCATCTTCAATAAAGACATGAGCAACATCGCCTAATGAAATCCTTTGACCATTAGGGGTAACAATCGGTAATAAAGAAAGTTGCTCTGGAGAGTTACGATAATCCTGCGGGTAACGTAAGTTCACAGGGTAGCGTTCCAACCCTTCAACAGTTTTAGTAACATTCATCCCTCCAATAGCCGTAGCAACCACTTGTTGAATTTCAGCAATATTTAAACCATAACGAGCCGCTTTTGCACGTTGAATATCAACTTTAACGTAACGACCACCCGCAACCCGTTCAGAGTAAACAGATGCAGTACCCTGAACATCTTTCAAGACTTCTTCTAATTGTTTACCAATATCTTGAATTACTGATAAGTCAGGTCCCGCTACTTTAATCCCAACAGGGGTCTTGATCCCTGTTGCTAACATATCAATACGTGTTTTTATAGGCATTACCCACGCATTGGTTACACCAGGCAATTTTACTAAAGTATCCAGTTCTTTTTTTAAGCTTTCCGTAGTAACGCCTTCACGCCACTCTTCCTTGGGTTTTAATTGAATAAAGCTTTCAATCATTGTCAATGGCGCAGGATCTGTTGCAGTTTCAGCACGGCCTACTTTACCAAACACAGTCTCTACTTCAGGAATCGTTTTAATTAGCTTGTCTGTTTGTTGCAATAACTGCCTTGCTTGACCTATAGAAATACCAGGGTACGTGGTAGGCATATACATTAAGTCACCCTCATCAAGCGGTGGAATAAATTCACTACCAATCTTATCAAGTGGATAAATACCAACAGCAAGAACAGCTAAGGCGGCTAAAATGGTTGATTTTGGAAAACGTAAAACAGCCTTCAAGGCTGGCATATAAATATAAGTTAACCCCTTATTTACCGGGTTCTTATGCTCAGGAAGTACTTTACCTCGGATAAAGTACCCCATTAAAACTGGCACTAAGGTAATAGCAAGTGCCGCTGATGCAGCCATTGCATAAGTTTTAGTAAAAGCAAGAGGAGCAAACATTCGGCCTTCCTGAGCTTCTAAGGTAAACACAGGCACAAAACTAACGGTAATAATTAGTAATGTAAAAAATAATGCTGGACCTACTTCACTTGCAGATTCAATTACAATTTGCCATCGGTTTTCTTTAGTTAATGGTGTTTTCTCCATATGTTTATGCATATTTTCAATCATGACAATTGCACCATCAACCATTGCGCCAATAGCAATGGCAATACCACCTAATGACATAATATTGGCATTCAGCCCTTGCCAATGCATCACAGCAAAAGCTGTTAATATTCCAACAGGAATACTAAAAATTGCCACTAAAGATGAACGCACGTGAAATAAGAAAATTATGCATACAAGGGCAACAACACCGAATTCTTCTAGTAATTTATAAGATAGATTATCTACTGCCCTTTCAATTAACGCAGATCTATCATAAACAGGAACAATTTCAACACCATCAGGTAAACCTTTTTTAAGTTGTTCAAGCTTATCTTTAACACCATTTATCACTTGTTGAGCATTTTCACCAAAGCGCATGACTACGATACCGCCTACGGTTTCACCTTCTCCGTTAAGTTCGGCGATACCACGGCGCATTTGTGGTCCAGTACCAATTTCGGCAACATCTTTCAACAGTAGTGGTGTACCATTTTGGTTAACCCCCAAGGGGATATTTTCTAAATCATCAACATTTTTCAAATAACCTGTTGCTCGAACCATGTATTCTGCTTCAGCCATCTCTACAACTGAGGCACCTATTTCCTGGTTGCCCTGCTTTATCGCTGTTTGAATTAACGATAAAGGAATACCAAATGCTCTTAATTTATCTGGATTGACTCTTACTTGATATTGCTTAACCATTCCACCAAGTGCTGCAACTTCAGAAACACCAGGCACAGTTTGCAGTTCAAATTTTAAAAACCAGTCTTGAATACTACGTAATTGGCTTAAGTCATGTTGGCCTGTTTTATCCACTAAAGCATATAAATATACCCAGCCAACTCCCGTAGCATCGGGGCCTAATTGTGGTCTTGCCTCACTCGGTAAGCTTGGTGCTACTTGACTCAAATATTCAAGCACTCTTGAACGTGCCCAATATAAATCAGTATTTTCATCAAAGATGACATAGACATATGAATCACCAAAGAAAGAATACCCTCTTACCGTAACGGCGCCTGGTACAGAAAGCATTGCTGTAGTCAGAGGGTACGTCACTTGGTCTTCAACTACCTGCGGTGCTTGACCAGGGTAATTTGTCTTAATGATAACTTGCACATCAGATAAATCGGGTAGCGCATCAATAGGGGTTTTCTTGACTGAATACAAGCCTAAGCCAACCAATAAAAGTGTCGCCAGTAATACGAAAAATCGATTAACAACTGACCAACGAATTATAGAAGCAATCATACGCATTTAACTCCTATTTATATGGTTTGAATGAGTTGAATGGCTTGCGTCCTCTATACTAGACATTTCTGCTTTAGCGTCATCCGTTTTGTCACCTATTTGCTTTTCATCTTGTTTTAATGGGGCTATTTCTACAATGATGAATTGCCCGTTTCGTACCTCGAAAGTAAACTTAATCTTCATTCCTTGTTTAAATTCTTCAAGACTGACACCTTTAGCCGTTATAAAGTCCATAGTTGCAGTAGGTCGTCCCCATTTTTTAATAGCAGAACGACTAATGTTTATCATCCCGTGATCTATCATTAAAGTATTAATGGTTCCTGTAACAGTTGCCGATGAAATATTACTTTCATCTTCTTGAGCCGATTGAGTCATCGTTTTAACTTCATCTGCACTATGACTATCCATGCGTTTGAAGTCTGATGATTTACTCGACTCTGAATCTAATAAGAACTGTGCAGAGCTCACCACCCTTTCTCCGTCGCTTAAGCCCTCAAGTATTTCAACACTTTGGCTATCGTATCTACCGACAGAGACTGCAACAGATTTAAAACTGCCCTCACCTAAGGCGAGAACAACTCTGTCTTGGTTCCCTGTTCTAATAAGTGCTTCTTTAGGAATTAATAAAGTTTCTTCATTGTCTGATGTGTGAATAGCAATTCGGGCAAACATATTAGGCTTGAATTCACCTTCTTCATTTTTAAAACGAAGGCGCACTTTCACTGTTCGAGTTTTTGCATCTAGCGTAGGATAAATATAATCGACTTTGCCTTGCCAAACTTTGCCAGGTAAGTAATCAAGTGTCATGGTAACAGGGGTGCCTGTTGAAACTTGGCTCGCTTGGCGCTCGAAAACTTCAGCTTCAACCCAAACTTGAGATAAATCGCCAATAGACATTAATGTTGAACCCGGCTTAACAAAAAAGCCTTCTCGAATTTTTAAGTTTTCTACTACACCATTTTGAGGAGCATAAAATGTAATGGTTTGTTGTACTTTTTTAGATTTTTTTAGCTGTGTAATGACTCTTTTGGGTAGCTGAAGTGCGGCTAAACGATTTTCTGCTGCGCTGATTAATCGATTATTTTTACGATCTAATGCCAAGATTAACTCTTCTTGCGCATTAACCAACTCTGGCGAATAAATCGCATAAAGGGGTTGCCCTTTTTCCACTTTAGCGCCAATGACTTTTACATAAAGTTTTTCTATCCAACCTTCTACACGCGGGTGAATATGAATAAGTTTATCTTCATCATAAGTAACATAGCCAACAGTTTTAATTTCAGTCTCTAATGGTTTATAACTAACGAGTGCTGTTCTTACACCTAAATTATTAATCACATTGGCAGCTATTCTTATTGTTCCAACACCTTCATCAGGTCCTTTGCCACCATCATCAAACACAGGAACCAAGTCCATCCCCATAGGTGACTTACCGGGTTTATCTCGCTTGTAATTAGCATCCATCGGGGCTACCCAATATAGGGGCTTAGCCTGTGCCTCAGCAGCAGGATTTTTCTGCTCTAAGTCGACATCTGGCAATAGTCTATGCATTGCCATAATGATAAGTGCGCCAAGCACTATACCTATTAATAGGCTGGTTAAAATTGTCTTAATACGTTGACTCATTCTTGTTCCCCTACCATCACAATGGCTTGATGATGTTTTACTGCATTTTTTAAAGGCTCTTGATAAGTGGTGTTTTTTTCACTACCGACAAACATATAATTAAGCTCAAGTATTAACTTACGCTCTTCTACATTCAGCGTTAATTCATCAATTTCAGCATTTAACACTGATATTCTTGAACGAACCACCTCAGAAAAGTCTCCATCATCGTTTGTATAGGCAGTTAATGAGGCTTCAGCCTCGTCGTGTATTTGCACAAGTAACTTATTTTTATATAAATCCTGTCTATTGTTTAAACGCAGTAAGCGCCCTTTCGCACTTACATATGAAGCAAGTAAGTTTCTCATTAAAATAAGTTTTTCTGTTTTGACCGCTTCGGTACTGGAGATAGCAGACTTAACTTCGTTATCTTGTTTATTCTCTGTGAAAAGTGGTAAGTCAAAGCTCACCCCGACAGAAAATAAATCTGCCCGACTACTACCTAAAGGATCATCGTCTCTATATCCATAGCTAGCATTTACACCCCATTCTGGCTTGTATTTTTGCTCTGCCATTTTAATACCTGTTTTACTCGCTTTTATCTTCTTATCAATAGCAACTAGCGATGGATGACCAGCAATATATTTCGCTAATTCGCTGGTAGGTAACCAAGTATTATTCAAAACAACCTTGCGATTTAGTAAGGCAATTTCAGGTAAATTTTTACTCAACGATAGCTGTTGAGGTTGCAAAGTCTCTCTTATTGAATGACTCGGCAGACTGTTATGTTCGAGTGTAAATTGTGATAACCATTGCGATAACATGCCATCGAAATGACTTTTTTGTTGCGCTAATACATCAAGGCGATCTTCTAATCTTGTCAGCTCTAACTGCGCTCGCACAATATCTTGTTGTCTTGTTTTCCCTACAGCAGATGAGTAACTTGCTTGCGCAACATCCACTAATTTTTCAAACAGTGCTCGGTTTTTATTAATTAAAGCGATACTTTGTTGTGCCTTATAAGCATCTAACCACAAACTACCAACAGTTACAGCGACTTTTGCAGAGCGATCTTTTCTTTGATAAACAAAAGACTCACTTTCAAATTTCAACTGCTCTCCTTTAATCGACAATGTATCACCACGAGGGAAAACCTGTGATATTCCTATCTTAGCTTGCGTCATGCCTTCTTGTTGTAAATCAAATCCATCTGTTGGTAAGTTAGCTAATCCTATCGATATTTTAGGGTCTGGTAAGGTATTCACCGCGACACTCATCGCGTTAATAGCATTTTGCTTATGAATATTGCCCGTCAGCCATGGGT
The DNA here is from genome assembly GCA_049607625.1 of Colwellia sp. Lineage (GTDB taxonomy): Bacteria > Pseudomonadota > Gammaproteobacteria > Enterobacterales > Alteromonadaceae > Colwellia. The sequence goes on from JBMYWR010000166.1 coordinate 5,943, forward strand.
CATTTTTTTGGGCAAATTCAATCGCTCCCTCAAAAGTTAACAGCCCATTGCTATTTATGACAGATGAAAAGGCCGTACGAGAAAACAATAATGTTGCTAGTAAGATAGTTATAAATTTAAGGTTTAATAACACCTTAAAGTATAGAGAATTTAAAAACATGACTCCCCCAGGAGCTTTCATCACTCACTTTCATTTTGAGCAATTATTAATCATAAGATAAAAAGCCTTAAATCGAGGTTAAGAGGTAGCTTTTAACACCAAGATAAAGACGAATTTTGGACACAATGATCCCGTGATTAAACAGATATAGGGGGTTTAAATAGTGAGGAAGATAGCTGGCTTTGAATTAAACCGTTATTTGAAGATATTTTTGAGGATAAATTAAAGTATGGATGAGCTGTTGTATCAACAATGAAGCTTAATGCACTTGAACAGCCGCTTGCAAAACAACTACAGTTTTTTGTACAGCAGTTATCAGAGCTACTCGATTTTTTCTCTTGCACATCCATCATCATGTTATGACCTGCATGAATGGCATGTTCAGTTGATGATGTGACATCAGGTTGCATTTGAGCATGGCTTCCCGACATATGCATCATATGATAAGACATAACAGCAGAAGCCGTTGCTTGACCAACGAAGGACAAGCAAACAAATAAAACTATGATGGCTTTAGAGAAATTAAAAAACATAAGACTCAATAAGATACTTACTCTATAAGTTAGGATACACGATTTTTCATGATAAATTCAATGATAATTGTTTTTTAATGCTTCGTTCACAATATTAATTTTTTAATTTTTTAATTTTTCACTTATCTCGCAGACGATATTTTTACCGATGCTCTCTTTGTATTAATTTGATTAAGTAACAATGCAGCCAAAATAATTCCTGCGCCTATGCTTAATCTTAGTATATCGGCCTGGG
>JBMYWR010000167.1:0-6869 GCA_049607625.1 Colwellia sp.
TGCCATTGATTGCACCCGGAACTGCGCCTTTAACAAGCAACAAGTTACGTTCTGCGTCAACGCGAACCAATTCAAGGTTTTGTGTAGTAACGCGCACAGAACCCATGTGACCAGACATCTTCTTGCCTTTAAATACACGACCTGGTGTTTGACACTGACCTAACGAACCGTTTGATCTGTGTGATAACGAAACACCATGCGTTGCATGTTGCATTGAAAAGTTCCAGCGCTTAATACCGCCTTGGAAACCTTTACCTTTCGATGTACCAGTAACGTCTACTAATTTTATGTCATTGAAAACATCAACAGTGATTTCACTGCCGGCTTCAATACTTTCGCCTTCATTTTCATTCAAGCGGAATTCCCACAAGCCGCGGCCTGCTTCGATACCTGCTTTCGCGAAATGTCCAGCTGCTGGCTTATTTACACGGCTTGCTTTACGCTTACCAGTTGTAACTTGCACAGCTGCATAACCATCGTTGTCTACAGTTTTAACCTGAGCAACACGGTTTGCTTCAACTTCAAGAACGGTTACAGGAGTAGAAACGCCATCTTCTGTGAAGATACGAGTCATGCCCACTTTACGTCCAACTAGACCTATAGTCATTGTTAAAACTCCTCTTAGCCCAAGCTGATTTGAACATCAACACCAGCTGCAAGATCTAAACGCATTAAAGCGTCTACAGTCTTTTCAGTTGGCTCAACGATATCAATCATGCGTTTGTGAGTACGAATTTCGTACTGATCACGCGCATCTTTGTTAACGTGTGGAGAAGTCAAGATAGTGAAACGTTCTTTGCGAGTAGGAAGTGGAATAGGACCACGAACCTGTGCGCCAGTACGCTTTGCAGTATCAACGATTTCTGCTGTAGATTGATCAATCAAACGATGATCGAACGCTTTCAAACGAATGCGAATTCTTTGATTTGTCATGAAACAAATCCCCTTTAAAAAGAACAAAAAAATACATCCCTCTGCTTCCTTATGTGCCGGAAGGGGGTGTATTACTATATAACATTCAACTCACAATTAGAGTTGCTGATTGAGGCCTTACTTTCTCACCGAAGTGCTATAAGCGCCTTTTTACATACTAGATGTAATCCACACTCAGATCGGCTGAATGCGGACGCGTATTATACATAATTTTATGAGGCAGGCAAGTATTAATTTACTCTATTTATTATTGCTAGCATTATGGCCGATGATTGGTAACCAATAACCACATCCCCATAACATGGTTTTTGAAAAACTCATTTTCTTATTGCTTATATTTTCCACTTTAGTTTTCATCACTAAGAACTCTATTAGGTGCGCTAGCAGTACCAGACAGAGTATTGCTAACAAGTAGACTCGATAGTCTACGACTATTGGAGGCAATGAAAATAAACTTAGAAAAGATACCCCATATAAAATCGCAAGCAAAACCTTAACACTAGTTACCATTACATTAACCATATTATATTGCCTTTTGATGCTTAGCTAAAATCATATCCGCAGCTTTTTCACCAATCATAATCGTTGGAGCATTGGTATTTCCACTAACGATTTTAGGCATAATTGAAGCATCCACCACTCTTAAACCCTGCATACCATACACTTCTAGGTTAGAATTAACGACAGCCATCTCATCTTCTTCTGTGCCCATCTTACATGTACCGCATGGGTGATACTGAGTATCAGCCCTATTTCGTATATCTTGCATTAACTGTTCATCATTATTGACCGAATAGAGCATGCTTTTTCGAATGGGATCAAAAGGCTGGCCTTCTAGAATTGTTTGCATCTTTTTAGCGCCATTAACGATTACTTCTAAATCTTTATCATGACTTAAAAATTGAGGATCTATTAATAGTGAGTCTTCTGGTTTATTACTATTAAGTCTTACCTCACCAATACTTTCAGGACGTAAAACCGTAATATGGCAACTATAACCATGACCTAAATTTACCTTTCTCGCATGATCATCAACAATACCAGGGACAAATACAAATTGTGCATCCGGCGCGACTGTATTTTCTTCAGTATTAAAGAATGCTCCAGACTCTGCTAGGGAACTTGTTATTTTGCCCGTTCTATGGCGCTTCCATTCGAACATTGACTTCAACATGCTCAGTCCACCTTTAATAGATATACCAAAAGCATCTTGGTTACTATCTACCTTGAAGGTTTGTACATAGTCGATATGGTCTTGTAAGTTTTGCCCAACTCCTGGCAAGTCATGTACACACGTTATGCCTTTTTCAGTTAAGTGCTTACTTTCTCCAATACCTGATAGCATCAGAACCTGGGGTGAGCCAAATGCCCCGCCACTAAGAATAACTTCTCTATTACAGTGGATATTCACAGAAACATTATTCTTTTTATAGCGAACACCTATTGCTTTTTTTCCATCAAGTAATACTTTCTCGGTTAAAGCATGAGTAATAACGGTTAAGTTATCTCTATCCATATTGGGTGTTAAAAAAGCCTTTGCAGCACTACAGCGCTCTCCATCTTTAATGGTGCGTTGATACATGAATGAACCTGTTTGACTAGCTCCGTTGTAGTCAGAGGTTTGCTTGATGCCATGTTCTTCACAAGAACGAATAAACATGCCATTTAAGTTACTAGCATCTGTTGGATCTGTGACACCTAAAGGACCTGTTGCTCCATGGTAGCTATCTTGAAGTGATTCGTTGCCTTCAGACTTTTTAAAGTATGGAAGTACATCTTTGTAGCCCCAACCTTCATTACCTAGTGACGCCCAGTTATCGTAATCCCAAGCGTTACCTCTAACGTATAGCATCGCATTTGTTGAGGAACTTCCTCCTAATGTTTTGCCTCTTGGTTGGTAACCTTGCCTACCATTTAAACCCGGTTGCGGAGTCGTTTTAAATGCCCAATTATTGATTTTAGTCGGTAGCATGGCGGCTACACCGACTGGGGCATGAATAAAAACACTTTTATCCGGACCTCCTGCTTCTATGAGACAAACAGAGATATTTGGGTTTTCCGATAGCCTTGCCGCTAATACACAGCCTGCAGAGCCCGCGCCGACAATAATATAGTCAAACAAACTTGGTTCTGATTTATTCATATCTACACCTTCACAATTTCTACTCTTTATAATGTAGAAAAAAAATTTAATTTCATAGGATAACTATTTCACAGTCTAGCTAAATTGTATTAATGATTTAACATATTTAAAACTAAACACTAGGTGAATACCGCTAAAACCAAAAATCATAGTAACTAACCTGAACTCGGCTTAACATATACTTCTCTAGCAGCTATTTTTCCTAGCTTCTGCGTTAAATTCATTTGCAATAGGCAAGCTATTGACGCATGAATCTGCCTTGAATCAAGAAAAACTATCAAGCCAGAGTCTATTCAATCAACTATATCAATAAATTCCGTGAAGTTAAGTTATTTCTTAAACCGAGTTCAGGTTAACTAAGGTTGCAAAGATAGTCATTTGGCATGTTTAACACCACTATCTTCACCATTTTAATGTTATTTTTATTACTAGCTATTTTCTTCAACATTAACCAGCATGGCTTTAGCGATTAAAGCAGTTCAACTTTTAATTAAACGTACATTTTTAAACTGTTTTGATTTGTTGTTTGTTCTATTATATTGTTATTTAAGCGCATATAACTATTATTACAAGGAAATAAAATGACTAAGTCTTGGTTTACTAATTACCCTGAAAACGTGGCTCATGAAATAGATGTAAATCGTTATGATTCATTATTAGATATGTTTAAGAAAACAACTAAAGAATATCAGGATAAACCAGCTTATAGCAATTTTGGTGCTGAGCTAACGTTTAATCAGGTTGATGCACTATCTCGAGATTTTGCAGCCTTTCTTCAAACTAAGCTAAACATCACGAAAGGTGAGCGAGTTGCATTGATGTCTCCTAACACCTTATGTTTCCCTATCGCGATGTGGGGTATTATCCGCGTAGGTGGTGTTCAGGTAAATGTTAACCCTATGTACACCCCTAGGGAATTAGAACACCAACTGAATGATGCTCAGGTAGATACAATAATTATCTTTACACCTTCGACTAAAATGCTCGCAGATATTGTCGGTAACACTAGCATTAAGAATATTATCACGGTTGATTTAGATGCCTTAATTAACAAAGGCCTGCCTTCTCCCCCTGTTGACGCTCGTTTAACTAACACCATAAGTTTTACTGATGCTTTATCACAAGGTAAAGACCTTGATTTAAATGAACCAACTCTGTCTCAAGGCGATTTACTGTACTTGCAATATACAGGCGGTACGACAGGGTTATCTAAAGGCGCAATGCTTAACCACGGTAATTTAATTGCCAATATACTGCAATATGAAGAGTTTGCTAAAGAACATATTGACTACGGCAGCGAAGTCGTTATAACCGCTATCCCGATGTACCACATCTTTGCGCTAATGGCGAATACACTCGCTTACTTCTATTTTGGTGCGAAAAATGTATTAGTGACTAATCCACGAGATATGCCAGCTTTTGTTGAGGTTTGGAAAAATACTCCAGCTACTATGTTTACCGGAGTCAATACATTGTTCAATGGTCTATTGCATACGCCAGGGTTTGATCAAGCCGACTTTTCTTCATTAAAAGTCAGTATTGGTGGTGGTGCAGCGGTACAAAAAGCTGTAGCAGATAAATGGCAACAAGTTACAGGTGTTAAGCTTAATGAAGGTTATGGCTTATCAGAAACGTCTCCTATTCTCACATTAAACTTTGGTAACGCAGACCGATCTGACTATATAGATGGCATTGGCATTCCTATGCCTAATACAGATATTTCTATTCGTGATGATGACGGTAATATCGTCGCTCAAGGAGAAGCTGGAGAACTTTGTGCTAAAGGCCCACAGGTTATGCCTGGTTATTGGAATAATCTAGAAGCAACCAATGAATGTATGACCCACGATGGTTATTTCAAAACGGGTGATGTCGCCATGCTTGACGATGAAGGTTTCTTCCATATTGTAGATCGCAAGAAAGACATGATTATTGTTTCTGGTTTTAATGTTTACCCGAATGAAATAGAAGCCGAGATTGCTAACATGCCTGGCATATTAGAATCTGCGTGTATTGGTGTACCGAATGATAAAACTGGCGAAGCGGTTAAACTATTTATCGTTAAAGCTGACCAATCAATAACAAAAGAGCAAGTGCTCACCTTTTGTCGACAATCATTAACAGCATATAAAATTCCCCGTCATGTTGTGTTTATCGATGAGATTCCAAAATCAAGTGTGGGTAAACTTTTACGTCGTGAATTGCGTTAGTGTATTGCTAATATCTTTTTTAAGATATACTCTTTTAGCTCTGCTTATATAAGCAGAGCTAAAAGTTAATAAAAACTACGTTTGTTTCTAATTTCTTCTAACCGCTTTGTTTTTAATTATTACATGTGACAACATAAGATCTATTATCTGTAATCTGATCTGGACATTGTACATGCACCAAGAAAATCAATCTGAAAAACCAAATGGTATTGGACTAACGAGAATTTTTAAAGCTTTTCGTTGTTCTATGCTCGGCTTTAAATCAGCTTATACCCATGAGGCAGCTTTCAGACAAGAGTTAATACTTGCCGTTATTTTATTGCCTTTAAGTTTTCTTGTATCACAAAACGCATTACAACTTGCCGCCCTTATTTGTTCGATACTTCTTCTACTATTAATAGAGGTAGTCAATTCTGCTATTGAAGCTGTCGTTGATAGGATTGGCCCTGAGCATCATGAATTGTCAGGCAGAGCTAAAGATTTAGGCTCATCTGCTGTCTTTTTAGCTTTTATTATCTTGTTATGTATTTGGGCTAGCATTATTTACCATAACTTCTTTGCTGCTTTATAAATAACCCGAACTCGGCTTAAGTAACAACCCAATAAATTTATTTAATCAATAAAACAACCACACAGCAATTCATATCTTAATTTACCTATTTAGCACTTTATAATGAAAAATGAAGCTAAACAGACACTAAAGGGTTAATAAGTGAGCCTTGTGCGCTTTAAAAGTAAATAATCTTGTTATTAGCTTTAAAAAAGTGGTATACTCGCGCGCAAATTTTCAACAATTCCACTTATTTTTAGTCGAAATTAAATAGAGTATAGTAATGGCAGATTTATCAAAATACAGAAACATTGGTATCTTCGCTCACGTTGATGCTGGTAAAACCACAACAACTGAACGTATCCTTAAATTAACCGGTCAGATCCACAAAACAGGTGAAGTACATGACGGTGAGTCAACAACTGACTTCATGGAACAAGAAGCTGAGCGCGGTATTACTATCCAGTCTGCTGCAGTAAGCTGTTTTTGGAATAACCACCGCTTTAACGTTATCGACACTCCTGGTCACGTTGACTTCACAGTAGAAGTTTACCGTTCTCTTAAAGTACTAGACGGTGGTGTAGGTGTATTCTGTGGTTCTGGTGGTGTTGAACCACAATCAGAAACTAACTGGCGTTACGCGAACGATTCAGAAGTAGCTCGTATTATCTTTGTGAACAAGCTAGACCGTTTAGGTGCAAACTTCTATCGTGTTGTAGACCAAGTACGTAACGTATTAGGTGCTAACCCACTTGTTATGGTTTTACCAATCGGTGAAGAAGATGAGTTTACAGGTGTTGTAGACTTACTTACTCGTAAAGCATGGGTTTGGGATAACACAGGTCTTCCTGAAAACTTTGAAATTCAAGACGTTCCTGCAGACATGGTTGACAAAGTTGAAGAATACCGTGAAATGCTTCTTGAAACAGCTTTAGAGCAAGATGATGATCTTTTCGAAGCATACTTAGAAGAAGGCACAGAGCCTTCAATTGAAGACATCAAGCGTTGTATCCGTAAAGGTACACGTACTATG
>JBMYWR010000168.1:0-6869 GCA_049607625.1 Colwellia sp.
ACAAGACACTGTTTTGCCCGCAGATGAACAGGATAAGTGCGGATGAGACAATTAGAACGTTTTGGGACGGAACTAATTAAGCCGCTGTAGGCACACCTACAGGATTAAAAACACTGGAACAATCACTTTTGTAGGAGCGTGCTTTAGCCGCGATCTCTTATGCCGAAGCCTTAGTTAAGTTATCACCACAGAGATACGAAGAGGTTGCACCTTTTACCGAGAAAAGAAAAAACTTTCTATTGTTCCTCCTCTGTGTAGCACAGCGCCTCGGTGAGCTCGGTGGTAAAACGGGCTTTTACTTGATTTCACTTCAAAAGCTTTCCGAATAAATTCGGTCCTACAAGTTAAACAAGCACCGGAACTATCACTTTTGTAGGAGCGTGCTTTAGCCGCGATCTCTTATGCCGTAGCCTTAGTTAAGCTATCACCACAGAGACACCAAGAGGCTTCGCCTTTCACCGAGAAAAGAAGAAACTTTCTATTGTTCCTCCTCTGTGTAGCACAGCGCCTCGGTGAGCTCGGTGGTAAAACGGGCTTTTACTTGATTTCACTTCAAAAGCTTTCCGAATAAATTCGGTCCTACAAGTTAAACAAGCACCGGAACTATCACTTTTGTAGGAGCGTGCTTTAGCCGCGATCTCTTATGCCGTAGCCTTAGTTAAGCTATCACCACAGAGACACCAAGAGGCTTCAGCTTTCACTGAGAAAAGAAGAATCGTTCAATCGCCCTCGCTCTTTATAGCGAAGCGACTCGGTGAACTTGCTGGTAAAAAACACGTTTGTGTAAGTAACTGCTGTAGGGGCGAACTTGTTTGCGAATTTTCTTTTTCTCGGATACAAAGACCAAGAGCTTCCCAAATAAATTCAGTCCTACAAGTGCAATAAAACTCCACCCTCAAGCCTTCCAGCTTTCAAGCCCTCAAGCCATCTAGCTTTTAACTTTCACTTTATTCACTTCAACATTTATATATTACTGGGCGAGTTCGAGTTCGACAATTTCTTTGTTATGTCTAAGTGACATTGTTATAAGTGCTTTTCCTGCCTTGAAGTCACTAATATATAGGGCAGTGTTAGGTAGTTGTTCTATTGTTGTCAGTGTCTTTAGTTCGAAATCATAACGCCATAATTGATCTTTATGGTTAATGCCATAAAGCGTGTTGTCATGTGTTGATAATCTTTTGTATCCGATTTTTTCTTCTAATAAATTTATTTGAATAGGCGCATCATTATTGGTATTTTTAATCCAAGTTTGACGATCAGAGTTGACGTAGACAAAGGTATCCTTGTTAATAAATTGAAGCCAATCCACTTTACTAACCTGTAAGTTTTTCTGTTTATCTACCACTAGACTTTGCTTATTAAAAGATAATAAAAATGCGTTGTTATCATTGTTTTTATTCGCAATAACAGTAATTTCATTATCAGATTTCCATTGCATAACTTTAGAAACGAGCAATGAGCTTACTAAGCTTTGCACCTTACCATCTAATGAGATAATCATTAAGGTATCGTTAGATACTGCAGCTAATTGCTCTCCATTTTCTGACCACACGAAGTCAAATGTTTGTATGCCTTTTTCAAAGTAAGTTAATTGTTTTGCAACGTTGCCATCATATAGCCAAATTTGTTTTTTACCTGACCGATTAGAAGCGAAAGCAATCAATTCACCATTAGGTTGAAACATGCCAGCAGCATCCAGTTCATTTGACCTCGCTATGCTTACGGTATCGGGTTGTAGGTGATCATTTAATTGTTCTGTACTATCTAAACTAATTATAGCGATGTCTTGGTCATTAGACTCCTGAACAGCTACAAGTTTATTACCCTGAGGGTGCAAGTTGGGCTCAGATAAATTGCGATAGCCAAAGGTGTTAATTTTTTGCATTGTGCCATCAAAAAATAATTGAAATAGGCCAAGCGCTGTATTGGTTAGTAAGTATTCACCATTCGGCTCGAAATAGACGTTGTAATACTCATGCGCAGAATGGTCTTTTGAAAGGCTTATAGTCGCCGTGGATAATACCTTACCATTTAAGTTTACTTCTTCTATGATATGTTGGTTTTTATTATTTCGACTGACTACAGCAAACGTCTTTGACTTAAATGAAAAGTCGTAACTATATATATCTCTATTAACAGGGCTATATATTTCAGTTAACTGTTTGCTTGCTATATCGTATGCTTGTAGCGTGTGATTTTTACCATTTTGTTTTACTAAAACGGCAATGCGGTCATTAGTAATCCATCTTGATACAGCCATTCTATACTCTTCACACGGCGAGATTTTCAAAGCTTTCTGTGGGGTTTTAAAGGCCTTAGTAAAATCTAGGGTTTGTATTTGCCAACATGGTTTTTTGCTACCAGGTTCAAACGACAAAACCGAAAAAGCCAGCTGGTTAGCATCATCAGACCAATTATAACTTCCATACTTGGCAGAATCAGCAGTGAGCTGAACTTCTAAATTGGTGGATAAGTTTTTTGCCCACAAATGAATACCATGTAATTTACTATAACGGCGATATACAAGATACTTTCCATCGGGTGAATATCTTGGGGTAACCTCATCAGTATCTGATGCGGTAATTGGAGTAAGAGAATTTAGCTTAATTAATGGCTTATCAGTATCTCTTAAGCCTATATAAGCCGCAATAATTAGCATTAAAAATACAGCAAAAAATAGATAGGAATAATTACGTTTAGTACTTTTTAAAGAAGTACTAACAGATTGTGTTTGCCATTTCACCGTTGCTTGTAAACTATAGCCGACTTTAGGATAGGTCTTAATAACAGCTTGCTTTTTACTGTCATCTCCGAATACTTTTCTTAATTGTGCAATGTAGCGTTGTAGTGTATTCGGTGACACAACAGTGTCACCCCATATATGTTCCATTAAATCATCATGAGAAACTACAGTACCAGCATTTTCCGCTAGCAAAGTTAAAACGGCTAATTCTTTTTTAGGGATTTGTATTTCTTCGCCTTTGTAGCAAAGGTGATTTCTTGACGGATCAACAAAGTATTCATTTATCCAATAAGGTTGAGTCATCAATAAGTTTCCAATTAATTTAATAAAACAAGCAGGTTATAGGCTATTTTGAGCAAATATCAGCAAAAAATCAGCTTTATTTCATTTAAGTCAGGTTGTAGCAGGCTAAATTATACAAAGTTTCAAAGTAAAAAATAGAAAACTTTTTAAAATACCAATTCCATTAATTAAGTGCGCTACTTTTTCATGAGAAAAAAATAGAGAAATACAAGGGTTTAAATCTACTAAGTAGTATTCTACTTGTATATTTTATAACGCAGTAGTTATTTATTTTGGCCATTAAAAATGAACAGATAATTAACGGACTTGGTATAAATGTTAAGTAAAGGCGGGTATGGGTAAACGACTTTGCACTTTATTGGTAATTACTTATCTTCAATCAGGTACTTTATGCGCTATTTTATAACCCTTATGCTACTCGCATTATTTGTAGCACCTAGCTTAGCAAAGACAGAAAAATCTAAAAGTGAAAAACTTAAAAAGCAGTCGTTAACAACCTTGCAGGTTAAAGAATTTGAATCTGCATTATTTCAAGGCAAGTTGGAAGTTTCTATTTCTTTACCTAAAAGTTACTTACATAGTACCAAAAAATGTTTCTCTTCATTATTATCTAGCGGCAACTTATGAAGAAAACAAAAACTTAGATAAAGCTATACAGGCTGTAAACTATTTAGTGATTTTGGCTAAAGAGCAAAACCATAAATCTTTGAGTTACTATCAAAAGTATCAAGAGGAATTGCTAAATAATAAATAAAAGTGTTTTTATCCTATTGGTTATTGTGTCTAATAAATTAAGGGAATTTGATGAGAAGAGTTATTATATTTGTAGTTTTAGCCATTGGCTTTTTGAGCTCTGCGATGGCAGAAAAAATAGTGATCGGAACAAGCGAGACGCTAAACTCAAAAGTGTTAAATGAAAGTCGAAAAATTTTAGTTAGCTTGCCACAAGACTATGATAAAAGTGGCTATGCTTACCCTGTGTTGTATCTTACTGACGGTCAATCACACTTTGAGTTAATGGTAAGTTCGGTTAACTTCTTAGTGAAATCCAATATTATTCCGCCAATGATTATTGTTGGTATCGACACAAGTGCAAATAGAGTTCGTGACTTAACACCTGAAGTATTTGATGAAGAAGAAAAAAGCCACCCTTGGTTCAAAAGTGTAAATTATGGTGGTGCTAGTAAATTTCTAGCTTTTATCAAACAAGAACTCGTTCCACATATAGATAAAAAATATAGAACTGCTGATTTTAAAGTTTTCTCCGGGCATTCATTTGGTGGATTGTTTAGTTTTTATTCTTATTTAAATGCCCCCAATTTGTTTGATGGCTATATGGCAATCAGTCCGTCTTTAGGATGGGATAAAGAGCGTTTGGTGATTTCTGCTAAAACGATGATTGAACAAGATACCCTTTCGAAACAGAAAATATTTTTGAGCAAAGGCAATGAAGTAGGCACTACAGGAGCAAGCTACAAATCAGTAATTGGATTATTCGAGTCAAATAAAAAGTATCCAATGACATCAAAAGAATTTCCTGAAGAAGGTCATCTTACTGTTGTATTTGATGCTCAGTATCACGGGCTTAAAGCACTCTTTAAATCATGGGCATTACCCTATAAAGAGAGTGCTAAAGGAATAGATGCAGTCTCAGCACATAGCAAAAAGGTTAAAGAAACCTTTAAGATAGATTTTACGTCTGAGCGTTGGTTAATTAACCTTGGGAATAGCGAGTACTATAAGAAAAATTACGATAATGCGATTAGAGTCTTTCAACGTAATTTAAGTATTTTTCCTGAATCGGCTTACTCTTATTTCATGTTAGCTAGAGTTTATGAGGGGAAAGCAGAATTCAAAAAATCGTACAAATATTATCAACAAGCCAATGAAATGGTATCTAGTTCAGAGCCTAATAAATCGGTTTATGAAGAAGCTGTTAAAAAAGCTAAAGAACAATTAGAGGCTCTTTAATAACATTCGATAAAATGTATAGCTTAAGCATGCATTTTAGTGCAAATAATAAATTAACAAATAAAGAATTGGTATTAATAAGGAAGAGCAAATGAAACGTTTTTTAATCAGCTTATTGCTGTGTACATCAAGCCTAAGTTACGCTGTTACAATAGAAACATTGAACCCTGTTGAAACGTTAGAGGTATTACCTGCAGGTTTTACAAAGCCAGTTAAATACAATATTACCTTACCGCAGAATTATGCGACAGATACCGATAAATCCTACTTTGTGCTGTTTGATTTACACCCTAGAAGCCAAACTTACTTAGCTGGTATGCATGATTGGTTAAGTCATAATGGTGAGTGGCCATGGTTGAAAACCATTATTGTTAACCCTGCAGATTACCATCCTGAATTTGCTGCTACATTTGACAAATTAGTTGAAGATCCTAATGACCAGAGCATCTTAAATATCTTACAAAACGGTATTTTAAAAGAAGTAGATAAAAAATATAGAACCAATGGTTATAGGATTTATAGTGGCTTTATGAGTAATGGGGCACTGGGACTCTATACCTTATTAAATAGACCCGAGATGTTTGATGCATATCTTATTGCTAGCCCAACATTGGCTAATAATTTTGCTAATGTCGTATCAGATGCACCTAAAAAGCTACAAACGAAATACGATGGCTTGAAGTTTTTGTACATGGCGATAGGCTCCCATAATTACGAAAAAGCGCATATTGAACCTTTCAAAGAATTTGAACAAGCATTACAACAATTACCTAAAGCTAAGCTAGATTGGTCGAGTAATAATAATGAACAGCATTATTATATGTCGCGCCCAATTATCACTGTATTAAACGGTATCGAAGCGCTATTTGATGATATTCATAATAATTTACCGCCAGATTCTGAGATATCAAAGCAGGGTGCTTCGGCTATTATTGAATATTATCAAACACTATCTAATGACAAGTACGGCTTCGAAATCTCAGCAGAAAGTTCGCTTAAAGCCCTAGCTAAAACGTTAGTTAAAACCGAGCCAAGTAAAGCATTGGCAATTTATACCCAAACCACTGAGCTTTACCCAGACTCAGCCTATGCATTTGCCTCATTAGCCAAAGCGTATGCCGACCAAGGTAACGTTGAAAAAGCCATCGAAATTCAAAAGGTAGCAGTCGATAAGTCTAAAACGATGGTTGAATGGCATCAAAACAAGCATAAGCAGTATTTAGCGGAGTTTGAGAACTTGTTAAATAATAAATAGCAGTAATAGTTGATAATTAAATAGTAGACTGATCTTAGTTGTGTAATATTTCATTCATTAATCAGCTATATAACTTAGGTTGTTTTATGTATTTATCTATACATTTCATTATATTAATTTAATATAGATAGAGTATTAATCATTAAAGGTCAGTCTATGCAGTTTAAAACGGTTACTAACCCAGCACAGAAAAATATTGCGCTTGTTGCTCACGATAATATGAAAGACATCTTAGTTCAGTGGTGTAATAAACACAGCGATAAACTTTCACAACATATCCTTTACGCTACAGGCACAACAGGTGCTTTACTAGAAAATAAAGCCTCATTATCGCTGCATAAATTAATTAGTGGTCCATTAGGTGGCGATCAGCAGATAGGGGCTTTAATTACCGAGCAAAAAATCGATATGATGATATTTTTCTGGGATCCATTAGAAGCTCAACCACATGACCCTGATGTAAAAGCACTATTGCGTTTAGCCGCTGTATGGAATATCCCCGTTGCATGTAATCAATCTACCGCAGATTTAATTATTCATTCAAGTTTATTTGACCAACCCTATGAAAAATCTATTCCTGATTACGAAAGCTATTTA
>JBMYWR010000169.1:0-6835 GCA_049607625.1 Colwellia sp.
AACGGCCCCCTCCTAAGGGGCAGTTACAGGTTCGATTCCTGTAGGGGCTACCAATTACTTGTTTCATTGTAATTCATCGTAATTCAAAAAAACTGTAAAGTGCCATTTTAAAAGGCTTATAGGCTGCCATTGTGTTTCAAGGGGTATCGCCATAGCTCATTTTTTTAGTTACACTGGATGTTACACCGAACCAATGATGACTTGTCGGTGTAACATAAATATGTAACCAGATGAAATTTAAAGAAAGAAAAGAAATTTTAGTTTTTTCTTATTTTCTAAGCGCTGGTTGCCTGTTCGACAGTGGAGCGTTAAATGCCTAAATTAGTTACCCCATTAAATGACACACAAGTAAAAAAAGCGAAGCCAAAAGAAAAGGAATATCTTTTATCTGATGGCAAAGGCCTTGCTTTAAGAGTTAAGCCAAATGGCTCAAAAATGTGGTTATTTACTTACTCTAAACCCTACACTAAAAAAAGAGCTCAAATTAGTTTTGGCATGTATTCAGATGTAACTTTGTCTGATGCTCGCACGAGCAGAAGTGAGGCCAGAGCCTTACTAGCAAAGGGCATAGATCCTAAAGAGCATAAAGAAGCATTTGCTAACGATAAAGCTGCTGAAGCAAAAAGTACATTTGAAGCCGTAGTTAAAGAGTGGATAGCCTTAAAAGAGCCAAAAGTAAGCGCGCGATATGCTTTTAATTTACGTAGAGGCTTTGAGCTCCACTTGTTTCCCTCTTTAGGGAAAGTGCCTATTAGCAAGTTATCGGCACAACAAGCAATTGAGACCTTAAAGCCTCTAGCCGCAGCTGATAAGCTCGATATTCTTGGGCGTATTTGTCGCAGAGTAAATGAGGTTATGGAGTTTGCTATTAATACTGGCAGAATACAAACTAATAACCTAAGTGGTATAAGTAAAGCGTTTGATTCAGCTAAGCATGAAAGCATGGCTAGCTTTACACCTCAGGAGCTTCCTAAACTTATTAGCATAGTGAATAGCGCTAATATTAAGTTGATGACACGTTGTTTATTTGAATGGCAACTACATACCATGGTTCGCCCTGGTGAAGCTGCCGGAGCCGCTTGGCATGAAATAGACTTTGAAAATAAACAGTGGAATATACCTGCTAAGCGAATGAAAAAGCGAAAACCCCATTCAGTACCACTAACACCGCAGGCATTAGCTTTACTTGAATATTTAAAACCCATAAGCGGCCATCGAGAATTTGTTTTTCCAGCAGATAAAGACCCTCGAAAGCACCTAAGCCGAGAAACATTAGGTGCGGCTCTAAGGCGTATGGGTTTAATTGGCAAGCAAACTGCGCATGGGTTAAGAGCGCTTGCAAGCACCACATTAAATGAGCAAGGTTTTGATGCTGATGTTATTGAAGCAGCTTTAGCGCATGTAGATAAGAACAAAGTCCGTGCTGCCTACAACCGAACTGACTACTTAGAACGTAGACGAAAAATGATGTGCTGGTGGTCTGAGCATATTGAAGAGGCTAGTAAAGGTAATTACTCTGTAACGTGTAAGCATTAATAAAAATAGAGGTAGAGAAATGGTATGGATAAATATATAAGTATAAAAGATGCTTGTGACTATCTAGCTAAAATCAAGAGTAGCAGCGACAGTCTAAATTTACTTTTTAGGTTATTTTGTCGAGAAGATATTAATATTTACATAGAGCTATATAGGCACGAATATATATTTGGATGGGAGTTTTCGTATTTTTACTCTGAGGAATATAGAAAAGCTTCTTACGATGAAATGGCGAACACTCTTTTTGGGATTTATAGGCTACCCCCGCAGACTTCTTCTAGTTATTTATTTTCTATTTTATTCCCGAATGTCTTATCTGAAAAGGGAGAGAGTCTTTCAAATATTCCAATTATTGAAGATTTGGAGGGAAATAGTTTAATCTTAACTTCTGATTTTTCTGATCCTAAGCTTAATTTCCATACTCGTCGTCCAATAACGCCATATTCAAGCGCTATACTTTTTGATAAAGCGGAATTGAGTAATTTAGGTGAGACTAAACCCAAAATTAGTAAACGGCAAAAAAGCTCCGAAAATCATCAAAATGTATATCGCGAAGTAATAGAAGCTGCTTTATACGAATTAACTAATAATTATGAGGGGTGTTCAAAAAATGGGAAGGCTACACCAAATAAGATAGCCGATGCTATATGCCGAAACTCCGAAACGCATTGGCCGGAAGGATGCCCTATTAACAAAAGAAGTAACAAAACAAAGGCTACTCCGATAGAAGCTGATACCATGGCAGATCATTTTAGAAAAATAATTAATATAAAAAAGTAAAGCTTTACAAATAATTACGTTAGCTTCGACGAAGCTAGCGTTAGCTTCCAAGATTTTCTATTCTGAATCTCTAATATTCGCCTTGAACTAAAACGAAACGAGGCGAATTTCTATGAACAATAAAATTTTACGAATTCATGAAGTAACCAAGTTGACCGGTTTAAGCCGTGCAACTATTTGGCGCAAAGAGCGTGAAGGACTGTTTCCTGCTAGAAAGCAGCTGGGCTTAAACTCGGTTGGTTGGTTTGAATGTGATGTTCAGCACTGGATAGAAAACCTACCAAGTGTAAAACATAATAAAGGGGCGGCATAATGGGTGCTGTGAGCGGTAACCAAGCCGCAATCCCAGCTCCTAAAAAGCCGCAATCTAAAATAGAGCGCGCTAACTTATATATTCTTGCTCACCCCGAAGGTGCGACAGAATTAGATATTTTACGTAATGCTGGCTTATCGAGTGGAAGAAATTACTTTACAGATCTTGAGCGTGATTATGGTTTTACATTTACTCGTGAAAAAATACCTAATTCAGATGGTATCGGTAGTCATTTTAAATATAGCTTTAGCTCTTTAAATATTGCTGAAATCATCATAAAAGCGATAAATAAAAGCCGTACAAAACGCAAATTAGCTGAGTTCACACCTGAACAAACAGCTGAACTTTTAAAGCCAATAAAGCGCCTCCTGGGAAGCTAGGAAGTTTTATGGTCAAGCTCATTGATCTAATTAACCGTGGTGATGTTTTTAACATCACTAACGGCAAATTAAATATTGCCCCCAGCAGTGGCAAGATAGTTCCTGATAAGTGGCTTAAAGATAATAGTGCTTATTTACTAAAGCAGATCTGCGAGGTAACCCAACAGTCAATATATCAATTCACACAGTTTAAAGTAGGGCGTTATTCTAATCGATTTGATGGTCTTACCATGAGTTTTACTGATTTAAAATATAACTCAGATTACTACACAATTTTTAACGTTTCATTGGATCGTAAAAAGGGAGGCGGACGCTTAAAAGGCAAACTTTTTAATCCACCAGCACAAGGTACATTGCTCAAGTTTTGGAGTCGTTCCAATTTACCTAAACCAAGAAGGCCAAGCGAGCTTTATAAAAAAATAAATATTATGAAACACTACCTTTTGCAAGCAGAAATAAGCAAAGGAAATAAGCTAGATTCTAAAACACTTCAATTAGCTAACATAAGTTACCAGCAAATTGTGGAGGCAATTAATAGTGGCACAAATGGGTTATGCCAAGGGCAGTCCAGTGGCATAAAAGTGGTGCCCAATCAGGTTAAAGTGAAGGGACAACATTCAAGGGCAGATTATAGTGGCGCTGATGTACTTGAAAGCCATGTAGACCGTAACTTAGAGGGTTATACTACTACGTGTTTAAATAACCACGGGTATAATAATCTGCGTGCTATTAATTCTACGGGTATAGATAAGTACGATATGAGTAAACAAGGTAGTGCGGTAGATGGTAGGCGACCTTCTAGTAGTAATCACTACATAAATAAAAAACTGAGACCTCAAGATCAGTCATATGAAGAATGGTTAGCAGACTTTGATAATGCTACAGAAATTTAGATTTAAAGGTTTACCTTTAGAAGATAAAAGCGGTCATTATTTGGTACGTTTTTTAGATTGATCCATTTGTTTTTATTTAAAAAACAGTTGCATATGATTTTTTTATGATTTTTAAAAGTGGTCAATAAGCGATTTGATCCCTAATTTAGCGATGTTAGAGATAAAAGTATTTTCATACCAAGCACGATCTTTACATGTGATAAGTGTATTTATGTAAATCATCCAAAATCCTTTTGATTATCCTCTAAAGTTTTTATAGCATGACTGATAAAGTGTAGAGCGTGATGAATGAGTGCGAATTCATACTAAACTAGTGTTATTTGTTGCGTCATAAGGGATGGTTTAAGTTATGGATAAAAGAAAGCTCAGCGAAACCGATATAATCAGTAAGTTTATTCTACCCGCAGTTAAAACCGCAGGGTGGGACGACATAACTCAAATACGCCAAGAGGTTAAACTTCGTGACGGTAAAGTAATCGTACGTGGACAACTTGGTGTACGTAAAACGGTTAAATCGGCTGACATAGTGCTTTACCATAAACCCAGTATGCCGCTTGCTGTCATTGAAGCTAAAGCAAATAAACACGAAGTAGGTAAAGGCCTTCAACAAGGTTTAGATTACGCTAGGCTGCTCGATGTGCCATTTATATTTGCCTCTAATGGTGATGGCTTTATTTTCCACGATAAAACCAAGCTCGGCACGCCAGATGCGCATAACCTTGAAACAGAAATACGCTTAGAAGACTTTCCATCACCGCAAGAGCTTTGGGCTAAGTATTGTGCTTACAAGGGCTATACCGAATCACAATTACCTATAATCAACCAAGCCTATTATGACGATGGTAGCGGTAAACACCCGCGTTACTATCAGCTCCAAGCAATTAATAAAGCAGTAGAGGCCATATCAGCTGGTAAACACCGCGTACTCCTTGTTATGGCAACGGGAACCGGTAAAACTTATACCGCGTTTCAAATTATTTGGCGCTTATGGAAATCACGCGCAAAAAAACGCATTTTGTTTTTAGCCGACCGCAACATATTGGTTGATCAAACACGTATTAACGACTTTCAGCCATTTGGTACTTCAATGACCAAAATTACTGGCAGAACAATCGACCCTGCTTATGAAATACATCTAGCGCTTTATCAAGCACTAACTGGGCCAGAAGAATCTCAAAAAGCCTTTAAGCAAGTAGACCCAGACTTTTTCGATCTTATTATAATTGACGAGTGCCATCGTGGTAGCGCAAGTGAAGATAGCGCGTGGCGCGAAATACTTACTTATTTTAAAGGGGCAGCTCAAGTAGGTTTAACCGCAACACCAAAAGAAACAGACGAAGTATCAAACACCGATTACTTTGGCGACCCTGCTTATACCTATTCCCTCAAAGAGGGCATAGAAGACGGCTTCTTAGCCCCCTACAAAGTGGTGCGTGTCGATCTCGACGTAGACCTACAAGGCTGGCGGCCTACAAAAGGCCAGGTTGATAATAACGGTGAACTAATACAAGACCGCATATACAACCAAAAAGACTTTGACCGCACTATGGTCATAGATGAGCGCACCCAGCTGGTGGCCGAAACCATTACCAACTACCTAAAGCGTACAGACCCTATGGCTAAGAGCATCGTGTTTTGTAACGACATAGATCACGCCGAACGTATGCGCCGCGCCATTGCCAACTTAAACCCAGAGCAAATGGCTAAAAACGATAAATACGTAATGAAAATCACCGGCGATGACGAACTAGGCAAAGGCCAGCTCGACAACTTTATAAACCCTAAGCGCCCATACCCTGTAATAGCTACTACCTCAGAACTCATGACCACAGGGGTAGACGCTAAAACCTGTAAGCTAGTGGTACTTGATCAAAACATACAATCAATGACCAAGTTTAAACAAATCATTGGCCGTGGTACCCGTATTGACGATCGTTACGGCAAGCTGTGGTTTACCATACTCGACTTTAAAAAAGCCACTGAGTTATTTGCTGATGAACGTTTTGATGGTACGCCAGAAAAAGTAATAAAAGTAACGCCAACCGACATTGAAAACGAATACGTTGATATTGAGTCACAAGACGATACAACTGCCGAAGAGCAGCCTGATAGCGTATTCGATGATCAATCAACCGGCGATGAAAGCGATGCCAATAACAACACTATTAACGACCCCAAAGGCGATGGTACGCTTGATGGCGAATGGGACGATGAAACCAATAAAATGGTTAAGTACCGCGTATCAGGTGTAACCGTTAATAAAGTGGCAGAGCGAGTACAGTATTACGATACCGACGGTAAACTCGTTACCGAGTCATTTATAGATTACACCCGTAAAACCATGAGCAAGCAGTACAGTTCACTCGATGAATTTGTAAAACGCTGGAACGAATCAGACCGCAAACAAGCAGTAATAGATGAGCTTGCCGAAGAAGGCATTATTTGGTCAGCGCTTGAGGAAGAAGTCGGCAAAGACATGGACCCATTTGATATGATCTGCCATGTCGTTTACGACCAACCCCCCCTTACTCGTAAAGAGCGCGCAGATAACGTACAAAAGCGTAACTATTTCACTAAATATTCGGGAACCGCGCACACCGTACTCGAGAACCTTCTGTTAAAATACGCCGATGTAGGCGTGCAAGAAATAGAATCTATGCAAGCGCTTAAAGTAGCGCCGTTTAACGAAATTGGCAGCCTGAGTGAAATAGTAAAAAAAGGCTTTGGTGGCAAACCACAATACGAGCAAGCACTCAAAGAGCTCGAGGCCGAAATTTACCAAATGCCAGCGCCTAAAACAGCTTAAGTTTATGTTTGCTGTTGCGAAGTATTAGCGTCAGCAAGCATTAAACCATTTAATTAAACAGCTTTCATATTTGCTTTTAGCCGCTGTTTATAAAAATAATCAAACAAGAGAATACTATGTCTATCAG
>JBMYWR010000170.1:0-6831 GCA_049607625.1 Colwellia sp.
TTATTTGATGGTTTTGCTGTTATGGATAATGTCCAAAGAACACGATTTGAAGCAACAGCTTCGCAATATGCTTTATATGGTATTGCGCAAGAGCAGGCGTTAAATGTGGCTCAAGTTTATCTTGGCGTATTAGAGGCTGAGAAAGTTGTTACCTTGTCTGCAAGAAACTTAGAAAAACATAAAGAAGTTTATGACCAAATAAGCGACCGTGTAAAACAAGGGTTAGGCTCTTCTGCTGATTTATCGCAAATTGAAGGTCGTATGGCGCGAGCTCAAGTTAATGTCATATCAGCAGAGCATAATTTACTTGATGCAAAAAGTCGCTTTGTCGAAATTGTCGGTAAAGACCCAGTAGAATTAAAGTGGCCAGTCTCTGATGCGGTTATGTTTCCTAATTCTTTAGAGAATGCATTAAGTATCGCAAGGCAAGAGCATCCAGTTGTATTATCTGCCTACAGTGATACTCAAGCTGCAGGAGAGCAATACGAGTTAAGTAAAAGTAATTACTACCCTAAATTAAGCTTAGAGCTTGATGCTGTACAAAATAATAATATTAATGGTGTAGAACATTCGATAGAGCAACTTAGTGCGATGTTAAGAATGCGTTATAACCTTTATAGTGGTGGTGAAGACAGTGCGAATAAACTAAAAGCAGCCTACCAAGAAGCGCAAAGTAAAGACATCTATGCGCTTTCAATAAGGCAAGTTATGGCAAGTACTAAGTTGTCTTGGCGCGCTAAAGAGTATCTAGAAAAACAAATACCATTTTTACAAAAGCATGTAGATTCAGCGAAAGATGCAGAAAGAATTTATGAAGAACAATTTTTCTTAGGCAAGCGCAGTTTATTGGATCTATTAGATACCAGTAATGAGCTTTTTGAAGCAAGAAAAACATATAATTCAGTAGAACATGCACAACTTTTCGCACAGTATCGAGTTCTTGCTAACACAGGACGTTTGCTCGCTTCTTTACGTGTTGAAAAACCAAAGCAATGGAGAAACAACGATGAATAGTGCAAAATTGAATACAATAAATAAAAAACTTATAGCATCACTTTTTTTTGTTGCGCTAGCGAGTGGTTGTGCTTCACAACCAGAAATCACTTATGAGTCATCTACGACAGCACCTTTGCATGATGAAGATAGTGATGGCGTAATTAAAGCTAGAGATTTATGTCCAGAAACAGTCATAGGAGCTAAAGTAGATAATGACGGTTGTCCTCAAATAATTGAAGATGTAGTTACAGTAAACCTTCAGCTGCTTTTTGATAATGACTCATCTATTATTAAAGAAAAATACTTTCCTGAATTAGAAAACTTCGCTAAAACAATTAATGACAGTGAAGGCTTAGTAATTGAGCTTGAAGGTCATGCGAGTAAAGTTGGTAAAGATGAATATAATGTGAGTTTATCGGAACGAAGGGCAAACAAAGTAAAGTCTGTATTAGTTGAAAAGTATAAGGTTAATGAGGATAGCCTAACGGTTGTTGCTTTTGGAGCCAGTAAATTAGCAATGGCGGGAACTCATGAAGCACAACACAGTATGAACCGTCGGGTTGTTGCTTACATTCAAGTAAGTAATAAGGAAGACTTATTACGCTGGAATATTTATACAACCGAAAACCAATAAGATGAGACTATTCCTCTGTCGAGGAGAACGGTCTATACTATAAATTATTCATCGTAGTATTATCATCTTTTAGAGGAGAGATTAATGTTTAAAAAATTATGCATTATTCTCTCCTTTTTTATTTTCCCTTTATGGTGTTTTACACTGCTAGAACAATTAGACTGGGATAAATTAGAAGCAAAGGTTATCGCTCATTATGACGCTAAAGCAGGTTTGCGCTTAAGAGCTTGGCAAACTATTCTCGCAGATAAATCACTTCAGCAAGATATTGATAAACTTAAAAAGGTTAATCGTTTTTTTAATCAACTACAATTTGTTAATGATATTGATTTATGGGGGAAAAATGATTATTGGGCTACCCCTGTAGAGTTTCTTGGTGTTAACGGTGGTGACTGTGAAGATTTCAGTATTGCTAAGTATTTCACCTTATTAGCTATGGGGGTTGATGCGAGTAAGTTGCGAATTAACTATGTAAAAGCGGTTAAGTTAAATCAGTTCCACATGGTAGTAACTTATTACGAAACACCTAATAGTATGCCTTTGGTTCTTGATAATATAAATGGCAAAATTTTACCGGCTAGCCAGCGAAAAGACCTATTACCTATTTATAGCTTTAATGGTGACAGCTTATGGTTAAGTAAAGCCAAAGGGCAAGGTAAGCGTGTAGGTAGCTCTGATCGATTAAGTAGCTGGAATAACCTAAGAGAGCGTTTTAATCAAGAAACGTTGAATCAGCCATTGTATATCCCATAACGGCATATTTTGTAGTTTTTACTTCTAACTCTAATTTTACTTATAATTCTAATTCTGTTCAGGCTTAGTTAATGGAGTCGGCTCTTGAATAAACTGTCCTTGAACCGCATCACAGCCTAATGTTTCAATCATAGATAATATTTCTTGGTTTTCTATATGACAAGCAATAACCTTGATACCTAAGCCATGACAAATTTGATTAACAGCTTGGATAAAGTAGTTGTTATCTTGGTTTTTACTAAGATCGCGTACATAACTGCCATCAATTTTGATAAAGTCTAAATCTAATCCTCTAAGGTATTTAAAGGATGTAAAACTCGTACCAAACCTTTCAATAACAATACCGATATCCAATGCTTTAAATGCGTCAATATGCTTGCTTGCTAATTCAATATCTTTAAGTAGTGCGATTTCATTGATCTCAAAATAAATATTGTTTTTGCAAAGCGGGTTTTTTTCAACAAAACCTGTTAACCAGTCAACAAAAGACTCGCTCAATAATGATTGTTGGCTTAAGTTGATTGCGTTTATTTCAGCATTCTGTGGAGTGATAAAGTTAATCGCTTCAGTAATGAGACTTTCATCAAGCTTTTGGGTCAATCCGAGTCGTTCTGCCATAGCAAAAAGTTGATTGTTTGGAATGACTTCATCGTTAAAATAGAATTTAGCGAGTAATTCATTGTAATAAGTTTTATTGCCTTGCTTGATAATCGTTTGATTCACTGTAGTACTTTGTTGATTAGGAAGAGATCTTACGCTTTGGTAAGAAAACTCTATATGACCTGCTTGAAGTAAATCATTAATTAGCGAGTTCCACTGTTGTACACCTAAAGAGAGCCCAGAATTTTCATTAGGTTGGCTATTGCTGTCAACAGCATCTTCTTTATTGGCAAAACTAGATGATTTTTGTGTAAGTAGGGTATCGAGTTCAGATAAAAGTTTCTGAAGCGATGTAGATTGCCTAAAGGCCGTTGCAACAATGTTGGCAAATTGATGGTTGTTTTCTTCAGCATTAAGCTTAATAAACAACGACTCAGCCTTTTTTATTTCTTCTTGGCATAAAGCAAAAGGATGAGCGATGGTTACGATAAAACTACCACCATTAAGGCGATAGTATTTAGCATCCGAAATGCCGCCAAAGGCTTCTTTTAAGACGTTTACGGCGTTTGTTACATAGGCATCACCAGCTTGGTAGCCATTTTGGGTATTAACCTGCTGTAAACGGGGTAATTCAATTAAAGCTATTGTGCCAATATCGTTTTCACCCAGCGCTTGTAGTTGAACATTAAATTGATTTTCAAAAGCTCGGCGGTTTGCTAAACCAGTAAGCTTGTCAATATAAGCTTCCTTAGTAAACTTCTCTGTTTGCTTAGTTAACGAGTCGAAGTTATTTTGCAGGTTGGCAACCATAGTGTTTAACGCATTAACAACTACATTTAACTCTCTTGTAAACGGTTGTTTAGGATTTATGTTGAATTGCTTCTTACTTAAAGCGATTGCTTGCGCCTCTACTTGTGAAAGCGGCTCTAATACGGCGTTCAATATAAAGTAAGCTAAAATTAAACTGACCAGTAAAATAAGGAAAAAGGCAATAAAAGCGTTTTGTCCATATTGCCAAAGCTGAAGATATGAAGAGCCCGCGTGCGAAGTTACTTTTAAGGTGCCTGCAATTTGCCATCCGGTGTTAATTTCGCTGAATTTAGTTGGTGGCGTTAGCGTGAACCACTCAATAAACCAGCTCGGTACCGTTTCAACCGTTTTAGGGTTTTCTCGGCTAATAAGGTTAGTTTGGTTATCGGCTGAAATAAGGCTAATTGAAGCATAATAGCCTCGATCAAAAATAGCTGAGACCATTGTCTCGGCTATAATTAAGTCATCGCTGTTATCTGTGCCTAAATAAGGAGAAATAGATAACCCCAAACTGGTTGCGGTATCTTGAGCATGGCTGCCCATTTGTTCGTTCAAATAGTCTTTAGTACTTTCTATTGTAACGAATAAGGTCCCAGCAAAAGAAAGTAAGCCAAGAAAAAACACTAAGCTATAAATCTGTGTCTTTAAACTAAATCCCTTTACTTTACTTGAGTTTTTCATGTGAGGTACCTAATAATATTATTCTCGTTATGTTTTTTAAATGAGAAAACACCTAATATGCTTTCTAAAACTTTATTCGTTACTTATAGTTTTTCAAAGCTAAATTTCTGGCCGCCTAAGGCTGCTTCATACATTAAGCCACCTTTAATATAGGTAAAAGCGGCCATACCGTTTTGGTATTGACCTGCTTGAGACTTTTGACCAGCACCTGCGCTCATTCCTGTTGTACTCGTTTTTGCATTAGCACCAGCCGTTATTGCGACTGCAGAAGCTTGCGCTGAAAATTCAAAGTTTCCACTAGTAAAATCCTTATAAGACTTTTCATTTTGAAAAAAGATGATTTCACTAAAAGCTTGTCCACCTAACTGAAAGCCTAAAGTAACTTGTATCATAGAACTTGTACCCGTTTTTTGCCCACCTCTAAATACACTACCTGTTCCATATGCGCCACCCAGGCCAAAGCCTCCTTTACCAATAGTAGGGAATACCGCATAACCATATGAATTATTGAAAAACTTCGTAAGTTGAGGTGATGCTTTAAATTTACTTAGTGTCGCGTTAACATCGTTAGCAAGCGTAAGGCTTGAAAAGCTAAAAAGTAGGGCGAAAAGGCTTAGCGTTATAAATTTATTCATGGTGTTACCTATAAAATTGGAAAATTAAAATAATGCTGTATGTTATATATTATGCAATTGTCTGCAATATTACTAATTTTTAGTTACTTAACCTGAACTCGGTTTAAGAGATAGCTTGATTTTACGTAATTTATTGATTTGGAATGTAAAATCACCTCTAGCTTGATAGTTTTTATTGATTCAAGGCAAATTCATGCGCCAATAGCTTGCCTATTGCAAATAAATTTAACGCAGAAGCTAGGAAAAATAGCTGCTAGAGAAGTATGTATTAAGCCGAGCTCAGGTTACTTGCACTATAAAATAACACGAATAAAGAAGAGATAATATTGTCTTTGCTATAAATCTGATTTATTTGACAAAATAGTAGAATTTAAACCTAGTTCAGATTAAATAATATCTCATTCGCAATAAAGAAAAGTAAGTTACAAAATGTTTTATTAGGTATTATGATAAGAACTTTTCAAAGAAATAAATGAAACTATTATTAGGGCAATAATGAATACCTTAAAAATCATATCTAAAGCAAACAGTAAAACAATTAAACCATCTAAAGTGCTTTGTATTGGTCGGAATTATGTAGAGCACATTACTGAACTAGGCAATGAAATACCCGATGAAATGGTGGTATTTTTTAAGCCAAACTCTGCAATATCATCAAACCTTAATGCATACCATTTAGAAGAGCAACTTCATTATGAAGGTGAGGTTTGCTTTGTTTTTGAGCAAGGGAAGTTTTCTGCAGTAGGTTTTGGTTTAGATCTAACCAAGCGAGAACTTCAAAGCAAATTAAAAAATAAAGGTTTACCTTGGGAAAGAGCAAAAGCATTTGATGGCGCAGCCGTTCTAAGTGAATTTATTCCTTTACCCATTAATAAAGGTGACTTGAGTTTACAACTTGAAATTAATGGTGAAGAAAAGCAAAAAGGCGGTGAAAGCTTAATGATGTATAAACCAGAAGTGATTTTAAAGGAATTACAAAAGTTTGTTACGTTAGAAGATGGTGATATCGTGATGACAGGTACGCCAAAAGGGGTAGGCGTTATTAATGTAGGAGACCATTTTAAGGCGAGTTTGATGCTTGAGAAGTCATGCGGAGAAAATCCCTCCTCAGAAATAATACTTAGCTGTGAATGGATAGCTAACTAACGTCATCAATAACGCTTCAATTTACTCGTATTATGCTTTTACATTTAAAAGATTAAGCAAACTTAAAATAAAGACCATAGCTTTGCTATACTGTTATTTATTTTTTATTATTTTTTGAAGTAGAACCCAATGGAATATGAATTTATACACGATGCGATAACAGGTCAGGCAAGAGCTAAATTTTCATTAGAGCATGAGGTTATTGGGCCTTGGTTAGAAGTAGAGCTAAGCAATAGCCGTGAAAAACTGACTAATTTACTGACAGCAATCGATGATGTTGTACACCAACCAACAGAAGAAATTACCATTACGGGCCATGAGTATAGTGTTACCTTTAGCGGCCATGATGTAGAAGTATATGCTAACTCAGCCATTGAAGATGAAGAGTTACCGGACATGTTAACGACAGAGCACATTCATCCAGATCAAAATGAAAGTGCTTGTTGCGGTATTGAAGATTTTCGAACACTTTTGCTTTCTTGGGCAAGGTTTACCAACAATATTTAACGCAGAAACTAGGAAAAAATAGCTGCTAGAGAAGTATATGTTAAGCCGAGCTCAGGTTATTTAAGCTTG